>NZ_JBDLZZ010000024.1:0-45271 GCF_040049115.1 Flavobacterium aestuarii
TTTCTAATAAAGCTTACATTGTTTGTATTTGGATTACAATTAAACAAATCAATTAACTAGCAACTTGAATTAATTAATAAATATTTGCCATTTCCAAGAGATTCAAAAACAGGCATCTCCCATATTACCGAACCAATATCCATCTGTCCGAAACTTACAGTAGAAAACTGATCCTTGTGATTCCATGTCACCAAATCTGATGAACTGTAAAAATCAAGTCCTCCTCCAGTACCGACTGCCGCGCCAATAATCATATTATAGTTACCTGTATTAGCATCTTTCCATAGGTAAGGATCTCTAAAATCATTAACAAATTGTCTGTTAATAACCGGTCCTTTCTTTGTCCAGTTCTCCAGCCCCGAATCCCCGCTTGTGGCCAATGAAATTCCTGGATTGTACATACTCCCATGATTTACGCTGGTGTAAAGAGCATGCGCTACATTATCCTTTACAATTACATCACCAGACCATATTCCCTTCATATCAGTACCGTTAGTAGAACCGCCATCCAAAGTTGGCCACAGGGCATCTTTTTTATTCTCCCAATGAACCAGATCACTGCTTGTCATATGTCCCCAGTGCATTTCCGTTTTAAAAGGTCCGTTTGGAGTCCTTTGATAAAACATATGATACATATTGTTGTACTTTACAAGCCCGTGTGGTTCATTTGTCCAGTTTGCTGGAGGCATCGCATGAAAAACAGGTCTTAAACGATCGTTTTCAAATCTGCTCTCAGGCACAGCAATTGCCTGCTCTCCAGTAGTTGCTGCTGCTGCAATTCCACTAGAATAATCAGACAATAATTCAGAAACTGGTTTTGCTCTTGCATAAATTTTTGTTTCATCAATGGCCGCATTCAGACAATTTATTAAAAAAATCCCCATCGTCTTATTAACTTCGCTTTTACCTATTAATAAAGGTGAATCAGCTTTAGTAAATATCGAATTAGTGGGAATAGTCGTTGACGTTGCCACATTTCCGTTTAGCACTAATTTTAAAGTGCCGTTTGGAGCATCGATGACCGCTGCCGCATGAACCCACTGGTATAATGGAAAGTTAGCCGGTGATTTCACTTTATAAATCTGACCGGATAGATTTACCTCAAACCACCACTCTCCAAAAGTATTTATCCCCATTGAAAAGCCTTTTCCATCTTTTCTCTGCGAAACGATTGCCGATGGTGTTAAGCCGTTATAGGGTACCTCATCATCGGATGGGTAGGACTCTAACGAAATCCATGTTTCGATGGTAACCTGTCCTTGAAGAGCTGCTGAGAAATCACCTGAGACCCATGTAGAAAACCCGTCTGTCCGCAGGGCGTTACCATAAATCCCAGGAACTCTTTCAGGTTTATTGAATGTATTGCTTATTTGAAACGAAGTATTGTCTATAACATTCTTTATTGAACTTATTCCAGAGGCTTCATTATAATTGAGATGAAGTACTGGTTGCTGTGAATACGTGTAGTTTATAAAAACTAATAGTCCCCATAATAATGCAGAATTGGTTCCATTTTTTATTCGTTTAGTAAGATCACTGGCTCCTGAGAGCTTGTTTTTATTCACATCAGTTGTTGTTTTTTGGTTCTTCTTCTGAGCTTTTGCTGCCAAAAAAAAACAAAGGGATGCATACCTATGATTTGCATCTAGTGGTTTCATTTTCATCATTAGTTAATTGGTTAGTTTGATGGTTAGTTGAAATTATTTAATGAATTTTAAATTTTGCTCCATATCATAAAATACTACTTCTTAGTGTCTCTTATATCAGAAACAGCACAAAGAGTAATTGAAAAGCCGATATTCATGCAAAAGCATAATATATATGGCTTAAATCGAAAAAAGAAAGTGGAACCAAGGATAGAACAGCTCAGTAATAATCTAACATACTAAACTTCCGAGAGCTTGTCCTGACACCATGAATTGGTTCAGGAAACCTCAGACATCAAGGCACCTATTGCTGCCTGTTGTCTGATAAAAATAAAAGAGAAAATGGAACCAGTGTTCCTTTCCAGCCGTAAATAGGGCTGGAAAACAATGTTAATGAAATGATACGTTTAATTGGATATAATAAACACCAAGTTTTCACTCCTGCCTGTCAAATTAAAAAAGCAGCCAGAAGTTAAAACATACATATAATTCATTAACCTAAAAATAAATGGAGCAAACTTTAACTATATGCTAAAATCTGATTAAAAAAAGCATAATTTATTATATAGATTATTTAATCTGTTTTTTTAATTTTTTTCTCAATTTTCATATAATCACTAATTACTTTTTCAGAAATCTTTGGATTTGCTCCTTCCTCTCCTGCCACTAAAGCTCCTACAGCGCATGCATAATTCAATGATTTTTGAGGTGATTTCCCTTTAAGAAGTCTTAGTATTAATGAAGCTAAGAAGGAATCCCCCGCACCAACAGTATCAACAACTTTAATAAAATACCCGCTGTTATAGTAAAACTTCTCATCATAGTACAAAACGGCTCCAAATGCACCTTTTGTTACACATACTTGTTTAGTATTTGTCCTGTCAGCAATAAATTTAATATTCTGCTCAAAAGAGTTATACGGCGAGTCCATTTTCCTGCTTATTTCAAATAATTCTTCATCGTTAAGCTTAATAAAATCGGCTTTCATCATAAGTTCAGTCAATACATCCGCTGTATAATATGGGGCTCTCAAGTTAGCATCAAAAACCTTATATTTTGCGTAGTCCAGTAACGTATTTAAAGTTGATCTGGATTCCTCATCCCTGCAGATTAAACTTCCGAAAATAAAAACATCAGCATCAGAAACTTTTTTCTTAATATCATCATTCAATCTTATTTTATCCCATGCAGAAGGGTATAAAATATCGTAGGAAGCATTTCCTTTTTCATTAATCATCACATTGACAACGCCTGTTTTATACTCTTGGCTAATCTGAAGTACATTAGTGTCTAATCCTTTTTCAGATAAAAAAGAAACAATTTCTTCACCATCAGCATCAGAACCAACTTTACTGATAATCATTGATTCTGCCCCGAACGATTTCATTCTAAGAGCAACATTTAATGGCGCTCCTCCTATTTTCTTGTGAGTTGGAAAAACATCCCATAATACTTCTCCAAATGTTACTGCTTTCACTTTTAATAATTTAATCATTTTTTATTATTTTAATAAATTAAAGGGCAAGAGCTTAGTCTTACCCTAAAATTACTTAATTAATTAACTAATATAAACTTAACCTCATTTATATTCTGCATAACATTTATTTAGTGCCTAGATAATCAATTGAATTGCGATAAATTCCCTTGATATTAGACTCGTATGTATTTATTCTGCCATCATTCATAGCCCATTCCATACCCCCTATTCCAATACCAATGATAGTTCCTGCATACACAGAATTTGGCGTGAATTCAACAATTCCTGCAACTGCTTCATCAGCAACACCGCTCCAAGTCGCTAAAACTTTTCCTCCATACAGTCTTTGAAATTCAGCAAACTGGCCTAGCTGGCTGCCAGGAGCTAATAACGGACCTAAATCCCATAAATTATTATGATCCTCTTTATACCCAGCATTAATAACCGGAAAATAACCATTGCCATCAGTCGAAATAACTTGTGTGAAATTATAAATAGGATGATTTCTTTGATCACTTTGAAAATTTACTCCTCCGTCTATACCCCAAGTATCCGGATTGGGTCCACCAGCGCCATTACCCTTAAGCGTTAAAAGACCGCTTTTATCTCTGCCCAATACGGCTGCATAACTAGTTGCCATACCGCCTAAAAGCATTTTTCCACCTTCAACAACATACTGGATTAATACACTTTTTTTATCTAAACTTTCCTGAGGCAGAGCTGATGTTCCTACAGCGTCATGGTAAAAGAAAACAACATTCACCGATTTTAAAGCATCAATTGTAAGATCTGAAAATGGGATATAAACAAATTTACCGCCGTAAGTATCTTTTGTCCATTGCGCTGCTGCCTTAACATCATCATCTTCTATTAAATCTATTGAAGCGGCACCGTTTACAAATGCAATCTGGCTTGGAAGCAGACGGGCATTAATAATATATTTTCTTGTTTTGCCTCCTGATGTTGCGGTAACTGAAATAGGGCTTGTTAAATCGACTATTGTACCTGAAGCTGGAGATATGGCAACTCCATCTGCACTTTCTATATTTAATTCAACAGCCGATAAATTCGTATCAGAAGGCAAAACAAAATTTACTATACCCGATAAATCATCAATAGCCGCTTCTGTTTCGCCTATTTTGATTGATTGAATAATATTAAGTGTAGTTGGAAGCTCATCATCATAATTGAGACGCTCTTCACAAGAATATGTTATTACTGCAATTGCCAGCAGCAAAACATATTTAAAGATTGATGTTTTATTTTTCATTTGTAAAAATTTAATTTTAATTGTTTTTAAGTCAACATATCATAACAGATTTATTATAACCCGCTATGATATGTTTTACTTCATCCATTTTTTTAAAAAAAATTAATAGATTTATTAATTGTTATCAAGTCCATACAAATAATCCAAGATGTTTTTGGTAAACACTTCTATGTTATTTTGATAGGCATTTGTAGATCCATTTGAATTCCATTCATAACCTACAATTGTATTTGAAATAACAAATATATGTCCTTTGAAGTCAGTTGGAATCTGAGAATCAAAAGCGGCATCATTTGTTAAGTCAGTTCTTTTAAATTCTACAGCACCATAACCAAATGCATCCCCAATATGTCTTAATGTACCAAATTTAACTGCTGTCATTGTTTTTTCAAATTGTGCAGCAGCATCAGAACCACAGCAGCTTGGATTCAAAATACCATCAAAATGCTGCCACCAGATTAATCTCACTTCTCTATTGGCACTATTTTGTAATGGAAGATACTCTCCATTTTCAAAAGTTAAATTTTTGAAAATCGCATGACCTCTTCTGTTACCCGAGTTATTGGCATCTCTCATTCCTAATCCCCAAATATCATCGGCTGGTTTCCCTGTATCATAACATCCATTGGAACCGGCACAGCCAAACTCAGAATACACATAATTCCCTGGAGCTCTCGCAGCACCAAAATTTGCAGGAACTCTTCCCAGTGAAAATATAAAAGGAGTTGAATCACCGGCGATAAGCATATCTCCGCCGCCTTTTACCCATGATTTAAGAACCTGTGCCTGAGAACTTCCTGCTCTTAAAGCAGCAGGCAGCATTGTAGACACATCCGTTGCTGTTGCAGAAAAGCCTAAATCTTCTTTTGGTGTTAAATAATACAGCATTGCTACTTTTACATCTCCAATATTTTGAGCTGAAATGTTATCAATTTTAATGTATTTAAAGTCAGCGCCATAGGCAGCCTGCATCCAAGTAGCAGCTGCTTTTGCATCGTCATCTTTTAATGAACTAATATTGTCATCAAGTCCTAAAAAAGCATATTTAGTAGCAGCAATTGATTGAACAGTCACGCTATACACTTTAGTTAAATTTTCTTTATTGGTAACAGTATATTGTACAGCTCCATTAGAGAAATCTTGATTAACTCCAGAACTTGGGCTTACAGTTTGTTCAGCAGGCAAAGTAATTACTGGAGACAAACTAGCTAAGTTCGTTCCCGCAGGCAAGATCACTACAATTGAACCTGCAGCATTATCAATAATACCTGCAGTACCATTTATTTCAAAAGATTCTATTGAAGGTGCTTTTGTCTGTTTAACAGTAACTGAATATTGTTTGGCAGTATAGCCATTATTTGATAAAATAGTATAGGCTTTCGGTGATGTAAAATCTCTGGCAACACCAGAAGCAAAATCAACAGTTGTTC
Source organism: Flavobacterium aestuarii (assembly GCF_040049115.1). NCBI lineage: Bacteria > Pseudomonadati > Bacteroidota > Flavobacteriia > Flavobacteriales > Flavobacteriaceae > Flavobacterium > Flavobacterium aestuarii. Next base: position 5,824 of record NZ_JBDLZZ010000024.1, read on the forward strand.
CCTCGGCAATTACAAATGATGGAGCCAGACTGCTTAAGTTTCCGTCTTGACTTCCAATTTCTACTTCGATGGTTCCTTTTACTTCATCAATAACTCCATTTTTATCTCCAATCGCAAAGGATAGCATTTTAGGATCTCCATAAGCAGCAATACTAACGGTATACGTTCTATGTGCACCATTTGTTGATTTCACTTCAAATGTTATAGGCCCCGCACTGAAGTCTAGAGTAGTTCCAGATGCTGGCAGAATTGTCGCCGAATCTGGAATTTTTATTTCTACAGCTACATGTTTCAAATCGCTGCCTGATGGCAGTGTCATAGTAATAGTCCCAATAGTATGATTAATATCGGCATATTTATTGCCAACTTTGAAAGACTGGATAATAGATTCCGTGTAATCTGGAACATTATCATTAAAGTTGTCATCTTTGCTGCAGGCAAATAGAGTAATAGCTATTGCAAAAAATACTGCTGCTATTTTAAAAAACGAAAGCTGTTTCTTTATTGTTTTCATAATATTAAAAATTTGGTTTTGGTTAGTTATTTTTATTAATAGCCAGCTCTCTGCTTATAAACACCTGAACTTGCGTCTATTTCGACTTGAGGAATAGGAAGATATAATTCGTGTGGCTGTAAAGAAGCTCCTTGTAAATAACTACGTCTGGTCTTTTCGGTTTCGATATAATTATTAACATATTGTTCAGCAATACCCCATCTAACTAGATCGTAGTACGTATGTCCTTCATTTGCCAATTCTAATCTTCTTTCCATTCTTAAAGCTTTTGTAGCTTGATCTTTAGATAAATTTGAAGGATAGGTATTTATCAAATAATTGGCAGCATTTATCGATGGATTAGCAAAATCTTTTACATAAGGAGAATTTTTAGCCCTAGTTCTAATCATATTAATTAATGAAATACCCTCTGCTATATTTCCGTTTTCAATAGATGCTTCAGCTTTCCATAGTAAAACATCACTGTACTTAATTATAGGAAAATCTAAATTACCAAGTGCCCATGGAAAACCAGTAGGGTTTGATGCTAAACCGCTTGAGTTTGGAGAAATAACATTTTTTTTCCCTTCAAAATAACCATAGGTAGAAGCATCTCTGCTCCAGTTTTCCTGTTGTGGTCTTGCAGCCCAGTCTTTCCATGTAATGCCAGGTCTTCCTATAGCATGATCAAGTCTTGGGTCAACTAAATCTGCTGGAGTAATATTCGAGTTATTAAAAGAATCAAATAATGGCAAACCGTCTTCACCCACTTTGTAGGCATTCACTAAATTTTGAGAAGGTTTATTAAAATCATCGCCATTTAGATATGGATTATTGACATCATCTCCTGGGCTGTCAGGCGCATTCAATAAATTTCCAAAATTAAGGTTACCTAGACTTGAACCATCGTTTATAGAATACTGCACTGCAAAAACATTTTCTAAATTTCCATACCCCGGCTCTGAATATAATTTTTCAATATTTGGAACTAAGCTGTACTTACCCGAATTGATTACATAATTCGCGCTTACAATTGCATCACCCCATTTCTTTTGAAAAATTTGTGCTTTACATAAAAAAGCATAAGCAGTTACTTTATTAATCCTGCCAGACTCAGTCTGAGTATCTGGTAATTTTGAAATAGCATCATTTAAATCTCCTTCAATCTTTGACCACATAAAATTGAAATCAAATGAATTTGGAATTTTATTTATATCGCCCGCTGGAGTATTTTCGTCAATCCACACTATAGAACCGAAATTCTTTACTGCCTCAAAATAAAAGTGAGCTCTTAATACTTTTAGTTCTCCAATTCTCACCTCTTTATTCGGAAATTGGGCTGCATCGACTGCGTTTAACGCTTTCAATCCTGTATTTGCTCTTTTAATACCAAAGTAGATAGCACGCCACAGATTATATACATTCTCGCTCGAAGGAAATAAATTCTGAGTTTCTAACTGATGCATACCACCGCCAGGATTATCACCAGTCCCTCCACCTCCTTTGTAAGCATCTCCGCAGCGAATATCACAAGTCACCCAGTTTGATGGCGCATGGTCAAAAGGCCAGTTGTCTCTAGTCTGTCCCGTATTGTAGCGATAATCCAAAGCGCTGTATGCCGCAATTACAAATTGATCAGGATCAACGTTTGTTTCGGAAAGAACATTATATTCAGTTACATCTAAATCGCTGTCAGTCACACATGATGTCATTTGTAATCCTAACACGCATGCAAACACTATTTTAAGTTTTATTTTCATAATTTGTTTAATTAAAATTTAGCATTAATACCAAAAGCCAAAGACTTGTAATGAGGAACCCCATATCCTGCAACACCAATACCGCCAGCACTCAGTCCAGGTACTTCATAATCAAATCCAGTGAAAGAAGTATAAGAGAATAAATTTTGTCCCACAAAATAGAATCGAAGGCTGCCCATTCCAAGCTTATTCACTAAATCCTTATTCAGGGAATACCCCAGAGTTATAGTCTTTAACCTGAAATAAGATCCGTCTTCTACAAAATAACTGGAAGGCTGCAGTTCGTTATTGCTGTTCAAAGTAGATAAGGCAGGGATATTTGAATTAGCGTTACTTGGTGTCCAGGCATCCAGTGTATTAGTGCCATAATTAAATCCAAAATAGGTAAAGTCACCTAGCTGACGCTGGGCATTGTAGATATCATTTCCTTGTTTACCATCAAAAAACAAGCTAGCATCAAATCCTTTGTAAGCAGCGTTTAAATTAATACCATACGTAAAATCAGGGTGCGGATTTCCAATTATAGTTCTGTCACTTTGGTTAATAACACCATCTTTATTAACATCTCGGTATCTGATTCTTCCAAGAGCTTTGCCAGGCTGATCAGCATGAACTGCCACCTCTTCAGGAGTTCTAAAAATTCCATCAGCAATCAAACCGTAAAAAGAGGCAATTGGAGCGCCTTTTTGCGTAATCGAAACACCATTGAGTAAAAAATTCGAATCCGAATCAAGACTTTCTACATTATTCTCATATTTAGAAAAATTCAAATCAATTCCATACGTAAAATCATTAGCTGGTGCGCTTTTATAACTCAGCACCGTTTCAACTCCTTTGTTACTTACAGAACCAGCATTAATTGTAGGAGGGGTTGATTCTCCAGCCACAGCCAGGGCGATAGGAGTAAGAATTAAATTATCAGTCGTTTTTATATAAAAATCAGTGTTTAACTGTAATCTGTTATCAAAAAAACCAATATCAAATCCAGCATCATATTGGGTCGTGGTTTCCCATTTTATGTCTGGGTTAGCTTGTCTCTTTTGTACAACACCACCCGAAGAGCCGATACCGTCACCATCAATGTCATAATCTGAATTTTCAATAACACCTCCAGAAGTATTGTTTACAAAACTGGACAGGTATAAATAATCTCCAATTAAATCATTTCCATTAATCCCCCAAGAGAAACGCAATTTCAAATTGGACAGCGTTTTATTGTCTTTTAAAAATTTCTCATTACTGGCATTCCAGGCTGCTGATGCTGCGGGGAAAATTCCATATCTGTTATTGGGTCCAAAACGGGAAGAACCGTCTCTTCTTAAGGAACCATACAATACGTATTTATCATCAAAAACATATTTTGCAGATCCAAATTGCGATATTTTATAAGATTGAATCTTATCTTCAATGGTTTGAAATTCAGCATCGTCTCTTACGACATATCCCGAAGGATCAGTTATGTCAACACCTCTTATCAAATTATTGTGAAATTCCTCTTCTCTGGCTGTATTTTCAATTCCTCCTAACAATGAAATTCTACTTCTTCCAAAACTTTTGTTATACTCCAATGTATTTGTAAAAATGGTAGCACTGTTTTTATTATCTACGTCATCAGTAGCAATATTCTGAAAAACAGAAGGTATAGAACCATTTACAGAGAATGCTTCTGTTGCTGTATTAAAATTGAATGTATTATAATCAAAATTCAATATGCTATTGAAAACTAAGCCGTCCAGTATTTTAAAATTGCCATATACATTTCCAAGAAAACGATTAATTTTTTGAATATTATTTCTATTACTCCATAAGTTGGCTAATGGATTAGGTTTATCCTGCAGTCCTCCAGACATAGGCGCAGCATAATCACCTAAATTAGTATAAACAGGAATCAGCGGATTTTGAAGAATTGCATTTTCAAATTCATTGGCCTTCACTTCATCAATTTTTGAATATAAAAAGTTCTCACCAATCGTTAATCTGTCGCCGAAAAACTTATACGAAGTATTTAGCCTGGCATTAAGTCTTTTATAATTAGTATACCTTTGAATTCCATTGTCTTCTGAATAACTTACTTGGGTATACAAACTCAATTTATCAGTTCCTTTTCGATAACCAAAATCGGTATTTGAAGAATACGAATCGCCAACAATTTCATTCACCCAATTCGTATCTGAAGCTGTCTGCACCGCATTAGGGTCTAAATATTGCGGTATAGTAAAGCCTGAACCATTATTTATTAAAACAGGATGCGTTGGTGTGGTAATTCCTGCACCAAGCTGCGCCTGATAAGTGACATCTGCCCATTGCTGAGCATTTAGTAAACTAATTTTATCTCTTAATTTGTTTATTATTGTTTCTGTTTTAAAAGTAAATTCAGAAACTCCTTTTTTCCCTTTCCTAGTCGTAACAACAATTACCCCATTAGCTGCTGAAGTTCCATATATAGCTGCTGAAGCCCCGTCTTTCAAAACCTGTATAGACTCTATCTCATCTGGATTTAATCCCGAAGAATTAGTGGTTTGAACCCCATCTATTACCCAAAGAGGTGCAGAACCACTGTTTACTGTGGTTAATCCTCTAATAACAATCTGCGTATCACTTCCTCCAGGTGTTCCTCCAGAATTTATTTGCAATCCAGCAACCCTGCCTTGAAGAGCTGTTAATAGATTAGGGGTGGGCTGTTTTGTAATTTCACCCATTTTCACTATCGAAACTGAACCTGATATTTCAGATTTTTTCTCTAATGTATATCCTGTAACAATAACTACCTCTTTAAGAGTATTGTTCTCATCTACTAATACAATATTATATGTTTTATCAATATCATCTACTTTTACAGACCTTGATTTGTATCCAATAAATGTCACTATTAATTCATCCCCAATCTTGGCATTTATTTTAAACTTTCCATCAAAATCCGAAGAAGCAGCAGTATTACTCCCCTTTAAATTTATATTAGCACCTGGAAGCCCCAGACCATCTTCTCCTTTAACAACTCCCTTTATTTGAATCTGCTGGGCGGAAATCAGAGATACAAAAAAAAGCAAGCATATTGTTATACTCTTTTTCATGTTTTTCATTTTATTAATCATGGTTTAAATTTGTTTTTGGTTATTTGGTTTTAGTTTTAGTTTAGTATAGCTGCATTTATTTAATGTTTAATTGGTTTATGATTATATTTTTAAGTTCAAAAGCGGAGTCTGCCTTTGCTATTGAGAAGGACTCCATCGGATTATCTGAGAAAAAAATCTCAGTCATAACTGTTTTTCCATTATTATAAAATACTTCAATTGAAGTCTTATCAATAATTATCCTCACTTCAATTGAATCAAAATCTGAAGTAATCGGAGCTTTTGAAATTTTCTTTGCAAAATCATCTGAAAATGTTTTTTGGCTTGCATTACTTCTATCAATATAAAAGCATTTGTCTTTTTTGCTGATTCCAAAATGCACCGCATTGTTTTCCTTATTTGATAAAATAAAATCATACTTATCTTCCTTTAAACCTTTCATTGTAAAATGAATATCTAATTTTGAGATATCCGCAGTAGATTTATCAGCTATCACAGTTGTCTTATCAATAGTAAGATGATCCTTTTTAATTGTCTTAGAAATATATTTATCCAATTCTTTTACAGGAAAAGAAACAATTCTATAATGACCATCTGTATTTATAAGTTTCAGCTCTCTTGGAATAGTTGTACTGCTTCTCCAATTTTCAGTTGGCACCTTCATGGCATATTCCCAATTTGACATCCAGCCTATAAATAATTTACGCCCGTCCGCTTCTGGAACATTGGACCAGGTAACTCCAGCATAATTATCCTTGCCATAGTCAACCCATAATGCATCGACAATGTTTAAATCTTTTGCAAATGAATCAGCTAACGTGAACGTTTTTCCGTCAAAGTCACCAACAAAATATTGTGTTGCAGATCCTCCATTTGGACCGCCGGGATTAATACTTTGCAAAAGCACCCATTTTGTTTCGTCTGTTCCTTCAGCTTTTATAGGAAAAAAGTCTGGACATTCCCAAGGTGCTCCATGTACTCCTAAATTCTTTCCAAATGCTGAAGCCAATTCCCAATCAATTAAATTTGAAGAACGGTATATTTTGGTTTCCACATCGGCAGCCAGAATCATTATCCATTGATTGTGAACTGTATCCCACATCATTTTTGGATCCCTAAAATCTTTAATCCCTGGATTTTTTATTACTGGATTTCCTTTATATTTTGTCCATGTCATCCCTTCATCCAGCGAATAAGCAATAGCCTGGGATTGATAATCTATAGCTCCTGCTTTTTCTTTAACAGGATCATGATAGGTAAAAATTGCTACAATAGGCGGATTTTTTAGACTTCCAAAACCTGAAGTGTTATTCACGTCAACAACTGAGCTACCTGAAAAAATATATCCTTTCTCGTCAGGATAAAGTGCAATTTTCTGTTCTTTCCATGTTATCATATCCCTGCTTGTGGCATGTCCCCAATGCATAGGCCCCCATAGATTTTTATCAGGATAATGCTGAAAATACAAATGATAAAGACCTTTATAAAAAAACATGCCGTTGGGGTCATTCATCCATCCTTTTTTGGGAGTAAAATGTAAATTTGGCCTATATAAATCTTCATTTGATGCTGTTTTTTTAGTACTTGTTTGAGCAGTACTATTACAACTATTCATTACAATCAAGAATAGAATGAAAAATATGCTTTTAAAAATTCCTCTAATTAATGTACTGTTCATTCTAATTATTTTTTAATTAATATTTTACTAAGCTGTTCTAAAGAAATTCCCTTGGTTTCCGGCATCATTACAAATACAAATACAAGCTGAAAAACCATCATTACTGCAAAAAATAAGAAGACAGTTCCTGCCCCGATTGTACTAAATAGAAAAGGAATCAAGGAAGGAATGATAGCCGCCAAAACCCAGTGTGTTGTACTCCCGAATGCCTGTCCTGATGACCTTAAATGATTTGGAAAAATTTCAGATATAAACACCCAGATTACTGCACCTTGACCAATAGCATGAGATGCTATAAATAAGAATAAAAATACCGGTACAAACATTCCTGTCCAATGAAAAAAGAATGCCATGGAAACAAGACTTAACGAAGTGATATAGCCTATAGATCCAATATACATTAAAATTTTACGCCCTAACCTATCTATCAAAAAGACTCCGACCATTGTAAAAATCAAATTTATGAACCCAATACCAATGCTGCTTAAAAGAGCAACATCAGCTCCCAATCCAGCTTCTCCAAAAATCCTTGGCGCATAATATAAAAATGCGTTTATACCTGACAGCTGATTAAATGATGCCATCAAAAAAGCTAACAGTAGAGGAACTCTGTATTTCTTCATGAAAATATTCTCATAACTTGGAGTTGCAATATTGTCACTATTTACCTCTTCAATAAATTGATCAATTTCATCTTTGGAAAAAACTTTCTGCAGCACTTTTTTAGCTTCATCTATTTTGGATTCAGACAATAGCCACCTTGGGCTTTCCGGAATATTAAAGACCAAAATCGAATAAATCAATGAAGGAAAAACCTGAATGCCCAGCATCCATCTCCATGAGTTTTCTCCGATATCATTCAGTAAATAATTAGATAAAAAAGCGCAAAGAATTCCAAGTACAATATTGAATTGGTAAAAACCTACTAAACGGCCTCTGTCTTTAGCAGGAGCAATCTCGGAGATATAACCCGGCGCAGCAATTGTTGAAGCACCAATTCCTAAACCGCCAACAAATCTGAAAATAGCGAAGATCCACGGGTTATTAGCTAATGCTGTACCTAGTGCAGAAACAGCAAAAAGCAATCCTATAATTAGCAAAGTTTTTTTGCGGCCTAATTGATTTGTTGGAATACCTCCAAAAATGGCTCCAATAACCGTACCCCATAAAGCCATAGCCATTACTACCGAACCGTGAAAAACATCAGTAGAATGCCATAGTAACTGCAGTGTTTTATCTGCTCCAGAAATAACTACGGTATCAAACCCAAACAAAAATCCTGCGAATGACGCAATGATTGACCAACCCATTATTTTTTTATTCATCATTATATATTTTTAATGCTTCATTATTTTTACTATTTCAAAACTATATATTAACATAAAATTAAGCTTTCTAAAATGTTACTATAACGTTTGAAATAAAAACAAAATACATAACCAATTGATTAACATGTTATTACGATTTAATTTTATTTCTTAAAACATCTATTTATTACAATTTTGTTACATAAAATTATATTCTTGCTGCATCTCATTTTTTATATAAATCAGTATTCAATATTTATTTAATACTTTAATTACCAATATGATTTTTATATCATTCTTTTTTTGTTGATTTAAAAAAAATAATACATATACGCCACCTTATAGTGCATAAAAAAATCCATCATTCCACAAGTATTAACAAAACATTAAAAAATTTGATCACATTATAAATAATTTATTAGTGAGCTGATTTTGATTATTTACAGTTAGATAACATAATTAATGCAGGATCTTTGATTAAATAAAAATGGTACAAATCTGCATCTCATTATTCTTGTACTTACTTTTTTTAGTCTGGAATATAGTCTGGACGATATAAATGATTTTGAAACTAAGTCTCTGATTCTTGATACAGGTGTTCTACTAGGTAAATAACATATTCTAACAATGTGATTTTTTTAATCGTTTGAACACAAATAATAATTCGTTTTATTAGCAAAAAAACCATATGACTAAAGAAAAATCCATTCTATTTACATTAGACATTGTTTGATATAAACGATAAAAGGGCAATCCAAATGGATTGCCCTTTTCGTTTTTGTTGAAAATTTTTCAAACATTTCTATTATATCCAGTCTAAATCATTTCTCAATTCTTCTTATTTATAACTTTAATTTACAATTAATTTAGTGTCAAACAATTCTTCATTATAGAAACCTTTTATGATATATACACCTTCTGCAGCTTTCTCACCATTTTCCATACGCCCATCCCATTTAATTACTTGATTTTCTGAATTTAGTACTGATTCAATTTTTTTCAAAGGGTAGCCATTAGTATCAAAAACGTACGCATATACTACCGCATCTTCATTTTTATTAAATCTAATATTGAAATCTGCATTAGACGGATTCGGATATACAGTTGGATGCATTGTTTCCTTTTTGTCTTTTGAAATTTTTGAAGCAGATGCAACTCCACCTCCGCTTACATTATAAATTTTCAAGTCAACAGCCTTAGCAGTACCTCCCTGAGCATACAAATCTATCAGATTATTACCTGTAGACGGAAACGAACGTGTTGCAAAAGCCAGTTCGTTATTTACAAAGACCTCAATTACAGAAGCATCAACAAAAATTCTCCAATTTACATTACCAGCAGGTAAAACATAGTTTGTAGATTGGTTAGAAAGAGGAACACCAGACAGTATAGATGATTTACTTCTGTCTACAACAAAACTGTTTGCTGAATAATCATAATAAATTAATGTCTGTTCTCCTGTACCTGTATTTTTATTAAGTGAAAAACCAACTTTGGTGGCTGTTCCAGGATCAATAGATGCTACAATTTCATATTGTGATCCTGAGGCTCCATTCAAAACATTCGTCGTTGACTGACTAAAATTGACATTGGAAAAATTAGTAACACCGCCTCTTAACTTCAGTAGATTAGGATGTGGCACTTGTTTTATTTTGCCATTAACAAGCGTCCAGACTCTTGGCAGACTGAAAACATGCGCCCAGCCCTGCGCTTTCTGTTTGGCAGAGGAAACGCCGTCAGGAATAATTCCAATTGCTGTCAAATTCCCGCTGGCATCCTGACCGATAGATGGCGACAGTAACTGATTAATAACATCAAGCCGTTCTGGAACTGCATTATCTTTTATAAATTGAGAACCGTTAAAATTACCAGACCAGTATAAAGCATTCGCATTAGGAAGTTTGTTAATCAGTACAATTGATTTGGAACCAAAGTTATAATACACTGGCATTTCCCAAAACTCCCCGGTTCCATCAACAGAAGGATTCCCTTCGAGCATAGTTCCCTGAAGTGACCATTGTGTAAAATCGCCTCCCGTGGATTTATACAAAAACAATCCACCTCGCGGTGTACCATTTCTAAGTCCTGTACCTATCATCATGTACCATTCTGAGTTATTTTGAAATACAAATGGATCCCTAAAATCTGCATTAGCAAATGACGTTGGAGCATTAGCAATAATTGGATTACCATTCTTTTTCCAAACATCGTATGGAGCAGCTGAAGTGGCAAGCCCAATACCTGCTCTAGATTTATTGACTCCTGTATAGAAAATAAAAGGTTCGCCATTTTTCACAACTGCATGACCGGACCAGATTCCAACTTCATCAAAGCCAGGCTGTGGCCATAGTACTTGCGTCTTTTCATTCCAGCTAACAAGATCATCACTCACATAATGCCCCCAATTTATATGCTCTAAATAAGGACCATTAAAATTCCTTTGACTGAAAATGTGATATTTATTATCAATATAGATCAAGCCATGAGTTTCATTAGACCAAGCAGCTGATGGCATTAAGTGGTATTTCGGCCTATGAATATCATTTGCAAATCGCTCAGCAGGTATTTTCAAATTTGGTTCCGAAGGAGTGATAGCACTAAATTGTGCTAAAATTTCGGTACTTGTTAAATTTTTATTCCAAACAGAAACTCTATCTATAGCTCCTGTTAATCCATTGGTATCGAATCCTGCTACGGTTTTACTTTTTGACTCTTTTCCAATATAGACAGTTGCATTATTATCCCAGGCAAGAGTACCTGCTGCAAACGTAATCTCTTTTATTAGGACACCATTATGAAACATAGAAGCTTTTCCTTGGCTAGCATTTATATTCAATGCTAGAAAATTCCATTTTTTAAGCTCAATTTCCTTGTCCGAAAGAATTTGAATAACATTAGTACCTGCTTTAAATTGCCCAATAACTCTACCATGATGATTTATACCTAAAGCAGCTCCAGAACTATTAGTTGTATTCACATTTGAAAAAATAGCGGCTATAGTGTTTTCAGTAATTGGATCTAAGTCTTTTCTTTGAACAGGAAATGCAGCAGGAGCAACCCATCCAGTAATACATACCTGACTTGTGGGATAGGTGACTTTAACATTACCTGTTGCCCAGCCGTAATATCCATTTACTCTCAGAGCATTGCCTTCTATCCCAGAAATTCTTTCTGCAGAATTTAAGGGTCCATTTATAGTAAAACTTGATTTGGTTTTACCCTCTTCCAGTGATTGTCCAGAATTTTCATTAAACTTAAATGAAAGGATTTCTGTTGCCGAGTTTGGAACTGGTGTGGGATCTGGAATATCAGGTGCAGGATCTTTTTTAGTCTTACAGCTTAAAATTGCCAAGCAGGCAAGAAATACAATTATATACTTTTTCATTTTTATTATTTTCAATAAAACTACAAAAGCAATATAACGTTATAGTTAGATTATGTTACATTGAAAATTTTATTAAAATAAAAACTCAAAACACTATAAAACAAACACTTAACAACATAAAAAAAGACATCCTTATTCAAATAAAAAACAGTACAAATAGGTTTATTATAAAAATGTAACATAACATATTACTAAATATTTCTATAATCCTTAGGAGAAATCGAATATTTGCTTTTAAAAGAAGTAGAAAAATAATTAGGAGAAGCAAAACCACAGGAATAAGCAATTTCTGAAATATTTAAAGAAGTGGTTTTCAACATTACTTTTGCTTTTTCCAATCTATAATTATTAATATAGTCACCTATACCAATACCTAATACTGCTTTTACTTTTCGATACAGTTGAACTCTGGATATATTTAGTAATGCTGCAAGGTCTTCGACAGAGAATGACGAATCATCGATATTTTCATCAATAAACTGATTAATTTTAGCTATAAATTTTTTCTCAATCAAGTCAAAACCTTTTACCTCAGTTTCCACTTTTGCATTAGTATAGAAATATCTTAGTTTTTCTCTATTAAATAACAAGCCTTTTATTGCCTGACGTAATACTTGTAAATTAAAAGGTTTAGTTAAAAACAAATCTGCTCCAGCTTCCAAAGCTTTAATATTAGTTTCATAATCATCCGAAGCTGTTAATATAATAGTGGGGATATGAGAGGTAAGAAAATTTGATTTTATGATTTCACAAATTTCAAAACCATTTTTTTCTGGTAAATTTAAATCACATATGACAACATCTGGAATAGTTGCTAATACGAGTTCAACTGAATCTATTCCATTACATTCAAAAACATTATAACTTTCACTCAGTTTTGATGAAATAAAATCTAAAACTTCTACATTGTCTTCTATGATTAGGATGCTTTGCTTATTTTCATCAAACAAAGGAGAACTTGGTTCATTCAACGTTTTATCTAGATAATTATATTCATAATCATTCTCAAAATTTTGATCATTCGAATTTTCAATTATTTCCTCTGTGTTAAAATGATCACTTCCCAATTTTAAAGTTAAAGTAAAATGCATCCCTTTATTGGATTTAGCTTCAATCGAACCATGATGCAGATCCATAAAGCTTTTGGACAAATTCAATCCAATACCAGATCCATTTTTATAATTATTAGACCCTTTAAAGAATGGTATAAAAACATTGGCTAAATCTTTTTCTGGTATTCCGATTCCAGAATCTTTAAAATGAATTTTCACAATACCATTTTCCTTCTCTTCAATAATAGATACATCAATTTTACCATTATCAGGTGTAAACTTAAAACTGTTCGACAAGAGATTATAATATACTTTGTCTATTAAATTTTGATCTATATACACCTCTAAGCCTTTATTATTTGTAGAAAAATCAAATTTTATATTTCTTCTTAAAGCCTCTCTTTCAAATTCTTTTACTATTTTTTTGGAAAAACTCCATAGATTAGTTTTGGTTGCTTTTAAATCAAAATTCTGGTTTTCTCCTTTTCTAAAATCGAGTAATTGATTGATTAAACGAAGCAATCTTTTTGAATTATTATACATTAAATCCAAATCTTTTTTTACACCGCTATTCTTATTTTTAAACTCATCATGCAAGGATTCAATAGAACTTAAAATCAATGTCAAAGGAGTTTTGAATTCATGAGACAGTCCAGTAAAAAAATTAATTTTGGCTTCATTACTGATTTTTAATTTATCTGCATACAATTCGATTTCATCTTTTTGATTTACAATTTGAATGTTTGTTTTTTCTAATTCCTTCTTTTTACTGCGTAATTTTATAACAGAATAAACGCTGAAAACAGCAAGTCCTAAGATTAATAAACTAAAGAAAATAATAACGATCAAAAGATTTCTTTGAGTAGAATATTTTTCTTCCTGTTCTTTAATTTTATTTTGCTGTAATTTAATATCCGATTGCTGAAGATTTATTCTGTCAAATTGATTACTCATTATATCTGCATTCAAGGAGTCAATCAAGATGGTATTGAGAGTATTATTTTTAGAAACCATTTCCTTATTAGCAAGTTTTATGGCAAGCTTTATGGCTTCACTTCCACCCGTTGGGTACAATATAGTTGCAGAAAGTTTACCGTCTTTAACAGCTTGTATTCCGCCATTGGGATCATTTAATCCATCAATTCCAATAAATTTTATATTTTTTTCCCTTCCTTTTTGCTTTGCTACTTCCCAAGCTTGAAGGGCAATAATATCATTAAACGCAAAAACATAATCTATTTTTGGCATACTGTCTAAGACCTTGCTAAGATTCTTATTTATCGATGCCAAATCCGGAGCAGTTATACTTATCTTTTTTATATTAGGATATTGGTCAATAATCTGTTTAAATCCTAAACTTCTCTCCACACTTGGAGAAATCGCGGTCGTCGCCTTAATTTCAAGAATAGTTCCATGCGCATTAGACTTAGAAACAATATACTTTCCTGCAATATGACCTACCTCAACATTATCGGCACCTAAATAAGAAGTATAATTTTCAGTATTAACTTTTCTGTCAACTATAATTACGGGAATGCCTTTTGCATTTGCTTTTTCGATTACTGGCACTATTGAGTCAGATCCGTAGGGCGCTACTATCAAAACATCCAAATGGTTTTCAATCATTTTTTCAATATCAGCAATCTGTTTTTTGGTACTGCCGTCTGCATTGCAAATAGTTAAGTCTATTTCAGGATGAAGAGAAGCTTCAACCATCATAGTATTATCCATAGATTTCCTCCAGCTGTCAGCCTCGGAAATACTTTGCGAAAATCCGATGATAATTCTTTTCTGATTATCTTCCTTTGAGTTACAGGAAAATAATAAAATTAAAACAAATAGAATATATATATTTTTTGACATACAATTTGTGGTATCTATATAATCAATATTGAGTTTTTTTAAAATTCAATATTTCTAAGTAAAATTTACGCTCGTGAAAAAAAAATTGAAAATTTCTGCTTAATAAAAAATAGCAAATACTATTGTGAAAATTTTCTAAAATAGATGATTTAATAAACTAAATCGAAAAGTTAAGCAAAAGTAATTGTTTTTAGAATAAAATATAAGAATCTTATATGGTTTTCTTTAATTGTCGAATAGAGTTTCTAATTCATATAATAATCAATGAAGATCTAGTATCTGTTCAAAATATATTATTTACAGAACAAGAGCAATAATATCTAAATTCAGATAGACTAGACTTAAGGAACAAGTAGAAAACTTTAAAATCATAATTATTTGCTTTTAAAACTGTTAATACGACTTGGCAAGTTATAAGTACAATAAAAATATTAATGATATTTAATCCTAAATATCTATAGAAATATTCAGTAAACGTTCCAAATCCTCTACAAAAAAGTTCGACATTTGTACGGGCGAGGCTACAGAAACAAAGTATTCCCATTATTACTATCTCCAAAAAAATCATACGCATTTTTAAAAATATAAATTGCTATTTTTGCAACATAAACAAACAATTTAGTTATATGCTCATTATAGGAATCGCAGGAGGAACAGGATCAGGAAAAACAACAGTAGTACATCAAATCATGAATGAACTGCCCGAAGCTGAAGTAGGGATTATTTCTCAAGACTCTTATTATAAGGAAACACACGACCTAAGTTATGAAGATCGTTCCAATATTAATTTTGATCATCCTCGGGCAATTGATTTCGATTTGCTGGTAGCGCATCTCAAGGAGTTAAAAGCAGGAAACACAATCAATCAGCCTGTATACTCTTTTGTACAGCACAACAGGACTGATGATGTTGTTTTTACGCATCCGCGAAAAGTAATGATTGTAGAAGGAATTTTAATATTGACAAATCCTGAACTGCGGAATCTTTTTGATATCAAAATTTATGTACATGCCGACTCAGATGAACGATTGATACGACGACTGAAAAGAGACATTGCAGAACGTGGAAGAGACATGAACGAAGTCCTAAACCGCTACCAGCATACCCTAAAACCAATGCATGAGCAATTTATAGAACCAACAAAAGCCTTTGCCGACATCATAATACCAAACGACAGATTCAATACAGTAGCTATAGATGTGGTTCGAGCAGTAATTAATCAGCGTATTTTATAATTTTGTTGTAATTTTATGGCGCTGACCTTAAAAAAGCCATTAGTTGTTTCAAAATACTAGAATAGCATAAAAAAAATCGTTTTTTCTATTATAAATCAGATAAAAAACCCAATGAAAAACCCATTTAAAAACAGTTATTGGTTTAAATTTTTCAGCAACAAATACGTTTGGGTTTCTTTATCATTTTTAATATGGATGGTTTTTCTGGATAATTACTCCTATTTCGAGCATCGTTTTTTAGACAAACAGATTGATGAGCTTGAAGACAACGCTACTTATTATCGTGGAGAAATCAAAAAAGATGAAGAGAACATAAAGCAGTTAAAAAATCCTTTGCTCATAGAAAAATATGCCCGTGAAAAATATTATATGAAAAAGGATAGTGAAGACATTTACATTATCCAATTTGATGGAGACACGGTCAAGAAAAAATAATCCAATAGTACGGCAATCTAATTACAATTAAAAATGGCTAAGAATTTATTCGACGATTTCAGCCCAGTTTCTGCAAAACTTTGGAAACAAAAAATTCAATTCGAACTCAACGGAGCCGATTATAATAAAACCTTAATCTGGAATTCTCCTGAAGATATCAAAGTAAAACCATTTTATGACAAAGAAGATTTAGTTAAAAAACAATCTGTTTCTACAAAAGCTTCCGAATTTAAAATCTGTCAGAATATATTTGTTTTTGACTTAGAGAAATCTATTGAAAAAGCATTAGATACTATCAATCGTGGAGCCGAAAGCCTTCGTTTTACTATTCCTTCAGATAATATAAATATTGAGAAACTATTGGAGAAACTTCCTTTGGAAAATATTACCGTTTATTTTCATTTCCAATTCGTTTCAATCGATTTCGTAAAAAGAATTGACAGCATAGCTAAAGAAAAAAAAGCTGTATTTTTTTGTCTTTTGGATCCAATCGGGCAATTAGCCAAAGACGGAAACTGGTATCCTGCCCAGCAAAAAAACAATTTTGACACTTTAAATATACTTTCAAAAGAAACTTCATCACTTTCATTCATTAGTATCAATAGTGGATTATATCAAAATGCGGGAGCCAATATGGTACAGCAGATTGCTTACAGCCTTGCTCATGCTAATGAATATTTTAACAGAGTGGATCACATTGACAAGCCTATTGTTTTTCAAATAGCAGTGGGTTCTAATTATTTCTTTGAAATTGCAAAACTGCGTGCATTCCGAATACTTTTCAAAAGCATAGCTAAAGAATACAATCATGGCCTGGACTGCCATTTATTGGTAACACCAACAAAACGCAACAAAACCATTTATGATTACAATGTCAACATGCTGCGCACTACAACCGAATGCATGAGCGCAGTTCTTGGCGGTGCCAATGCTATTGCTAATCTGCCATATGATGCACTGTACCACAAAGACAATGAATTTGGCGACAGGATTGCCAGAAACCAATTATTGATTTTAAAAAACGAAAGCTATTTGGATAAAGTAGACAATCCAGCGGATGGCAGTTATTATATCGAAAGCTTAACCAATCAATTGGCCGAAAAAGCGCTGTTATTATTCAAAGATATCGAAGCCAAAGGAGGTTTTTTAAAACAACTGAATGAAGGGGTTATCAAAAGAAAAATACAGGAAAGTGCTGATGCTGAACAAGCCCTTTTTGATTCTGGCAAAGAAATACTTTTAGGGACTAATAAATATCCTAACAAAAACGAAAAGATGAAGCAGGATTTAGAACTGTTTCCTTTTGTAAAAATCAAGCCAAGGAAAACATTGATTACACCCATTATTGAAAAGAGATTGGCAGAAAAATTGGAACAAGAAAGGCTGGCAAACGAGTAATTTTTGAAACATTTGAATTTGCCATCTGAAATTTAGAAAAATTCAGGCTAAATTATTATTCGAAAGCCTTTTATGATTTACCCATTAAAATGAAAAGAAAAGATTTACAGCATATTAAACTTGAACGTTCCAGTCATGAAACAGCTGAGCCAATGACTGAAGCACATTTCCTGACTGCAGAAGGAATTGAGATGCATAAAAGCTACTCCCAAAAAGATATAGAAACACTCGAGCACCTTGATTTTGCAGCTGGTTTTGCGCCTAATTTACGTGGCCCTTATGCATCTATGTATGTACGAAAACCATGGACAATACGCCAATACGCTGGATTCTCTACGGCTCAGGAAAGCAATGCTTTTTACAGACGAAATCTTGCAGCAGGCCAAAAAGGACTTTCCATTGCTTTTGATCTGCCAACACACAGAGGCTATGATTCAGATCACGACCGGGTTGTTGGCGATGTTGGAAAAGCTGGAGTTGCAATAGATTCTGTCGAAGACATGAAAGTATTGTTTGATCAGATTCCATTGCATGAAATGTCTGTTTCAATGACTATGAATGGAGCTGTACTGCCTATTATGGCTTTTTATATTGTTGCAGCCGAAGAGCAAGGAGTTAAACCCGAACAGCTTTCTGGAACCATCCAGAATGACATCTTAAAGGAATTTATGGTACGTAATACTTATATCTACCCACCAGCTCCTTCGATGAAAATTATTGCCGATATATTTGAGTTTACCAGCAATAAAATGCCAAAATTCAATTCTATTTCAATTTCTGGATATCACATGCAGGAAGCTGGGGCAACTGCCGACATAGAATTAGCTTACACCCTTGCCGACGGATTGGAATACATACGGACAGGATTAGCTGCTGGTATGAAAATTGATGATTTTGCTCCGCGTTTGTCCTTTTTCTGGGCAATTGGAATGAACCATTTTATGGAAATTGCAAAACTGAGAGCGGGCAGAATGATCTGGGCAAAACTGTTAAAACAATTCAATCCTAAAGATGAAAAATCATTGGCACTCAGAACCCATTGCCAGACATCCGGCTGGAGCTTAACAGAACAAGATCCATTCAATAATGTAGCCCGCACTTGTATTGAAGCCACTGCAGCAGTTTTTGGAGGAACACAGTCTTTGCACACTAATGCATTGGACGAAGCCATTGCACTGCCAACCGACTTTTCGGCAAGAATAGCCAGAAACACTCAGATTTATCTGCAGGAAGAAACCAAAATCACCAAAACTGTTGATCCTTGGGCAGGAAGTTATTATGTAGAAAGCCTGACAAATGAAATTGTCCAAAAAGCATGGAAACTCATTGAAGAGGTGGAAGAATTAGGCGGAATGACCAAAGCAATTGAAACCGGAATTCCCAAAATAAGGATTGAAGAAGCCGCAGCGAGAAAACAGGCCCGAATAGACAGTACCCAGGATATAATTGTTGGGGTTAACAAATTCCGATTAAAAAAAGAAGATCCCCTGCAGATTCTAGATGTAGACAACCAGATGGTTCGAAAACAGCAAATAGAACAATTAAGCCAAATAAAAGCACATAGAGACTCAAGCAAAGTGGAAAGTTCTCTGCAGAAATTAACTATCTGCGCTCAAACCAGCAACGGAAATTTATTGGAAGCTGCTATCGAAGCAGCCAGGAACCGTTGTACACTGGGAGAAATAAGCAATGCCCTCGAAATAGTCTTTGGAAGATATAAAGCTCAGATAAAATCTTTTAGTGGCGTATATAGCAAAGAAATGAAAGACGATAAAAGCTTTGAAAAAGCAAAACAGCTGGCAGATCATTTTGCCGTGCAGGAAGGACGCCGACCAAGAATAATGATCGCCAAAATGGGGCAAGACGGCCATGACCGTGGTGCCAAAGTAGTAGCCACAGGCTATGCCGATGTAGGTTTTGATGTCGACATTGGTCCATTATTTCAAACTCCAGCCGAAGCCGCGAAACAAGCTGTAGAAAACGATGTACATATTCTTGGAATATCCTCACTTGCTGCTGGGCATAAAACTTTAGTACCACAAGTGATTGAAGAATTAAAAAAATATGGCAGAGAAGACATTATGGTAATTGTAGGAGGAGTCATTCCAGCACAAGATTACCAGTTCTTATTTGATGCAGGAGCTGTAGCCGTATTTGGACCTGGAACAAAAATCAGTGAAGCGGCAATCAAGATATTAGAAATTCTAATTGACTGATAAAAAAGGCTCTATAAAATTTTTATCAAAACAATATAAATATGCAGTACCCCAAACTATTGGAGTACTGCTTTTATTTTATATCAAATTAAGAATAAAAAACTCCACTTATTTTTGAGTCAAATTATAATTCCAAATAGTCCTGCACTCGGCGATTATTGCAAAAAACAGAGTCATATTACTATAACTATAAAAATTATAAGTACCAATCTGAATAAAACTGCTTTATAAATTAACTTTTTTAAATTAAACAATTAACAATCAGTATTTTATAATTAAACTACATTTGATCTGATTCCTAACAGACTATCAAAACAAATTAAAATAACAAAAAGGGGAAGTAATACCAAAAGAAGCCTTAACAATTTGTTTTACAACTCAATTTTCAAATATTATTTTAATTTAAAAAGGATATTATGAAAACACTTATTTTTATTGTTCTCGCTTTGGGAATATACTGCCCCACATATTCTCAGGAAAAAATGGATGAAAGTATCGATACTGGAACCATTAATATGGTCGATCTTCCGGAAATTGTCATCAAAAACGCTGGAAAAGATTTTTCGTATTATCTGCCAGACAGAAATCCGGATCCAAGTGTTAGAAAACTTCAGAGTGAATTTATAGCTTATAATTTAGGCAAAGATTATGAAGGCTATGACAGTTATCTTGTAATTTTAGAAGGGGAAAAAGGAATTTTGACCGCCACTTATGATTTTAAAGGAAAATTAACCAGTGTAGTCGAAAAATATGACAATACACAACTCCCTCCTCCTGTTATTTATTCAGTTTACAAAGCATATCCAGGCTGGCAGATTGTAAATGACAAATATCTCTATACTCAGGAAAATGGGGATATTACTAAAAAAGAATACAGCTTGAAACTAAAAAAAGACAATCAAATTCTTAAACTGACTGTTAATCCTAAAGGAGAAATTTTTACTAAAAAAGGAGAAGCCATTGCAAAAATGTAAATAAATTTAAAAGGCGGTCTGAATAATTCGAACCGCCTTTTTAAAATCGCAATTTGCAAACCTAGTCCACACTGGCATTACTGTCTGCCACGATAAAAGAAGTATCATAACCTCCAAATCGGAGCATATAGCTTTTTAAAGATGTGCCATAAGCGTCTCTGAAACATCTTTTCCCTTTGTACCTGAAATACTTTTTGACTGAGCCTACACCTGCAAGATGAGCGGCTGCCAAAATTCCGGACTCAGTGATACGGGTACCATTCAAAACAGTTCCCTCATATCTCTCAATAATGTTTCTAAGTTCCCATTTGTTTTTGGATAGCAGGGCGATAAAAGCTTTTTCCTGCATTTTGGGACTATTAAGGAAAGCAGCACTATCGTGAATACCGATAGTTTTTAAAGTTTCAACACCAAATTGGTATTTTCCTAAATAACCAAGAGAATTAATCTTTCTGTATTTTCCCTGTGACTCCTTGAAAGCGATTGCTTCTTTATAACCAACAAAGAAAGTTCCGGTATATGGAATTTCAGAATTGGTATAATCAGTCACATTTAACGATGGTAGCAAGTAGGATGTATCATCTGATTCGTTAATTAGAAACCATGGGGTAGATTCTAATTTGGATGGTTTAAAACCTAAGCTTAAAAAAGCTACTACAACAATTAAAGTTGTGTAAAAATACCATTTTTTTATCATAAAGTAGTTTTCTTCAAAACCTGTCACGTTATTGAAATTTCTATGCCCCAAAGATACGATTTAAAAAAATAAAGCTGAAAATCAACTCTTTAAACTTATCAACTGCTGCAATAAAACCCGCTAAGTGACTAAGACTGCGGACGTTTGGCTGTTAACAAAATCTGCAAAAAACGAATAATACATCAAAAAACACGATGAATTAAATAAGCTTATTCCTATTTATAAAAAGTAAAAACGTCGTGAAAACGAAAAATTAGACACAAAATAGTACTAAAATTTAATTTTACGATAACGTTTGAATTAAAAAAGTAAGAATTTTTAACCAACAAGTCCTTTTTTAAAGCTTAAATCATCTTAAGTTTGACTAAAATTCAATTTCGCAGGACGCAAAACCGCAAAGCAATATTAACAGCTTTGTTCGAACATATTTAGAAAAAAAAATCTAGAACTTTAATTTAAAATATTTCAGACTCAGCTTTTAAATCATAAAAAAAAATAGACCCATTGAGTCTATTCTTTTATGAATTATTATTCGTTGATGAGTATAAATCAGAACCTTAATCTTCTTCCTTATCTTCCGATTGTTTTACGGTACCGTCAACCATTGCATTGCTATTGGATCTTATTTCGGTGTGACGGATTTCTCCTCCTGAGGTACCAACTTTTTGAACCAAAATTAATCCGATTGCAGAAACAACTAAAATTAAAAAGGAAAGCAGTTTTGCTTTGGCATGATTTTTAAAATTCAGATATAATCCAACGAGAGAAAATGTTCCCAAAACATAGAGGACGACAGCTAATTTTTCGGCCAACTCTTCATGTTCGTGAATGATTTGTTTTCCAATGTTTGGCATATCCTCTACCAGCTCCTCTGCTCCTTCTCCCGTTCCCATACTGATTGCTCCAAAAATGGCAGCAACAATAAATAATACATACGAGGTATTTGTCAGAGTCTTGTTCTTTAAAACCAATCCTGCAATTAAAATTCCAAATCCAAAAATGGTTCCAATAATTGGAAAATGGTTTACTACCATGTGTAAATGTGCATCGTTCATGACTTTATTAAATTTAATGGTTATATGTTTTTTAATAATAAGAGTTAAAATCAATTTGCTAAATCAAACACACCTTTGGTCAAAATTTTAGATGCAGCATTAATTTCATTATCAGGAATTATCTCGATGTATTTCTCTGATTTTTCACCTAGAGTAACTTTAACTTTTTTGAAAGAATATTCCTTTTTTGAACTGTCTAATAAAAGTACGAAATTCTTATTGTTTTCTGTAATTAATGCTTCGGCAGGAATCGCCAAACCTTTTTTGGAGTCCACAAATATTCCAGCCTCAACAAACATTCCTGTCAATAATTTTTGCTTAATATTCTCTTCCAAATGTCCGTGAACATTTATGGTCCTGTCATTGCCTTCAATGGATTTTCCAACCAGATGAACTTCGGCATTAAATACTTCTTTTGTAGCTTCAGGTACCGTAAATTCAATTTTTTGACCTTCTTTTACTTTTAAAATATCTTTTTCAAAAACAGACAATTCCAGGTGCAAATGCTGTGTATCGACGATTTCCAATATTACGTCAGATGGAGAAATTGGCATACCTACATTAGCATTCATAATAACAATATCACCCGAAATTGGAGAATAGATGGTTATTGTGGAAGTTAATTTCCCTTTTTCGACTTGAGCAGGATTAATATTAAGCATCAGCAATTTTTCACGTAAACTTTGATACATTGCTTTTGTTTTACGATAATCACTTTCTGCCTTCAAATAATTTTTCTGCGAAGAAATTTTCTCATCATATAAAGTTTTTTGACGCTCATATTCCGATTTTAAGTAATTAATTTGTTCGGCCACTTCGAGATATTCCTTTTGAATATCCAAAAACTCCGTATTCTGCAAAGTCAATAAAGTTTGACCTTTGGTTACTTTATCTCCAACTAAGAGATGGGTTGACTTAACATAACCTCCAATAAACGAAGTAATTTGAGCTCGGTTTTGAGGTGAGACATCAATCTTTCCGGAACATTTGATAACTACATTAAAATCCTGTTCCGATGGTGAAGCGATTTCCATTCCTGAAGACTGAAACTGCTGCTTGGTCACAGTAATCAATCCATTATCTTTAGGCATAGCTTCAGTCTTTTTTGCTTCTTTACAAGAAAAAAACAATGATGTAAATAGTATGGTGTATATGATTAATGGCGATTTCATATATTTAAATTTAAAAATTAAGGTATTGTAAATCCAATTGGGTACTATTAAACTGCAATACTGCATCAAGATGTTCTATCTGAATGGTGGCTGCGTTTTCTAAACTTTGAATGTATTGAAAAAAGTCAATTTCTCCTTGTTTATAGCTTTTATTGGCCAC
Organism: Flavobacterium aestuarii; assembly: GCF_040049115.1. NCBI lineage: Bacteria > Pseudomonadati > Bacteroidota > Flavobacteriia > Flavobacteriales > Flavobacteriaceae > Flavobacterium > Flavobacterium aestuarii. The sequence continues at coordinate 29,775 of NZ_JBDLZZ010000024.1, forward strand.
TTTTAAAATCTCTTCAGACAATTTTTTCCCGTATTTATTATAATAATCCAAAGCTTCCTGATATTTCATTAATTCATTATTCTTTTGGGTCACATAGTTGTCAATTTTACGCTCTTCATTTTGCTTTCTTTGCTCCCAGCTTTGTAATTCAAGCTTTGCCACCTTTGTTTTGGACACAGTCCCCGAAAATAAAACAGGAATAGCCAAACCTACTTGAAACCCATATAAAGACTGCGTCAAACCACTATTTTTTCCTTGAAAATAATCGACATTTATGTCAGGCAGCCAGTTTTGTTTTTTTAGTTTCACCTGATTTTCATATACATTGGTCACACTATTCAGATAAGCGTTATAATACGATTTCACAGTGTCGTTTTCAACTTTGCCAAGAGGCTTAATCTGATTGTTTTTTACTATAATTTTTTCATCAGCCTGAATCAAAGAATATAAGATTTCGTACTGTGCTCTTTTCTCGCTTTCAATTTGGGAAAGCTTAGACCTGATGTGCCTGAATTTGGATTCTGCCGTAATTTTTTCAAGATAATTGGTTTCACCCAATTCAAACTTTCTCCCACTTGCATTCGAAAAATTTTGGTACAGACTATCCAAATACACATACAGTTTTTCCTGATTCTGCAGAAAAACAATCTGCTGATAGGTCTTTGAAACCTCCAATGAAAGTTTCATTTTTTGAATATCATAATTGGCTTTTTCTTTTTTGTATTCAGAATTATATACTTTTTTTTGAGCCCCATAAACGGTTGGAAATTCAAACTTCTGCTGTACCCCAAATACTTTTAACGGTACATTGTTGACGGCCAGATTGTTTTGGTCGTAACTATAATACACATTGGTTTTATCAAAAGAATATGCCGTTTTTGTATTCTCGCTCATCCGTTGCACATGAAGTTCGGCTGCTTTTATTCCTTTGTTGTTTTCTAAGGCTTTTGCTACGAAACTATCTAATTCCGAATTATTGTTTTGGGAGAATGCCAATGAAGTACTCAACAGCATCAGTATAATTAAATTCGATTTATTGTGTAATTTGAACTTTGGTTTTTTAACTTCTTTTTCATCCAAAAACTTATATAAAATTGGCAAAACAATCATCGTTAATATTGTTGCGGTGAAGAGTCCACCGATAACAACCGTAGCCAATGGTTTTTGGACCTCTGCACCTGCAGATGAAGAAACAGCCATCGGCAGGAAACCCAAAGCCGCAGCCGCAGCAGTCAATAAAACCGGGCGCAATCTGTCGGTTGTCCCTTTTAAAATCAATTCATCCAAATCTGTCATTCCTTTATGTTTGAGTTCTTTAAAATGTTCAATCAGCACAATCCCATTCAGTACCGCAATTCCAAATAGCGCAATAAACCCGACACCAGCCGAAATACTGAAAGGCAGATCGCGAAGCCACAGGAACAATATTCCCCCAACTGCCGAAAGCGGAATAGCAGAATAAACCATCAAGGCTTCTTTAATCGAGCCAAAGGCAAAATGCAGCAGTATGAATATCAAGACTAAAGCAATTGGTACTGCAATTGCCAAACGGGCTTTGGCACTATTCAGGTTCTCAAATTGTCCGCCGTATTTCACATAATATCCTGGAGGCAGTTTTATTTTGGTATTAACGATTTTCTGAATGTCGGTCACGACACTTTGCAGATCACGGTTTCTAACGTTTACTCCTACTACAATCCTTCTGTTGGTATTGTCTCTTGAAATCTTGGCAGGCCCTTCGGTATATTCAATCTTAGCCAATTCACTCAATGGAATTTGCTGTCCATTTGGAACAGAAACATATAAATTTCTCAAATCTTCAATATCATGACGGTTTGCATCGTCCAAACGGACAACCATATCAAAACGTTTTTCTCCTTCAAAAACATTTCCAACCGTTTTCCCTGCAAAACTCAATGCTATCATGTCATTCAAATCTGAAATATTAAGCCCATACCTTGCAATTTTGGAACGGTCATATTGCACATACATCTGAGGCAGACCTGCTGTTTTTTCGATAATAACATCCGAAGCTCCTTCAACATTTTTTATTGCTTTCTCTATTTCATGTGCTTTTTGAGCCAAAACAGTAAGGTCTTCGCCAAAAACTTTAATAGCCACATCCGAACGTGTTCCCGACACCAATTCGTTGAATCTCATTTCAATTGGCTGCGTAAACTCGATTTCCATATTTGGTATTTCTGCTGTAATGGCAGCTTTTATTTTGTCGGCAAGTTCATCTTTGCTCGAAGCCGAAACCCATTCCTCTTTTGGTTTCAGCTTTACAATAATATCACTTTCTTCCATAGACATTGGATCTGTGGGAACTTCGGCAGCACCAATTCTGCTCACAACCTGAAGCACTTCGGGAAATTTCTTTAAAATTATTTTTTCAATTTTGGTTGTAGTGGCAATCGTTTTGGACAACGATGTTCCAGTTTTCAACACAGGCTGAATCACAAAATCCCCTTCATCCAGTGTTGGTATAAATTCACCTCCCATTGTAGAAAACAATGCTACGGCAAAAACCAAAAGTGCTATTGATCCATAAAGGACTTTCTTGGTATTGTGCAATGCCCATGTAATTACCGGCAAATACCAGGCATTTAACTTTTGAATCAACTTAGAGGATATCGAATTTGGATTTTCCTCTTTTGGTTTCAAAAACAAAGAAGAAACCACCGGAACATAAGTAAAACAAAAGATCATGGCTCCCAATAACGCAAAACTGAAAGTCATAGCCATTGGCTTGAACATTTTTCCCTCAATCCCTGTCAAAGAAAGAATCGGGATAAATACGATCAAAATGATAAGCTGCCCGAAAACAGCAGAGTTCATCATTTTGGAAGCGCTTTTATAGGTTATCTGGTCAATTTGAAGCTGGCGGTCTTCTTTGTTCAAACTAACCAAATCAGACGATTTATGAGCAATTTGAAAAGCAATAAACTCAACTATAATAACCGCTCCATCAATGATAATCCCGAAATCTATCGCTCCCAAACTCATCAAGTTGGCATCAATTCCAAAAATATTCATAAACGAAATGGCAAAAAGCAGACACAGTGGAATTACCGAAGCAACCACAAGTCCCGAACGCCAGTTGCCCAGCAAAAGAACCACAACAAAAATTACGATAAGACAACCTAAGATTAAATTTTCGCCAACAGTGAAAGTAGTTTTACCTACCAATTCACTGCGTTCGAGGAAACCATTGATATAAACACCTTTTGGCAATGTTTTTTGAATTTGGGCTATCCTTTCTTTTGCAGCACCAATAACCTGTTTCGAATTGGCATCCTTTAGCATCATCACCTGACCGAGCACTTTTTCACCTTCACCATTACCGGTAATGGCTCCAAAACGATTGGCATGGCTAAAACGAACCTGAGCAACATTTTTAATATAAACAGGAATACCGTTAGTATTGTTTACCACAATATTTTCAATATCTTCAATAGAATTGACCTTTCCTTCACCACGAATAAAATAACTCTGATTTACTTTTTCAATGTAGGCTCCACCAGCAATACTGTTGTTTTTTTCCAACGCAGTAAAAACATCCCTCATAGTAACGTTCATCGCTTTCAAACGCGAAGGAACAATGGCTATTTCATATTGTTTTAAATAACCACCCCATGTATTTATTTCAACAACTCCTTTTATTCCGGAGAGCTGTCTTTTTACAACCCAATCTTGAAGTGTACGTAAATCGGTGACTGAATATTGTTTTTTATATTCTGGCTTTACTTCCAAAGTATATTGATAAATCTCTCCCAAGCCTGTTGTAATCGGTCCCATCTCAGGCACTCCAAAACCTTCCGGAATTTTTTCTGAAGCTGATTTTAATTTTTCGGCAATCAATTGCCGGGGGAGATATGTACCTATACCATCATTAAAGACAATCGTTACCACTGACAAACCAAATTTTGACACCGAACGAATCTCTTCGACTCCGGGTAAATTGGCCATTTCTATTTCGACCGGATAGGTAATAAACTGCTCAATATCTTGTGTAGAAAGATTTCTGGAAGTGGTAATTACCTGTACCTGATTATTGGTAACATCGGGAACAGCTCCTATAGAAATCTGGAAAACAGAGAACAAACCAAATCCCAATACTGAAGCAGTAAAAAGCAAAACAACCGCTTTATTTTTTAAACTGAAAGCAATAATTTTTTCTAACATTTTCTTCTTGATTTATTACACAAATTTGCATCAAATAAACAAGGATAGCCTTAAGAATAAATTAAAACACGCTTAGTAATTCCTTAATAAAAAAATATTTTTTGCTCCAATAAATCCTGATTATTCCACGAAAAGATAACTTTAGCTAAAAATAAAGAATACTGTAGTTCCTTTGTTTAATTCGCTTTCGATTTTGAATTCGATATTTAACAATCGTGTTATTCGTTCTACAATCGAAAGCCCTAAACCGGAACCTTTAATCTCGGGATGCAATGTTGGATTTGACCTGAAAAATGGATTTACGATTTTGTCCAAATCACTTGCCGGAATTCCTATTCCGCTGTCTGATATGGAACAGATTGTTCTTGAGTCTTTTTTATCAATATTTATGACAATTTTCCCATTTTGATGAGAATATTTTATGGCATTTGAAATTACGTTGCTAACAATTATCGAAACCAGATAATTATCGGATGTAACAAAATAGTCTTTTGTAAAATCATGCAAAACCTCCAGTTTTTTATCGTTTATTTTACTTGAGTATAAAGAAAGTGTATCTAAAATTATAGCATTCAAATAAATCTGTTCTATGCGTAAACTTTGCTTTTGATTTTCGAACCGAGCCAATAAAAGCAATTGATCCACCAGATTATTCAAACGGTTAACTTCGGAAATACTGAAATTAATTTTTTCCTCATATTCGGTTTGGTTTCTTGGTTTTCGTATCAAAACTTCGAGCGTTCCTTTTAAAACCGTCAAAGGCGTCCTTAGCTCGTGAGAAGCATCAGAAGTGAATTGTTTTTCTCTTTCGACCGCATTTTCAATTCGATCCAGCAAATCATTAATCGTTTTGGAAAGCACAAATAATTCATCCTTATTTTGAGGCAGAATGATTCTGTCTTTCAGATTGTCTTTCGTTATTCTGCTGGAAGTTTCTGTGATTAAGGTTACTGGTTTAATACTGCGTCCTGCAATCAATCTGGCAATAAAAAACAACAGCACTAAAATTAATGGAAAGGCAATAAAAAGAGTATTTCTGAGATTGGTCAATATCAATGTAGCCTCATCCAAAGACATCGCTACAAAAAGATATCCTATTTTTTTATTTTTATCAAAAAGCGGAATCTGAATCTGCCGGATTGGTTTTTTATTCAGATAAGTATCAACAAATTGATTGTCTTTTTCAGGTTCATGCGGTTTGAGCAGAAATCCTTTGAGATTTGGAGATTTATCAATCAGCTTATTGTCATTGTCCAAAAACTGTACAAAAACAGGATTTACATTGACTCTGTTATTGTCGCTTTCTCTCCATTGATCCACTTGAATCAGATAGGCATTATTACTGTCAATTTTTACCTGCTCCAAATATTCACTGGATTCCTCTAAAATGTCATCGTTTATATGTTTATTAATACTGTATAAAGTGATTCCATAAATAGTGCAGAACACCACCGAAATCAATAGTGCTGTGCTGAGAATGTAATTAAAGGCAATCCGGTTTTTATAGGAGAATGAAAACATCAGTTTAATTTATATCGTTTGCAATATAACCAACACCTCTAATGGTTTTTATAAGATCTTCGTCTTTATTCAAATTAAGTTTTTTCCTGATGGCATTCATAAAAACATCAATTACACCGGTATCATATTCAAAATGTATATCCCAGACATCATTAATGATTTCATTCCTTGTGCATACTTTTCCTTTGTTCTTTATTAAATAAGCGAGTAACTCGTACTCACGCTGTGTAAGCAAAACCTCATCATCATTTACCAATACCTGATGTTTGGACAGCAATATTCTGATCCTGCCAAGGGAAAGAACATCATTTTGGTTTTCATTTCTAAAATGAATTTTTATGCGCTCCACCAATTCGTCAAAACTAAATGGCTTTTTAATATAATCATTGGCTCCTGCCTTCAAACCTTCGATGGTTTCCTGAATAGTGTCTTTGGCCGTTAGAAACAATATAGGAGTTTTTGAATCTTCTTTTCGGATTTCCCTGCAGACATCAATGCCCAGCATTTGAGGCAAAATCCAATCCAGCAGAACGATGTCTACTTTTTGTTTTCTGGTTATTTCAAGTCCTGACTTTCCATCGTGGGCAACCAAGACTTCGTAGCCTTCCTCTTCTAAACCCTGCTTTAGAAAATTGGCAATTCCTATTTCATCTTCAACAATTAAAACTTTCATTATTTACTATTTTTCAAACGAATGGATCAGCTTAATATATTCGGATGCCGATGCATTTTTGAAACCTGTGGAGCCAATTATTTTTCCTTTTTTATCCAAAAGCAAAACCAATGGAAAACTGCCATGCTTATTGTATTTTTCGGCTAACTTATTGTTGCTTTCGGCTTTTTCCGGTGAAAGCTGATTTATTTTTTTTCTGGGAAAATCGGCTCGGTAAATGACCCAGTTAGTATCGGCTTCAGTCTGAAATTCAGGAGATTTCCAAACTATTTTTTCCAATCTCATGCAGGGACCGCACCAATCGGATCCAGAGAAAACCAATAAAATGTTTTTATTTTCTTTTTCAGCCTTTATTTTAGCCTCTTCAAAACTAGTATGCCAATTTTGCGAATAGCCAAAAACTGTCATTAATAAAAACAAAAAGGAAATTTTACATTTCATACCGCTCATTTGTGATTAGTTTTTAAATTGCGATTATAAACTTATATCGGCAATATTTTCCCAAAATCTAAATGTAGCAAAATTAACTCAGATAGTTTTGTCAAATTGGATGATTACATTGGTCTTAAGTCAAATTTAAGAATCAATAAATAGTAAAAAGCAAAAAAAACTTCAAAACCGTCTTTCAACAATTTTGAAGTTTTTTAAAAATTTAAGTTATAATAAAACTATCGCTGTACGCCTTGACTAATAATCCAGTCTGAATATTTTTTGGCATTAACATTATGCTCTGCCAAAGTCGCCGCAAATTCATGATATCCAAAACGGTCAACACTGGCACAGAAATAGATATAATTGTTTTTTTCAGGATTTAAAACTGCCTCAAGTGCGGTAATATCGGGCATTGCGATTGGTCCAGGAGGAAGTCCGATATTTACATAGGTGTTGTAAGGATGCTTCATAATTAAATCATTATAAAAAACTCTTTTTATAACTTGATTAAAATCATTCGATTTCTTTTTCATCGCAAATATCACAGTTGGATCAGCCTGTAATGGCATTCCCAGTTTCAATCGGTTCAGATAAACACCTGCAATTCTAGGTCTTTCATCTTTTTTTACCGATTCTTTATGCACTATCGAAGCTAAAATAGTTGCCTGAATTGGAGTCAGGCCTTGTGCTTCGGCCTTTGAAGTACGCTCTTTGTTCCAAAACTTATTGTATTCCTTAATCATTTTATCACGAAACTTCACCGCAGGAGTATTCCAATAAAATTCATAAGTATTTGGTATAAACATTACAAAAACGTTCTCTTCATTAAAACCGTTTTCTTTCAAAAAAATAGAATCTTTGAACGTATTCAGCAATTCCAGACTGTCCGGTTCTAATTGAGAGCCAACGCGTCCTGCCAGATCTTCCAGCCGCTCCTGATTATTGAAAGCCAGATTTACCGGATCGTTATGTCTCATCGCTTTGACCAAATCATAACTGCTCATCCCTTTTTTGAATAAAAAACGCCCAGGTTTTACATTCTCTGGATAGCTTGCCTTATTGGCTACCATTTCAAAACGGTCTATATTTTTTACATAAGGAGTAATGATTTTCTTTACCTGTTCATAATCCGAATCTGTGGGCACATACACGTATACCTCATTTTCTTCAAATTTTGTGTTACCGCTAAAAACCTGATACATTAAAAATGCACCATAAACGATTAAACCTGATATTAATGCAACTGCAGCTAGTGATATTATTTTTTTTTGATTCAAAATAAAAAAATTAAAAATTACTGAGACAGTTCGCTGTCACCCGTCTGATTATTGATTAGCTGAAAAATGGCTTCATCCTTATAAACTCCATTTATCAGAGTCCAATCTTTCTTTACGCCGATTTTTTGGAAACCAAATTTAGTAAAAAGAGCAATACTAGCTTCATTTTCGCACCCAATATTTGCATATAACTGATGCAGATTGAGATTATAAAAAGAGTAGTGAATAAGCAGGTCCAAAGCTTCCGAACCAATGTTCTGATTTCGGTTTGCATTGTCCTGAATTACAATCCCTACACCTGCCCTATTGTTCTTCGGATCAAAATCAAATAAATCAATTAATCCCAAAGCTGGAAAATCTTCATCCTGACATATTGCCAATCTTAACTGTTTGGCTTCATAAATATCTTGATGAGCGTTTTCCAAATATTGTTTTACCAAAAAACGGCTGTAGGGTGTATGTGTATTACTTACTTCCCAGATGCTCTGATCGTTTTCTATCGCATAAATAAACTCCAGATCATTGGGCTCAAGTGCTCGGAGGTAAATAGTGTCGCCTTTTAATGTTTTCATATAATTAATTACGAATTTTAAATTATGAATTACGAGTTATGTATTGTAAATAATGAATTATGAATTTCAACTACCTAATTTGTAATTCGTAATTGTTAATTCGTAATTATACTACGAATTACGAATTGACTTTTGAATAGAACCTATTATTCGCAAAAGCTCTTCAACATCTTTTAATAAATCAGCCGACTGCTCCATTGTGAGATAATCAGAATCTCTCAAAAGTCTAATCCAATACTTAGACTCCCTGGCCTCTTTATAAGAAATTGTTAATTTCGCAAAAAAATCGGCTTTTGATTGCCCCCCGATAGCCTCTTCAATATTAGCACCAACTGAAGTGCCACATCGCAACAATTGTTTTGACAAAACAAATTCTTTTTTTTCTTGACTTAAATATTTATAAACCTTAACAATTCTTAAAGCGAAGTCATAACTTTTATTTTGAATTACATTGTCAGGCTTCATATATAATTAATTATTAATTTGAACAAACCAATTTCGTAATTCATAATTGATAATTCGTAATTAAATAGTAATCGTTCCTTTAAACACAAATTCTGCTGGTCCTTTTAAGAAAACATTGGTAAACCCATTTTGATTTTTATCAAAAGAAACAACCAGTTTCCCTCCTTCAACATTTACATTAATGGAAGTGGCTTCGGTTTGTCCTGTGGCATTCATCGCAATGGCAACAGCTGTAGCACCAGTTCCGCAGGCTAACGTTTCGTCTTCTACGCCTCTTTCATAAGTGCGCAGCCTGAAAGTGGTATCATCTATTTTTTTTACAAAATTGATATTGCTGCCTGCTTTGCCGTACAATTCGCCATAACGGATGGCTGCTCCATTATCTTTTACATTATAATGTTCCAAATCTTCAACCATCTGCACATGATGCGGAGAACCGGTATTCAGGAACGAATAATCAGCTTTGATATCTATTACGGGAACATCAATCATCTGCAGTGAAACCAGTTTACCCTCAAATGAAGCATGATGCAGACCATCTGTCGCTATGAAAGTAGTTTCATTTTCAATAACGTGCATATCTTTGGCGAAAGCGACCAAACAGCGTCCGCCATTCCCGCACATTGAACTTTGATTCCCGTCGGAGTTGTAATACACCATTTTAAAATCGGTTTCGGAATCATTTTCAAGCAAGATAAGTCCATCCCCTCCTATTCCAAATCGTCTGTCACACAAATGAGCTACCAATTGTGTATTGTCTTTTGGGAAAAAACCGGAGCGATTGTCGATCATAACAAAATCGTTTCCAGCACCTTGATATTTATAGAATTCTAATTGCATTTTTATTTCAATTTTAGTCTCACAAAAGTACGAACTATTAATGAATTGTTAATCATTGTTAAAGAGCGTTAAACCATATTGTGCGAAAAAAAAATTGCCCTAAATTCGTAATCAAATAACTAATAAAAACGAAAAGCAAAATGAAACAAATTTCTAATTTATTCTTGGTATCCTTGTTGAGTGGCGCAACAACCCTTGGCGCTTATAAATTATTATTTGACAGCAATGGTTATTTTTCTTCAAACAAAAACGGAATTACGACAATTGCTCCCGAATCTTATGCAAGACAAACGAGTTTTGGTGCCGAAAATATCGATTTTACAACGGCCGCTGATAAAACAATTCACTCTGTTGTTCACGTAAAAAATGTTTCGGTTAGAACAATTTCAAATCCTATTATGGAATATTTTTACGGTTACGGCGGACAACAGCAGCAGGAACAGATTGGTACCGGATCTGGAGTTATTATTTCGGAGGACGGTTATATCGTAACCAACAATCACGTTGTGAAAGATGCATCAGACATTGAAATCACGCTGAACAACAAGAAAACATACAAGGCAAAACTCATTGGAACCGATTCTAAAATGGATATTGCCCTGCTAAAAATCGATGCCGACGAAAAACTGCCGTATTCTGCATTTGCTAATTCCGATTCGGTTAAAGTGGGCGAATGGGTTTTGGCTGTAGGTAATCCGTACAACCTGACCTCGACAGTTACAGCAGGAATTGTTTCGGCCAAAGCCAGAAATCTTGACACTAGAGGCATTCAGTCTTTCATTCAGACTGATGCTGCCGTTAACCCAGGAAACAGCGGTGGTGCACTCGTAAACACCCGTGGGGAATTAATTGGAATCAACACGATGATTTCGTCAATGACAGGTTCGTATGTAGGTTACTCTTTTGCCATTCCTTCTAATAATGCCCGAAAAATTATCGAAGACATCATGGAGTTTGGCAATGTACAAAGAGGAATTCTTGGTGTTGAAGGCGGTGAATTGAACGGAACAGCTTCCAAGGAACTGGGCGTTACACAAACACAAGGTTTTTACATTAACAGAGTATCTAAAAATTCGGGAGCCGAGAAAGCCAATCTGCAAAAAGGCGATATTATTATCAAATTGGACAATCAGGATATTGCTACTTTTGCCGATCTTTCTGGCTATGTAAACACCAAAAGACCTAATGACAAAGTACAGGTAACTATTATCCGAAACGGGAAAAATATGGTTGTACCAGTTGTTTTGAGCAAAAACGAAAGCTTCAATACCGAATTCAAGGGAATCGAGCTTGGAAATATTGATACAGCTGATAAAAAGAAATTTAAATTGGATTACGGTGTAAAAATCAAATCAATTACCAATGAAAATCTGGCACAATACAGTGATGAACTCATCGGAAACATCATTTTGAGCATTGACAATGTCAAAGCAACAAATGTAGAAACGGTTTCTAAAATTTTAAATAATAAAGATGAAAAACAAAGCATCCGCATTGAAATGATAAATAAAAATGGTGAGATCATGAGAATCATCATCTAAAAAGTTAAAACACTAAATCTAAAGGCCAGCCTGCAATTGCATGCTGGCTTTTTTATTTCAAAAAAAGCAATAAAAAAAGCAATAAAAAAAGTTACGAAATCGATTGAAATAATTATTTTTGCTGCAAAATTTAAATTATTACAACAATAACTATTGTTTTTGTTACAAAAAATAAATTAAGCAAATACAAAATTTTCAACATGAATAACATGGATTTATACGAAAAAGAGGTTTCGTTACAAGCCGACAGAAGACGTTCAGGAGTAGAATTAATTAAAATCATCAGCGATTTATGGTACGACAAATCAATTGAACTGGTTTTGTTCCGCAACCAGTTAATTGACCGGAATGTAAGTGAGATTATCAATCTGCATGAATATGCAGGTAAATTTATCGGCAAGCCAATCTCTGTTTCTGACTCAGTTGAAATTGCCAGCGTTATACTCACTTTAGACCTTCCGCCATCCAAATTAGACATTGGTAAATTGACTTACGAATACCGATTGGAAGACGAAAAATACCCAGATGTGAGACATTTCGTTTTACACAAATTAAAAAAAGCCAAATTAACCAAAGAAATAAAACCAAAAGACGTTGTCCTTTACGGTTTTGGACGCATCGGACGCCTGTTGGCACGAGAGCTGATGTCCAAAACCGGCAAAGGAGACCAAATGCGCCTGAGAGCCATCGTTACGAGAGACAAAAACGATGCTGTAAGTCTAGAAAAAAGAGCTTCGTTATTGCGTTACGATTCCATTCACGGAGATTTCCACGGATCAGTTATTGCCGATACAGCCAACAATGCGTTAATTATCAACGGCACAACCGTTCATATCATTACCGCAAATACTCCCGAAGAAATCGACTATACTCAGTACGGAATTGACAATGCACTTGTGATTGACAATACTGGTGCTTTTACAACCCAAGATGCTTTGAGCCGTCATTTAGTTTCCAAAGGAGTTGCCAAAGTACTGCTTACTGCACCAGGCAAAGGCGTTCCAAATATCGTTTATGGCGTAAATCATAACGAATACAATCCAGACGAAATCGACATTTTCTCGGCCGCTTCCTGCACCACCAATGCCATTACTCCAATTCTAAAAGCGATTGAAGATACACTCGGCGTTGCAAAAGGACATCTGGAAACAATTCACGCTTACACAAATGACCAGAATCTGGTCGATAATATGCACAAAAAATACCGCCGTGGCAGAGCCGCCGCGCTTAACATGGTAATCACCGAAACAGGTGCAGGTACGGCTGTTGCCAAAGCACTGCCATCACTCGAAGGCAAATTAACTTCCAACGCTATTCGGGTTCCCGTTCCAAATGGTTCGCTGGTAGTGCTGAATCTGGAAGTAAACACAGAAACATCTGTCGAAGCCATCAACGCCATTATGAAAAAATATGCACTGGAAGGAGAACTAGTCGAACAGATCAAATATTCTTTGAATAACGAATTAGTTTCTTCGGATATCGTGGGGACTTCGGCACCTTCCATTTACGACAGCAGTGCCACCATCGTTTCCAAAGACGGAAAAAATATAGTGCTATACATTTGGTACGACAACGAATACGGTTACAGCCATCAGGTCATCCGGCTTGCCAAATACATTGCCAAAGTAAGACGATTTACATACTACTAACCAAACCCTTGCAGGCTGGGAAATGCTCTTTTAGTTTTTAATTTTAGTTTTTTAGATAATAAATTGCCCCAGCCTGAATTTAACCAAAGTCCGCCTTGTTCTCAACTTGGCGGATTTTTTATTTCAGTCCTAAAATCTTAAATCTGAATTCTAAAATTACTCTGGGCGTGACATTAAGTTAAGGGTTTCTTATTAAAGTTTGTCCAAGATATAATTCTCGCAAAGGTGCAAAGACGCAAAGAAATACGATCTTAACTTTGCGCCTCTGCGTCTTTGCGAGAGTGAAATTAAGAGAAATCCAGAGGGTTTCAATGTTTATAGAAATCAAAAATGTGCGTTACAGCAACCCCAGCGGGGTTGTACGACACGAAAAAACATTAGACCCCGCTGGGGTCATTGTCAAAATCGAACATTCTTTCTATAAACATTTGACCTCTCTGAGGTCTAAAAAATCTTAAACTTAATGATATTGATTCCAATCCCCTCCTCGCAAAGCCCTGCAGCAAGACCATGTGTATTCATTCAAAATCTTTTAAAAATAAACTTCACTGCTAAAAAAACACCTATATCTCCAATAATTTCCTCAAAACAGGTGTTAAACACCAACAATACAGGTGCTTAACACCAATAATAGAGGTACTTATCACCAGCACTATTGGTACTTAACACCAATAATACAGGTGTTAAACACCAATAATAGAGGTACTTATCACCAGCACTATTGGTACTTAGCACTAATAATACAGGTGTTTATAACCAATAACAGAGGTGTTTAACACCAATAGTATTGGTACTTAACACCAATAAAAGAGGTAATAAAGACCAGCAATAGAGGTATTTAACACCAGTACTATTGGTGTTAAACACCTCTATTTATATTTTTAAAATATTATTTCTTACAAAAAATAATTATCTTTATCAGATAAAACACAAAAAGCATGGATAGTAATAACAGGAAATACAAAAAAGATTTAGGAGAACGCTACCCTTTGGTAGGTAATTTTATTCATTACCACATTACTCACAATAAAATCAAAAAAGCCGATGTGAGCCGATCGTTAGGAATACTCCCTACTGGATTAAACGATTATTTTAAGAGAGACTCACTGCAATTTGCTATTCTATGGAAGCTTAGTATGGCATTGAAACACAATTTTATAGCCGAGTTGGGCGAATATTTACCTTATCGTTTTGAATCCATTAAAGAAAAAGCATTAAAAAAAGAACTAGCCGAAAAAGAAGCCATCATACAAAAAATGGAAATTCAGCTGGAAGCCTTTAGGGAAATGAACCACAAGTAACCGACTCTACTAAACTTTGTAAGAATATTTTATATATTTGAATTCAAATCAAAACGAAACAGAACTTCGCCAATCCTCCAGAAATGGATGTATATAGGAGGTTTTGTATTGTTTATATATGAGTTAGCCGATATATATGAGAAAACTACTAAAAACAACCTTTCTTCTATCATTCTTATTTTTTTTTACAAATTGTGAAAAGAAAATAGATGATATACAATTTGAAAAAAATGTGCTGACAGAAATTTTTCCAAAAATAATTGACTCTATTTGTGTTGATAGTAGAAAGATGAATCCGCCACCGAGATTTGGAATAGAAACTTGGGATAAAGGAGAACTCATAAAAGTTGATACTTCAAAAGTTACAAATGAAGAACGAATCAAATATCATAATTGGAAGAATGAACAAAAAAGAGTTGACAATGACACCTCTAAAATAATTATTGGTTTTGACCAATATTTATTACAGTATGGGCAAGGAAGATTAGATAGTGAATCAAAATTATTAAATTCAAATTACAGTAATTTTAAATTTGACTATTCAAAAATTAAATTAAACAGCAAATTTAAAATAAAAAATATATCTGAATTTCCAAAAGCAGAAATACTATTAAAACATGATAGAGTCTTATTATATGAACAAAAATATAATTTTGTATTTTCTGGTTTACTTGAAATTTCAAGAATAAAATTTAACAAAGACAAAAAAAGCGGAGTTTTAGAAGCTAGCTTTGCTTATTGCGGAAGATGTGGAAGAGGATATCTAATTTATATAAAAGAAATCGACGGAAAGTGGAAAATCGTAAAATTGGAAGGTACTTGGATGTCGTAAAAAATACGTCGGCTAACACTTGCTACAATAGATTTGAGTATTTGGCTTAATTAAAAAATGGTCTTGCATTTGGAATGTTTAGGCAAATCCGAAAATAAGGCTTAATTTAACCCCAAACCTCTTGTAGCAAGGGAACGTCAGGCTGTGAAAAAACCTCTTTTTTCGATAGTTGCAAGGCAAAAAACCTGTCCTCAAACCGCAATACAACC
>NZ_JBDLZZ010000025.1:0-38279 GCF_040049115.1 Flavobacterium aestuarii
TTAATATATTATAAAAATAGACTTTCTTTTGGCTATAACACAATCTTTATAGTTGGAAGTTATTTACAAAACTTGTAGTTTCTTATTTATAAGCTTTTTCTAATAGTTTCTATTTTATATATTTTACTAATTCTGCTTTGATAACATTATATTCTTCTTGTGTTTTTAACCCAAGATCTAATTTGTCTTTTGCTTCTTTTAATGCCACTAATGCTTCACTGCTGGTCATCCCAAAGGATTTAATTTCTCCAGTCTCAATTGCGTTTTCAACCATAATCGAATAGTTTGATAATCCTGTAATCCCTTTTGTTCTAAAAGCAACGGAATACCCAGCTCTTTTATTTCCTGTAACGAATATCCTTTTAATTTCGCTTTCTTGTCCACTGGCTTGTACTAACAGCGGTGTGATTGGCAATAAAAAACCATCACCTTCTGTAATAAAAGCAAATGTTTTATTAGACGAAGGCACACCTATTTTTATTCTATCGCCAATTTTATAAATTGAACCATCTTTACTGATATAGGAAGTGAATTCGCCTCTACTTGATGATGCCAAATCACTAAATTTAATTTCCTGTCCAAATACATTTCCATTAAACATAAAAGTAAAAATTCCTGCGATAATCATAATTTTCTTGTTCATACTATTTTCTTTTTAAATTAGATTACAAAACTATTTGCTATTGGTGCAGTCTATTTGCATAGTTTAGTTTTAAATTTACGGTATCAATTTTTCAACTATGGCTATCAACAAAAATGCTCTTATTCGTTTTCATGCTTTAGACAAATGCTTTAGTAATTTTAGCAAGAAATTTTATTTAGATGACTTATTAGAATATTGTAATGAAGCTTTGTATGAACTCAATCCTGATGGGGACGGCATAAAAAAACGTCAACTTTTTGAAGATATTAAGTTTATGGAAAGTAGCCAAGGTTGGTCTGTTCCATTAGATCGAATTAAAGAAGGGCGGAAAGTATATTATCGTTATGAAACTTCCGATTTTTCTATCAATAAACAACCGATGAATGAATTGGAAGCCGAAAAATTGAAATCGGCTTTATTGGTTTTGTCCCGTTTTAAAGGGATGCCACAGTTTGAATGGGTCAATGAATTGATTTTGAAATTGCAAGAAGCTTTCAAATTGGAATCACACGAAAGGGAAATTATTAGTTTTGATGCCAATGAATACCTTAAAAACATTCACTTTCTAGGCGATTTGTTTAATGCTATTTTGTACAAAAAAGTATTGTGTGTGGATTATCAATCGTTCAAAAGCGATGTGATGACTACATTAGAAATTCATCCTCATTATCTGAAACAATATAATAATCGCTGGTTTTTGATTGGAAACAATCCAGAATTTGAGAATTTCACCAATCTAGCTTTGGATAGAATTGTTTCTTTTTCGGAAATAGACAAAAAGTATCAGGTTTCCTCAATTGATTTTAATGAGTATTTTGATGATGTCATTGGGGTTTCTATTTCTCCGGAATCTATAGTTTCAAAAATCACTTTGCAAGCAACTCCCGATTTAGCACCTTACATAATGACCAAACCTTTGCATGGTTCCCAGAAAAAAATTAGTAATGATAGTAACGGTTTTAGTTTTTCTATTGAAGTGATTCCCAATCATGAATTGGAAAAACTGATTTTATCTTTTGGAGAGGGATTGCAAGTGGTGGAACCTGATTCTTTTAAAAATACAATAAAGCAACGTTTACTAAGCAGTTTAGCTAATTATTAAGCAAATCTCGTATTTTCATTATCTGGATTGATAAATCGCCATTCTTCATTTGTGTTTATAATTTTGAATCATGGCGATTTCATAATCTCTTGCTTTATTTTTTCAAAAAAGTAATTTCACAAGCCTTGCAAAGCCTTTGTTCCTGTATGTATTCATTGATGTCATACCAGCCTCCCGTTTTTTGCCAGATGTCAAGACCTCTTCCCAAAAGGATTTTCCAACCATTGTCTAAAACGACGGAACGATCATGAATATTCTCGTCGAATTCATAGGTAAAAAGTATTCCGATGGATTCTAATGAATAGGTCATTTGTTCAAAGGCATCTTTGGCGCCTTCTATGTAATCTTCGTTATTGCTTGTAACAAGATGCAATTTTACTTCAACGTCCGGGTCTTTTTTCTCGGAAGCCAGACGTGCTAATTCCATGAAGTTTCTTAGTTGATAAGGAAGTCTAACATAAGGGTCGATGATTTTAATGTCTGTGGCTCCAATTAGGTAGGCTCCAAATAAATTATCATAAGAAATTCCAGTTTGATTGTCTCTTATGATTTTTTGACCATCCAGCAATTCAAGTTTTACCTCTTTTTCTTTTGGAGTTACCGCTGTTTGATTGTCGTCTTTCGATACATCAAAAGTTGAAGGCACGCCGTGTTCCAGAACTTCTAATGTTTCAATTGATGTAACTTTTCTAGTATTTTTATTGGTATAGCTGAAATCCACTTCTTCGAAAGTTTCATCCATTTTTTGCAACTGCTGTTTTACACGTTTTCTGCATTCAATAGCAAAATCTAATAGTTCTTTTATATCTTCCTCCGTCATTACCGAATGTGGAAAGATTATTTTTGCTAAACCCCCAAATGTTTTTATAATGGCTGTTTTGTCCCTTGTGGTTATAGTGTCTGATAATTCAAAGAATTTTTCAAACTCATGGGTTCTGTCTTCTTTGCGAAGTTCTTTTAGTATTTCTGCGAGATAATCTACAATAAAACCATAATCGGAAGTGAACATGTCGTTTCTTAACTTCTGTACTTCCCATCCTGGCAAGTAGGCATGAATCCTGTCCAGAAATGCGGTGTCATAATAATCTTTTGGCAGTGCATCAAAAAGATCACTGTGTTTTAACATATAAGGAACGGTGTGGTCTGTATTACCCACAAATGCCATAGAAGCGGAAGCTCCATAAACCTGTGTTCCTCTGGAAAAAGATTTGTTGGCCATGTAGTTTTTCAAGATGTCAACTAAACCACGATCCGTGTTTTTGGTTTTACCTGCAAATTCATCATAGGCCACTACGTCCCAATATCCAACTAATCCAATTTCACCTGAACTATTATTTACAAATAGTTTTGCTTTCGATACTTCTCCACCCGAAATCAGCATTCCGTGTGGTGACAACTCAGAAAAAATATGTGATTTTCCTGTTCCTTTGGGCCCCAATTCGATTAAATTATAGTTGTTCTCAACAAAAGGAACTAATCTGGTCAATTGTAATAATTTGGAACGAAAAGTAAATTCCTCTGGATTTAATCCCATGGTTTGCAATAGCACATCCATCCATTCTTCCTTGGAAAATGCTTTTCTGCCTTCCTTGTATTCATCAAGGTCGCTAACGGAAATTTGTATGGGTTTTATGGATTCTATAATCCATGGTGAACTGTTTTTTTCATCGGTAGAGAGATAAGCCAAGGTAAGAATACACCAAACACCGCTTGATAATAGCTTTTGATGTTCTCTTATTATAGCATCACTAATAGGAATGCGACTTAAACCAAGATTGGCAAAATAGGCTTCATATTGGTCTTGTTTGTCATTTAGTTTTACTGAAATTTTATCAATAATTCTATGAGATCCTTTTTCACGAACAGTCGATTTAATAATCTGTGCCTCATCACGATGTACAAAGTGTTGTGCAATTACTTTTTTAACGGTTTCTACGCCTTGAATGATTGTTTCTTCATCATTTGTGGCACAGTATTGTCCCAACAAATATTCCAATACATATATGGGAACAATCGCATTTCCCTTTACCAATTTGGTAAGATCTTTACGTACTACTTTACCACCGAAATGCTCGTTTAATTTTATATCTAATGCCTTCATATATTAAAAATCATCAAAATCGTTTGTAAATGAAATGTTTAGTGTGTAGTAATAGTCTTGATAGTGTTTCCATTTGGTTGTTCCATCAACCGGTTCTTCCAAGATCAGTTTGACACGTTGATTTTTGTATTTAACACTGGCTTTTGAACTTAATTGGAATCTGTGTTTTACTTCTCTTTGTCTTTCACTTCCTTCTTCAATGTCAAAGATGTATTTGAATTGGTCACTCAAATCTTCACCATCTTCTGCTCGAATAACTGCTCGAATAGTTCTTGGCAGTACTTGTTCGCTTGCTGAATTTGTTTGTATGAATGAAACCGCTAAAATATTTGTTGTGATTCTATCAGTAGATTTTATAATATCAATAGCTACTTGTGATGTTGTATTTTGTCTTGTTTTACTAATTTTTATTAATGGAATAACAATTTCCTGGAGCGAAGCTCCACCATGTATAAATCGGGAACCAGCTCCTTTTACGCGAAGTCTGTTGATGGATTTTGGGATTAAGACATCAATATTTGATTGTATTCCCAAATATTCCCCTTTAAAAGCTTTGGTTGCATTGTCATTTGTGATATCCCTACCGATAACAAATCTTCGGTTTTCTTTCCAGATCGTTCCAGTATGATTGGATACACTGAAATCGCTATCCTCAAGTTCGTTATGTTGGTAAATAAATCCGTGGTCGGCAGTAACAAACATATTGTTTCCATTCATAGTTGCAATTTTTTTAACCATTTCCATCAAAAATTGTAACTCGTCATCAACTGCTTCGAACACTTTTTCCTCAGTAGTTTTATCATCACCCGTTTTATCAATCCTGTTATGATAAATGTAGATAAGATCATAACTTTGAACAAAACCATCAGAACCACGCTCTTTTGCTGAATTCATTTTCATGAAATCCTCAGCTTTGATTGCTGTAGCTCTCACTCCTGAATTTACTTCCAATATTTTTGTTCTTCCTTGAGTTCCACTACTAGACATTCCATCAGCAAATACAATATCTGAATTTTCTTGAATGCTTAGTACTTTATGAGGAAGCAAAGAAGCCATTCCAAGTTGTGTGTAGGAAGGCAAACTGCTAATCATGTGATTCATTGTTGCTTCATAACGATTTTCCGATTGAAGTCGTTTCGTTAGTTCTGCTCCACATTCATATCGCAAAGCATCAGAAATAATTACGAATAAACGTTGTTTTTTATCTAATACAGGCTTAACATGTGTATCGAAAAAACTCCTCTGACTTGTTCGGATGTCTTTTGGCCAAGACTTTAGTTTATCGATTGTGCTTTGCCAATTGTTATTGTATATCAGTAACCAGTCATTAGAATATACCTTTTCCACTTTAACAGCGAGATCGGCTAATATTTTGTTCTGGGATGTTTTTCTGTAATTCCAAATGAATTTTCTATACATTAAATCTACCTCATATAAGGAAGCGGCATAATGTTCTGTACCTTCTTCAAATGTGGCATATTTGGTTTGGGCTTGTTTGCGAATTAGTGCAATTAAATCGGATGCAAATAACAAACTTTGATAAAAAGATTCCACTTCTTCAAACCAAAATTTATTCTCCCTTTGCTTTACATATTGAATTACTTTTTCATTTGATATACTTTCTGAAGTAATCAACTGAACCAATTCATGTATTACTTTAACATCGCTTAATTTGAATAAATCATCACCAATTATATCGTCAATTGAAGCTTGGTCTAATTTACTTTCCACCCCGATATCCGATGCGATTTTATCTGAAACTTTGGCGAAATAGTCTCTGAATTGAATGGTATCTTTCCATAAGGAAAGTAATAATCTTGTTTCTTTTGCCAGTCCGGATTTTTTACCCAGTATGAAATTGGTATTGAATACTTCTAAAAGAAAATCATAAATCGATGGACTTTCGTTTTGATAATTGTACTTTCTTTTAATTTCTCCCCAATAGTAATTGGTTAAATTATAGCGTTGCAAGGCTACATCATGTTTTTCGTTACTCTCAGAAAATGCCGCTCCATGTGCATGAATGTAAGTTACTAAACTGATGTTTTCTGTTCCAAATACCACAGCCAACATCTTGTATTTTATCTCTTGGTGTTCATCACCATCACCTAAAAATTCTTTAAGTTTGACTCTTCGTTCTTTTGCCTTGAAGAATTCAAGATGTTCGGTTACCAATTCTTTCAAATGATAGCCTAAACCCATTTCTTGAAGGAACATGGCTTCTTGGTCGGTATTAAATATTTGATGCGCCAATTCCATATCTAATAACCAATTGTTTTCATTGGCTGGTTTGGCTCCCGTAAAATAGAGCAAAAATTTTCCTTCAGGTGCCTGTTTATTAATGAGGTGTTTTATCTCAAACTCATTGCCCTGAACATGGATTTTTTTTACCTCCGGAAAGTTTAGTTCCTGGTATTGTTCTACTAATTCTTCTTTTTCATCATACCAAAAGATAACACGATGTTTTTCGAATAGTTTGTTGAGTGCTTCTTCTATTTTATTCATGTTAAATTCTTGGATAAATGAAAGCTACTTGAATATCAAAAACCTCTTGATAAAGTTTATTGATAATATAAACATATTTTCCATACTCTTTTTTTTCTTTGAATGAGTCTAATTGATAAAGAATACTTGTTGAGTCTTTGATTGATGTTTCAAATAGTTTTTCGAGATTATAATTTCTGATTAAAGAAATATCATTTTTCATAAAATACGATATTAATTCTTGTAAATTTTTATCAGCCGTTTCAAGTATAGTCGATGTTTTTCCTTTTTCTAATTTAGAACGTATTTCTCTGATAACATCAATAAATCCAAAGCCACTTCTTTCGAGAGGTACTATTTCAGAATGAAAGGAAACTTCTCTCTTTCTATTGAAACAATAATGGTGGTTTACTTCATCATTAATCTCTGCATGAGGTTTTATGTAAATAACATCTTGAAAAAACGCAAAATCTTCCTTAAATCTATTAAATTGAATTGTCTCACTTTGTTCGCCGTTGAACATTTTGTAAATTATTTTGGAAGAAAAGTTTTTCCCTTTTAACCATTCTTTTAAATTACTTTGCAGTTCGAATCTCGAAGTAAAAATTGGTGCGACATATAATGCAAGACTACTATGTAGCCTACTATTATTAAATAATAAGTTATGCTGTTGATGCGTATTATTTGTTTTGTAGACTTTAAATTCAAATACCCCAAGTCTGTCTTTTTCAAATAAAGAATCTCTACTATTATTATTATTTCTCAAATTATTAAAAAAGTCTCTTCGTTGCGTTTTTCTTAATGGAATTGCTTCCTCAGATTTTTTAAATTGAAGATACAAGTTCACACCATGAGCACTTTCGTAAAACCAATCAGATGCATACAGATGTTTTTCCTCTGATACTGTTGGCAAATACAAATTCAAACTATCCTGTTTTGAAAACAAAGTATAGTAACCCATCATTAGGGCAAATTGAAACTCTAATTCACTAAAAACATTTCTCATTACCTAATTTCTTCCTTATTTATCCAATCAAAAGCTATTACTTTCTTTTTAGTGGCTTTATCATTCAGCCCTTTTACTTCTTTTATGGCGCTGCCAAATTTATTATAATTAACCAAGACGCCTTCATCTAAATCGATGTTGATACGTTGGGTTGCCAAAGGATACAAGATTTCTCTTTCGTACTCTTTTAGTTCTAACAATACCAATTTGAGTTTGTCCTTTTCTTTAGAAGCTTTGGTTTGCTCTGTTGAAGAACCGGAAACTATCAAATGGTCTAAATGTTCGCTATGCGTATTTAGTTTTTCTCGGTACTCGATAAGGTAACCGTTTAGTATATTGTTTAGCGTATCCGTTGAATAACGATGCATGTAGATTAACACGTTAAATGAACCTTTTGGAGAAGAGAACATCCAGTAAATGGGTCTTTTCTTATAGCGTTTGATGTGGTCATTGTAAAAATCCTTTACAAAGTATTTGCGAACGGCTGCTCCCAAGCATTCTTCAACAAAAGTCAAGTTTTTATCAAAGTTGGCTGTGCCAAAACTGGCTTTTAAGAAGGCGTAAAAACGTCCCACAATATCATCTTCAAACCATTCGTCATCGAGTACAGGAATAATATTGTCTCCATCTGGAACAAAACTCAGTTCACTTTCTAATTTTTCCACTTTGGTTAGATAATCCTCCAATGTGTCGCCTTGGTTGGCAAGGATTAAACCTTCCTTGTCTAAGGAATACCGCCCAAACATACAACCCACGGCATAACTCATAAATTGAGCAAAGACCTCTGTTTCTTTAAACACTAATTGCCCGTTTTGGATTACGGTTTCTTCTTTTAGAATGGTAATATCTTCCAATGGAACATCGGGTGTCAATTCCTCTTGAAATCCATAGATTTCGATAAACTGCTCGTTGAGTTCTTCTTCGTTTTTATGGAGTTGGAAGAATTTGTTTTTCCAATACTGTTGGTATAAATCGTAGGTTTCTTCCAGGTCTTGGGATTTGTGGTGAATGAGTTCGTTTTGTTTGAAATCCCACGAGATTTCTCTAGAGTTCCATTCATTTTTGGATATTTTACAGCAAATATCAGATATAGAAGAAATAACGCTATTTTTAGAATCATTTTGAACCAAAGATGAAACAATTGGGAATTTATTTATAACGCCAACATCATACTTGAAACCAGGAGTTAATACAGACAAAAAATAATCTCCTACTTTACTATTTAAAATACCTAGTATGATTAAATCATTTGGAGAATTAAATATTGTGGCACCGTTATCAGTCATTAGTATCCCGCTAGGACTGTATCTACAAGTCAATCCAGTTGAACTAACACTCGTCCATGTAATTCCTTGCTTGAAGTTATAATTGAGATTTCTAATTGCTGACCTTAATTTTCCATTATTATCCCTAAAATTCTTCAATTCCAAACCATCGTTCTCCCATAAAATCAAATACTCAAATAATCCATACCATTTTCTATATCCTCCACCTTTATTGACAGGATACCATTTATTAGTTGTTGGCTGTCCAGCTATTTGATTAAATTTGATGTCATTATGATTAACCTGAAACCACAATTTTAAGAAAGATTCATCTCTTCCTGTTGTTATTCCTTTTTTAGGTTCTGCAATTGAATTTAGTTGTTTAGCATTCTTAAGCACTTGAACTCCATTGTCTGTTAACCAGTATGCCCAGTTGGATTCTGTTATATTTTTAGTTGCTTTTTTATCGAATATGTATTTCAAACACTTCTTATTCAGAAGTGACTTTCTTTTAGATTCAGAACTAGCATATTCCGTTAACTTATAATATACCCCATTATTTTGTGAATCTGTATTCAACATTACAAATGATGTTGAACGTACCTTGTCTCCATTTATTTCTTTAAATACTCTTGTCCCTAGATGAAGCATAGAATCAATAGATGATAATATGGCCAATTTTTCACGTAATTCTTTATAAGTGGTTTTAAACATCCAAGTTTCTTGATTTATCATACCTAGAAAACCTTTTGGTTGTAACATGTGTAAACCAGCTTCTATAAAACACGCCATTAAATCGGCTTTGCTGTCAGGGTAATTTTTCTTTACATAATCGCCCAATACTTTGTTCATGTTGCCTCCTCCCATATAGGGCGGGTTATCTACAATACAATGGTATTTGTTGCTTAAAAGCAGTAATTGTTCTATGGCTTGTTGCAGTTTTTCTGCTTGTAACTTTAGGAAATAGTCATTCGAGTTGGTATGCTCTTTTATTGTTTTTAGCAGTTTTTCTAAGTCTGTCTTTTCTGTTTTTGGGAGTATCAACGAACCGTAATTGGTGGCTTGTTGCATCGTCAATAAATCGTGTGCTACTTCTTCCAAAAGAGGCGTATTCATTTGTACAAATGCTTCAATCGTTTCTTCTTTGGTTAATAGAAAATCTTTGTAACAAAGTATATTTGGTTCTATCTCTTTTCTGAAAAATCTACGGTTATAGCTTCTGGCTTTCATCATCAATGCCAAGCTAGCCAATTGAGAGGCACGCTCATCTATTTCAAATCCAAATACGTTTTTTTCTATAATGAGTTGTGGGATGTCGCTTGGGTTGTATCCTTCTTCTTCATAAATCTTAGCTAACAATTCAAAGCCATACACCAAAATATGTCCACTTCCACAGGCTTGGTCTAAAAGTGTGATTTCTTCAACCGAATTTATTTTTAGAAAATCATCAGCAGTAACCGAAGGAGATTCAATAAAATAA
This sequence comes from Flavobacterium aestuarii, assembly GCF_040049115.1. Lineage (NCBI taxonomy): Bacteria > Pseudomonadati > Bacteroidota > Flavobacteriia > Flavobacteriales > Flavobacteriaceae > Flavobacterium > Flavobacterium aestuarii. The sequence goes on from NZ_JBDLZZ010000025.1 coordinate 10,082, forward strand.
GGCATGTGTTCCCGCAATTTGGAGTTGGGTTTGTTTTGCAGCCACAACTTTCCAACGGTATTTTGCACCATATATTCTACAATCCATCGTGGTGTAAACAATTGTGTAGCAGCTGGGATGTCTTCCTTTTTTACCGCAGCCTTAGAAGCGAAAACGGCATCTTTTTTCTCCGAGATATAAAACTGATACAACCAACCAATAATTTCTACTTCGGAACAATCTTCAATGGTCATACCATCACGAATGTCTTGAACAATTGAAAGTTCAGATGTTAAGTCATCAGGGAGCAAAAGTTCTGTATAATCATTGATTCGTTCAAACAAGAAAGGAAATACTTTGTTGAGATGGTTACAAGCACCAATCAACAATTCTTTATAGGCTTCATCTTGTGCGTTGGCACTTGGCGTTTTTCCATGTAACAAATCAAAAATATGTTGTTTTTTCACGGAAAGTTCGGCTGGGATATGGCCTTGTTTGGCTTCGTCTAACAATTCGGGAAGAGTGTATCCATCTTTTGGAGTTAGCACCCGAATACCTATGGGTTGGTATTCATTGGCATCCATGAAACGTAATGCTATAAATCGATTGAACCAAGTGTAGGTTACTTTGTCTATGACCTCTTCCTTCGAACTAATATTGATGGTTTCACGAAGCTTTCTTACTTGGTCTGCTTTTTCTCTAAGCTCCGGTGAATCGGTATTTAGTACGTATTCCAGTTTTGAACTGACCTGTTCTATTAGTTTTCTTCGGGCTTCTTGAGCGAATTTTTTTAGTGCGTTGGTGTTCATTTTTTATTTTTATTTTTTAAGCTATTAGATTTTAGCCTAATTGCTAATATCTAACAGTTAATATCTTTACCCTGTCAATTATCATTTTACCCTGTCAATTAATTAAAAAATCCAACAGCTAATCATTTTTTTTACAAGGTTATTGGTACTATTTTAAAATATCATATAAAGTATCGCGTTGTTCACATCAGGTTCACATCAGGTTCATATCAGGTTCACATCAAGTTTATGTCAGGTTCATTTGATAGTATTATCCAATAGCCGTTTTTTTCAGAGCCAACTCTTTTAATCACATTTATTTTTTTTAGATTATTCAAATCTCTTTGAATAGAACTCAAAGAGACTCCTAGTATATCTATGATTTGTGGTCTGGTAATTTCTGGATAAATTCCGACTAACATTAGTATCAATGCGCTTCTTTCTCCGAATTTCTCCTGAATTTCTTCTAAATTTATCCCGTAAATAACCCGTAAATAACCCGTAAATAATCCGTAATTATCCCGTAAAAAATGAATGTTGTCATCCGGATTGTTTTGATTTTCTTCCAGATTTCTTCCGAATTTTTTATGAAATTGTTCCCAAATCATTTTGAAATCTTCTTTATTTTTTCCCTTAATTAGCCCGTAATTAGCTCGTAAATCATCTGACTCAGTAGTTAATGAAAAATGGGTAATGGTAGAATCAAACTCTAAATCATATTCGGGAGCTGTTTGGTTGTATTCCTTCCAATTGGTTTCTATTTTATCAAAACCAAAACCAGCGTTTTCTGCCAATTTTACCATACGGAAAAGCTTTGAAATAACAGGATTTCTAGGCATTGATAAGTCTTTGTCTTTGAGCTCTTCTAAAGGTTTAGGAAGTCCGCCTGGATTGTAAAATTCAATTTGATTGGAAAAAATACGAATTCGAGAATGTGCTGGCGAAAAATAATCGGCGTGCATCAACATATTTACCAATGCTTCCCGAATTGCTACTAAACCAGGGGAAAGTTCTTCGCCAAAACCTTCGGCAGACAATACAAAGGATACATCCACTTTTTGTTTCAAACGGGCAAAACATTCGAAATAATATTCCCAAAGGTTTTCCTGTTCATCAAGGCGAAACGTATAGCGCGATTTCGCATCAGAATAAGATGTACCAGGTATTTCTAATAAATCGATCCGAAAATCCGGAAAATGTTTTTCTATCGCCTCTCTTTTTCCCAGTAATAATAAACCACCAAAGGTACATGCACCATTTTCTATGATACGAAGTTTTTGTAAAAACTCTTCTTCGTCATACCGGTTGTAACTTACATTAGGATTAAAACGGGACATATAATCCCGGTATCGTCTCAAAGAAGTTTCGTTTAGGCTGGAACGATTAGTGTCAAGCGCAATTTCTGATGTTTTGGTACCAAATGTTTGGTCTCTATATAAGACATCAATTTCCTCTTTGGTCGCTTTTTGGTCTGAGCTTCCTCTTCGGATATAGGTGTTTGCCTGTGTATTATAATAGACGGGTTTCTTATTGGAAACCGGAATGTAGAATGCCAGAATCGTTTTTTCATCGATAGTATATTTGGCCTGTTTTGAGGGAATAGGAACATTGAATTTGTCGCCACGAATCGTGTTTAGAAAATCTTGTTCTATTTTTTCGGGGTTAGTTACCCCTTGTATCTCAAAGGTTTTTCCAGATTGTTTCACCCCAAAAACGAGCCATCCGCCAGAAGAATTGGCGAAGGCGCTAACGGTTTCCCAAGACGATTTAGGTACTTCAGCTTTCGCTTCCTTTACTTCAAAATCTTCCCATTCCAAGTCCCCTAATTTTGATATTAACTCACTTTTAGTCATCTACAATGATATTCTTCTGGTTTGTTTAATTTGTTCTAATAACGATTTTCTCAAAGCTTCAATATATTCATTGACATCATCTTCGGTTCTTAACTCCGTTTTTGAAAAGTCAACTTTAATATTTTTCTTTGTAATGTAATGGGGAGTCGGCTCATTGACTTCATCACTACCACCAGCAGCAATAGGTGTAGTTAAACGAATCATTTCGTTCAATTGCTTCGGCAGCAGGTATTCCAATGTTTTAGATTTTACCTCTCTAATGATAGCAATATAACGTTGGTTTTGTACTTTGGTTATCTCCTCTTGAAAAGGTTGTGTGATTTTATTTTGTTTTGTAGCATCCAGCGTGTTGAATTCTTCTTTGCTTTTTAAATCATTAATGGCATGTTCTATGGCAGCAATGGCTTTTGATTTTTCTTCGGCTATTCTTTCCTGAACCTTTCTTGTCAATTCATCTTGGGCAGATTTAGCTTCTTTAATTTGGTTTCCTAAATAGGGTTTAGGATTATCTAATAAAGCTTTCAATGTTGCAAATTCATCCCCTTCAATATAAGTCAAGTTGGAGGTGTCCCCATTTGTAACCGCTCTTATTCCCTCATAAATTTTGACTTGATCCCCGTTCATGAATCGCTTGATAGGATCCAAGAGGTTTTCTTTTGAGTCTAATAAATGGTCTTCAAAATCTTTTAGGTTGGATAAGAAATACGAATATTCTTTGTTGCCTAACCTTTCTAATTTATCTTTAAATTCCTCAAGACTTGATAGAAATGGTAATTCTCTTTTGCGAGCCATTAATTGATTCAATTCAAGATGCATTTCTTTCAACTTGTTCTTGAAGGCACTAGCCACCTCTTTTGAATCATTAAATGAACAGCTTTCATCGAAGGCCTCTGAATAGGTTTGTTTTAAATCTTTGACCAGTTTAGGGTCAATGACAGCTTGTGGTTCCAGTAAAGTGTTACCAAAGTTAGCAGCGTTTAAAAGTGCATGCAGTACTTCATTATCTTCAAGTACATTAGAATCTTTTTTAATTTCAATTTTACCACGCTTGTATAACTTGGCTACCATTGTCCAAACCGCATTTTGATACCAACCGTATGGACGTTTGGCAAAATGTATTTTAAGGTCATTCAAGGAAGTCCTGTCAGATTGATTTTTTCTACGGTTAATCAAAGTTAATATTTCGGTTTCCGCTTCTGAGATTGTTTGGTCATCTGTGCCGAATAAATCATCTTGTTTGCTAAGAATAGTGTGCTTGAAAGTATCTTCACTATATTGAATAGCGCCCAACATTCTTAAGTTAGAATATACCGATTTTATTAAATCTTGAAAAGCATTTATTACTAATGTTTTTCCATCAGCTGTTGCAGTAGTTTCTAATTTTCTCCCATTCAATATTACAGTTGAAGCTGCCAAAGCTTTGTTGGCCAATAGCAATAGATTATGTCTTCTCTCAGCGTTTATAATAGCTCTTTCCTGAAGAATTCTTTTTACTTCCGGGCGGTTTGATGTCGATTGATTTTGTTTGATATATTTGTTGGTTCTCAAATACATTTTCAAATCCTTCATGAACAATGCATCAGAGGGAAGTATCATTTTCATTCCGGCAGTTCCCATAGTTTGAGATTGTATAAAAGCCAGATTATCATAGTCATGAAAATTTTCCGTGATGATTTCTATTTCTAGTTCCTTTTCTCTACCAAGAATGTTTCCATCAATTTTACTTGTGAATTCATAATCCTGTTTGTTATCCAGGAATTTTATTTTATTGTCTCGAATGATATCATCAAAGAAAAGTTCTTTTAAGAGCTGAGGTATTGCTTGGTCATCAATATCTGTAGCTTTGATTTCTTGTTCTACATCTTTTTCATCATCAGTCAAAAACTCATAGATATCACCATTACGCTGTACATAACTTTGAAGTTCTAAAACATTTAGTGCTTCATCGATGGCTGCCTCATGTTTTTTTAAATCAATGTTTACATCATCAATCATTAAAACTGAAATGTTGCGTTTTGTAGTCTTGAAATTGACGAAATACTTTACGAGAAATAATGCTTTTAACACCTTGAAAGCAAAACGATTATCCAATTGTTTTTCAGCCAGCGTAATGGGACTTTGAATTTCACCTCTTAGCTCATTCCGGATACCATCAAACATTAAATCAAAACTTACTAAAGCATTATCCTCTTTATTCTCGATCTTTTGTATTACTTGCTGGAACACGCCAAGCATTGATCTTTCACCCACTGAAGCATGTTTACCTTGAAAAGCATTGTGCGTAGAGAGTGCTCTACGGCATTCTTGAAATAAGTCGAATTGGTATGAAACGAAAGGCATTTTGTTAGCAAAATCGGTATCGTTCTTATACCCTTTGAATTGTACGCCAGCATCAGAAAAACTCAATAAAGTGTCTAAATGTGCACTTTCTTTCTTGAAAGTTGATACCAGATGTTTTTGAGCGTCCTCATTCTTTTTTAATAACCTTTTTTCTATTACCTCATCTACATTTGCAGAGGTAAGTGGTACTTTGGTTTTGAATCTTGCCTGAATTCGAGAAAAGTCATTTTGTTGGCTTTTATTCATATCCCCAACCACTTTTTCCATATCCTCCTGAGACGTTACTAAAATCCATGAACTCCCTTTTGTTTTGGTTGCTAAAGTTTCAGCAATAGTTTGAAGGTTCAACATTAATTTAGTGTTGTCACTAATGTATTGACCTACCTCATCAACAAAGAAATTTAGTCTGAAACCGGAAGGTTTCATTTTGATATATTCAGAAACGCGAAGACAAAAATCTTCAATAGACTGCTTGTGTCTGTCTTCAATATCATCTAAAATATTTTCATACCTAGAAGCATCAGTATTATTTATTTCTCCCAATACTTCTGAAACTACTTCCATAACTAATGGGTCGAAGTAATCGTTTCTAGCGATCTCCCAAGACTGTCCATTTTTATTTTGGAACATTGTTTTGAATTCTACATAACTACCTTGTTTGTCTAACCACATTTCAAATTCGGCTATGTGTGGTTGAAAACCGTAATAACCCAAATGGTCATAAAATACTTTGTAGAACACTGATAAAATGGCATTTTCATCCGCCTTACTGGTTATTTGAGCCTGTTGGTCAATGTTGAAAAGGATGGATTCGGAAGGAATTCGAGTTGCCCTTTGCACATCTCCTTTGAGCATTTCATTATCCTCTATTTTTTCGGCGAAGAGTTCACCGCTTTTGCAACCATCGAATTCCTTATTTTCTAATACGTAAGATAAAATTTTAAGTAGATGGGATTTACCAGAACCGAAAAATCCAGAAATCCAAACTCCATTTGCACCGCCATAGTTGTTGTATGCAGAGAAAAAATCTGTTATTTTTTTAGCTATTTCACGAGTGATTACATATTCTGCAACTTCGTCAGCGATATGGTCACGATCATCCGCTTTGATAACCGTTTCTATATTTCGATTGATATTTTTTTGAAAAAAATCTTTAATTATCATGATTATGCTTTTATTTTATCAATATTAAATGCTCTGTAATAGTTGTCATCTTTTAATAAACCAAAAAGATTTAAAGTATGACCGTCATACTCACCAGGGAAAAATGCAACCGTAGGTGCATCTTTTGCAATATTCTGAAGATTGTTTAGGATATTGTGTGAACGTATGTATGGGAAAACCATTCCTATTCCGGTGAGGAAATACACCTTGGCATCCGCTTTTTCGATTTTTTCTTTTATTCTTGGCATCAAGATTTGATGAATGTTTAAAGTGGATTGTAATGCTCTTTGGAATTTATCTTTTGTTTTAGATTTTTCTACTTTGAACATTCTTTCAATTCCACCTTTTTCTTCCAGAATTTCACAAACAACATCGTATAAGTTTATTTCCAAAATTGAAATACCAGAAGTTTCCAGTTTATTTTTTAAGAGTTTAATTGATTCCCGAATTTGGATTTCTTGTTTGGCATCATAAGTCGATATAAAGAAAGGAATTTCACCCCCTAACGCTTCTTTTTTTAAGAAACCATTTGTTGAAATTACTTTGTATAAATGTGTATATTTTGAAATAATATCTTCCATATTTAATTTTCAATGTTAGTGATGTCTATATCACTCATGAATAATACTTTTAGCCAAATGGGATTATCTATGGCTATAACATCAATTACTTTTTTATCAATAATCTGAGGTTGAATAACTCTTTTTTTTATGTTGTCAATAATTCCCGCTTGTTCTAATATTTTAAAAATTACCTGTTTAATCTTCTTCTCGGTTAAATCGGTAAGTTTTTCCATTTCTGGATGTAAATCTAATTTTCTTCTATAAAATGTGATGTAATCTCCCTGTGTAATTTGATAATCAAACACTAATAATTTTTCCCTAAGCGCTTCAATAACAAAATCTCTGATTAAAGAATATGTTTTACAAATAGATAAAAACGCTATTTGTTTTTGAGAAGTTAAATCTCCATCGATAAGGATTTCAATTTGTTTCTGTGTAAGATTGCTAATCCTTTTATTAAATTCAAATAACATTCTTTTTCCGGTTGTAGACTTGCCACCACCTAATTCGTTTGTGTAATCTATTGGTCTATTTTCTCTTATAGAATTAGCAACTAAAATCATTTCATTTAATCGTAATGAAGATGCAGTAAAAGAAAAATCATATTTTTCAATTTCTATCATTTTTGATACTATGTTTAAGATATTTTTTTAGCCATTTCAAATTCTTTTCCAAAATCTAACCCAAGGTGCTGCACTTTCTCTCGCATTGACAACACCCAAGAAACATAGTAATTGCTTAGTACTTGATTTTCTGAAAAACGTTTGCCGTCAATATTTGAAATGATGTAGTCTTTTTTATTGGGATCAATTCCCATGGTTCTTTGCTTTGTCTTAAAAAAGATTGCATAGAAGAAATCATTTGTTTTATGAACTATTTGCATTTATGATTTACAATTATGAAAAACGTTAAAAGTAATTGTTTTTGGATAAATAACCTATTGAAATAATGAACAGTTAGCTTAGTGTTTTCTATGAACTATAGCTCAATATTTAAAATCAGGTGATTAGAATAAAAAAAATAAAAATAAACTTTGTGTTTTTTTTAATCTTACGGTTTTCCGCATTTTGAGAATATATATATTTCAATCATCTAAATTTAAAATATCTATAAACATTTGAAAATCGTATCAATGAATCAATTCTTATTTGTATGAATGTATTGGCCAATGTTCTAATAGAGATTGATCATTTCGGTATTGATTGCTGTAATCGCTTTTGATCTTGACAGTCTTATCAATTGGATAATATCAGTAAATTGTTCTTGTAACATCGTTTTTTTAATTTAAGTTTATTTAATTAGAATTATTTCTTTACAATTAAATGCGCTAGTCCAAGATCATTTAATAGTCTTTCTTTTTCAGAATAAATAATGTCCATGATGTCCTGTTTTATTTGTAAGTAGTTGCGTTGTACCATTGCATTATCGACTTTCCGAATAACAGGAATATCTTTATAATCATCCTGTTCATTTTTCAATGCTTTATGGTCATTCACAATTTCACAGTGAAATGTTTTGAGTTCAATTTTACAATCGGGATCATCGGCTACCATACCTACAAATTCACCGGAACTAAGTCCGGAAATTTTGGAAGGAGGAACTGCGGATTCCAACTGTTTTGAGCGGCTAATTGAGGTATCTCCACTATTAATAGAAAGACTTTCCCTGTCCTGCATGATCTTTCCGAAACGCTCTGATAATTGCTTGGCTGTATCCCCTGTAACCTGTCCACTGACGATATTTCCGGTAATGTTCATAATCACGTCGGCCTGTTCACGTCCATAGTCTTTTCGTAGCTGACTGAAGTCCTGAATACCCAAACAAGTAGCTACTTTATTACTTCTAGCAGTAGCAATCAAACTATCCATATTATTCAAATATATAGTCGGAAATTCATCGAATATCAGGCTGCTTTTCTGTTTGCCTTTTTGGTTGGCCAACTTTATCAATCTGCTCACATAAAGTGATAATACAGCACCATAAATTTGTATTTTCTGCGGATTATTCCCCATACATACAATTTTTGGTTCCTCCGGATTATTGATATCCAATGTGAAATCATTGCCTGATAAAACATAATATAACTGCGGAGAAGAAAGCCTCGCCATTGCGATTTTTGCCGAAGCGATTTGACCTTCCAATTGGTCCATTACATTATTGAGGTAGGCATTTACAAAAGGGTTGATGAGTACCTCAATTTCTTTTTCAGTTCTAAGCAAGGTAAACAAGCTATCATAATCTGCCTGCATGAGTTCTATAACATGGGGAAGCGTACAAAACTCGCCGTCTTTATATTTTCTTAAATACCATATTATGGCTGAGAGAAAATTAATCGGTGATTCCACAAAAAAATCTCCCTGACGTTTGATCCATTCCCGATTTAATCCTAACAGAATGGTGCGTGCAGATTCAGAAGCATCGGTAATATCACTCATGGCTGAAGGCTCCAATGGATTGCATCGGTGTGTTCGGGTCAGGTCGTCAAAATTAATAACATAAAATTGTGGTGGTTTAGGATAAAGATGTTTGTATTTGAGCCAGGTATTATAGGCAATTTTGGAAAGGTCATCGAACTTAAAATCATAAATAAACATAGTAAAACCTTTGCGGATGTGCTGGGTAATGACATGACGTATGACGAAATATGACTTCCCAGAACCCGGAGTCCCCAGAACCATCAAAGCACGAAAGGGATTAATAATGTTTATCCAGCTGTTTCGTACCTTATCTTTTAAATGATATCTAGCTGGAAGGTTGATGGAATATTCATTCTCTAAAAGCCTTTCTTCTTGAGGAAAGGTCTCATTTTCGGTATTAAAAATATCCTTTTGATTGAGCCTGTTTTTTATAATACGCGAGAGCAAAGTACCTCCGGAAAGTACCAAAAGAAACCCAATTGCCGTAATGCTCATATAAGCAATCGCTGCCTGTACTATTTCTATTTTCAGATATAATGAAAGATAGCTTGTAAAGTAAATTAGGATGCCAGTGATAATATAAGCAAAGGCCGTTTTATAATTCAGTTTTTCATCTTTCCGTCCCTTGGCACCTATTAGGGAAATCATCAAAAATCCCAATGCAAAGAGTTTGGATTTATGAAAATTACTGAACAATCCTGTGTTGTGAATATTGCCCATAATTTTATCACTGAACCCGCTAACAAAATGCCACTCCCGAAAGGCAGCGTAGCAGTAATAATAAAAATGGATTACCAAAATAATGATACTGATTAGTCTGGTCATGTCGAGTATCTTCCTCAATGCCTGTTCATTTTCTCCTGTCTGCATAGCCATAATTTCAAATTTTATTGATTATTAGACTGTCCTCTTCTTTTTTTCTTTTTGCCTTTGAGTTGATACGGAACGTAATTAGCCGTCTGTTCGGATTGCGTAAGTATATCCAATAGTTGTCCCATTACTGAATCAGATCCAACTGATTTATTATTTTTAAAATCATTACCAAACGAAGTTGTATTGATTTTAGAATGAGTCGTTTGAGATGTAATTCCCTGTGATTTTTCACTATCTGAACTTCCCATTTTTTGTTCCACTGGGCTAATTGATTCACAACGTTCCTGAATTGCTTTAGCGCTGTATTGTTTGCCCAGCTTACTACCGTTAAAAACACATTTTGTGGTATGGTCTACATAAGTAATCCCATAAAGTAATCCTTCTGCATTTTTTCTAAAAACAGTATTGATTCCATCTTTTTCCAGTAGTTGCACCATTTCCGTAAGTGATATTTTCGTTCTTAAAAATGCCATATCAATGGCGTTTTTTACCCTTCTCATATCGGAAATTTGGTCAATGGTATTGGATGCAAATTTTCCTTCTAAAAATTTCAGGGTTGGCTTGTTGTGAAAGAGACTGGCCTTGATGGGTACACCGATAAGTTTGCCATTTTCATCCAGTATCCGGTACATTAATCCCTTTGTCTTAAACATCCTTGAATTTTCAGGGCCTTTGTCTGCCAAAACATTGTATTGTTGTAACACTGCATTCAGCTCTGGAAGGCTGGTATATTTATACAATGAAAGCACCTGGGCCAATACATTTGCAATAGCTTTTTTGGATTCGTTTCGCCCATAGTGAACCTTTCCTGAGATGATAGGTTGGAGTTCAAAATCTTGATTATTTATGCGTCCTTGCGCTTTAACAAGTCCATAAAGTTCCTCGATTTCTTTTCGCGCTGGTTCAGATCGGTTTCGACCGATATTTTGCATGTCGATCCGCTTACCATCCCTCTCTACATTTATGGAGACCAGATGGAGATGCGGATGCCCGGAATCGTGATGCTGGTATACCAGATAAGGTTGTTCTCCAAAACCTATTTTCTCCATATAAGTATCCGCAATAGCCATTAATTTTTCTTTGGAATGATTTTCCGAACGATGAAAATTCAATGATATGTGTACACTGTTTCGCTTTACATTTTCATTTAATTCCAACTGTTTTAAAAAACGATTCAGTTTTATAGTACCGCTCATTTTATCCACATCAATTGGATAATTTCCGGCACCAACACACTCTGCTACGCCCTCTTTTACTTTGTTTTCATTGTAATAGAAAACCTTGTGGATAGAGTGTCCTGTTTTTATGATTGCAACCATTTTTCCGAGATTTTTTGGATGCATATCTTGATTTCTTCAACCTTGTTCAAAAGGATTTTTTTATCCTGTTCAGAACTGATAATCCAGACTTTAAATTCAGGAATTTGGTCAAGGGTATGTAGTTTTTTTACCGCCTGATTAAAGTTGTTTCCGATGGCATTTAATTGCTTATATAGCAGCATCATTTCACAGGTCATATCATCTAAAGATTGATTCCTGTAAGTGGTGTTTATCGGTTTATTAAATAGGTGTTTACGAATGTAGTCACTCAGCTTACGGCAAGTACTTGCTTTCCATTTTCGTTCAATTTTCGCATACTCTTCGGGTGTAAATCGTAACCCAACAATGCGTGTTCTGTTTGAATTTTCTCTTTCCATCATCTCTCATTTTCATTGTTATCAAACTCTTTTGATCCTTTCAGTGTCACTGCTAACGAGTCCCGAGTATAGAGCAACAAGAATCTGTTGTTAAACAACAGGACATCTTGCCGATTGCAGGAACGTTGCAATCTTTAAGATGTCTTAAATGCTTTTTAGACATTTTTAAAAAACTTAAACTCAATTTTTCTGTTTACGGCTGTTATATCTGTGTAAGTATTCCAATAGCTTTAATTCGGAAATTTATTAAACTCATAGCAAAAGCAGAGTATCTCGAAAATTTCAATATCAATCAGAAAGCCATTTTATTTTCATTTTTGATACTCAAAGAAAGTGCACGCTGCCAGCGTGCTTTTTCAAAGCAATAAGTCCCATTTAAAAACAGCAGAATCCTGACTGTTTTAAGGAAGGTTTTTGGCTGGTCATTTTGATATCCACTTATCTTCAGACACTTATGATAAAATCACTTTTTCTGAACCTTTTGTTACTTTAAATTATCCCTTAAATAAACTGCCCTTCTTAAGTCCAAACTATACTGATTTTCTGAATTCACTTACGAAGTTAAACAAGCGGAATGGATTCTGTCTATCATGGACATATTATGTCCATGATATTTAAGCAGCGGCTTTATATCTTTGAGGAATAATTTATTAATTAAAAACGTGATGATTATGACAACAAATGATGTGGCCAAGGTTTTTGATACTATACTCAGTATCCCTGGCATGAATGAAGCAGTGAAGATTGATTTAAAAATTTCACGAAAGAATGTATTGTTATTAAGTCATGTGATTGAACAGGGACTGTCGTTCCAAAGTGATCCGTCAAGTCTCCTCGGATTTATTTCTCAGGAGGGATTGTCAGAACTCAAAGAGGTTTCACAAGAGTGCCTTCAAAAGGCTGGACTTACAGAGTTAAACTTAAAACTTGTGACACTAAGCGAGGCTTCTAAAAAATAGCCTGGATTTGAAAAATGAAAGGTGCCGAATAAATAAAATTTATTTATTCGGCACCTTTCATTTTTATTGGCTGCTGCGTGAAAATAGCCTGCTTTTGAAAACTTTTGGCTCGTTTATGATATTATTATATTCAGTAAACCATTCTACATTTGATTATTAATTTTTTGGTGTCCTCCATTTAAGTGCGCAACTCTTATTTTAATATTCAGGGTTATGAAAATGCAACTCAATTATAAAAGAATTTTTATAGAAGCGGTATGTCTGCTGTATGTTCTGCTATTCGTTTATGCAGGATTCAGCAAAGTATTGGACTTTCAAAATTTTCAGGTTCAGTTAGGACAGTCGCCATTATTAACTGCATTTGCAGGCTGGATTTCAGTGCTGGTTCCCTCCATTGAATTACTGATCTGTATCCTGCTTATGATTCCAAAAAGCCGGCTTGCCGGATTATTTCTGTCTTATGGATTAATGATTTTATTTTCAGCCTATATTTTTATAATCCTTCATTATTCTTCCTTTGTACCCTGTTCCTGCGGAGGAGTATTAGAAAAGCTGAATTGGAATCAGCACTTACTATTCAACCTCATTTTTGTTCTCCTGGCAGTAGCTGCCATTTTATTTTATATAGCCGATAACAGAATTAAAAATTTAAAAATAAGAACAATAATAGCACTCTTTTTCACTATTACTTTAAGTAGTATTGTTTTAGTAATTCTATTGTTTCAAATCTCTGAAAATATTGTTCATTATCATAACAGGCTCACTAGGCGATTCCCGCATACTCTAATTCATAAAATTGCCAGTCTGGATCTAAAATTGAATTCATTTTATATCGCAGGCGTGGACGATGATAAAATTTATCTGGGCAATACCACGACGCCATTACTGATAACGGTGCTTAACGGCAGACTGATTCAGACTAACAAAAAATTTATCCATCTGGATCGTAAAGATTTACCTTTTCAAGGAGTCAAAATCAGTATGCAGCCACCTTATTTTTTTGTAACAGACGGGACAGTTCCCTGTATTTACAGAGGGCTTGTCAAAGATTGGAAAGCCAGATTGATACGTAAAGGAGGTGAATATTTTGGTGCAGCTAAAGCAATGGATTCAATGTCGGTCGCTGCCTGCACATACAGTTCCATTACAGGCGAAGGTATATTGGGCATTATCCATGTTGGTAAAAATACCAGCACGATATTAAATCCTGCCATTCTGCAAAAGCAGGCTGATGGAGCCTTCGACACTGACGGGCAATTGCATTACAGTCCAGACTTGAAAAAAATTATATTTCTGTATGCGTACCGCAATCAGTTTACAGTTGCGAACCGGAATTTAAAAATTGAATACAGAGGTAACACTATTGACACCATATCGCGTGCCAGATTAAGTATCGTCAGGGTTAAGAGCCATAAGCAGCGGAAATTCTCCAAACCACCATTATTTGTCAATAAAAGCAGTGCTGTGTTTAATAATCTGCTGTTTGTAAATTCAGCCATTCCCGGACGATTTGAAGAGGATAATCTCTGGAAATTTGCCAGTATCATTGACGTGTATGACTACAAAAAGAGAAGCTATCTGTTCAGCTTCTGCATCTACCATATTGATGGAAAAAAAATGAAAAGCTTTGTAGTGCAGGAGGATAAACTGTATGCCCTTATCGGCGACCATATTGTCCTATATCATCTGGATAAAAGAATTACTTCCAGTTATATAAAAAACAAATAAAAACAATCTATTGGCCAAGTAGCAGGAGTCAGATCGAAAACCTGTAAAAAAGAGTAGATCAGTAACTTTAAATTTTTAATATTATGAGAACGAGTGTAATTAAAATCGTTTTGCCAATGGCAGTGGTAGCACTGGGATTGGTTAGTGCCGCCGGCACAAGTTCACTGGATAAAAAATTTGCCCCTAAGATGGGGTACAATAGAATTAACGTTTCGCAAAGCTGTAGTGCTGTTGCTGAATGTGGCAATGCTGGAGGAGATGCCTGTACGGCACCAGATGGCAATGCACTATTTCAGCAAGGAGCCTGTCTTGTTCCACTGACTAAAAATTACCAATAATTAAAGTCAAGGAACAAAAAAGGATACCTCCACTTAAAAACTAAGTGGAGGTATTTTTTTAAAAAATAAAATCAGATAATCAGCATTCAAAAAATAATCAGTCCTAAACTGCAATCTGCGGTAAATAGCCAGCAGTTTATTTAGCATACAATCAAAGTAGTAGCACTTAATTATCACTTTTCATCCATGGCTGGATCCTGCCATTTTTCAGATAGCAGTCAAACCATTGCTGTATGCGTTCAGAGAGGTCTTTCTGATTTTCTTTTTTTAATAAAAAATGGCCTTCTTCGGGATACACCAGCAGCGTGTGGGTTTTGTTAAGACGGCGCAGTGCCATGTAAAATTCCATACTCTGCAGCGGATGTACAGTAGGATCCTCCTTGCCTGTCCATCCCAGTAAAGGAGTCTTTATAGCTGCGGCCAGTAAAACAGGAGAGTTCTGGAGGTAGCTTTGGGGATCTTCATAAAGTGATTTTCCAATCCGGATCTGATCATCTTCAGCACGGAAATATTCCGGCTTTTTAAAACCGCTGTTGATAAAGAGGTAGCTGCTTACCAGATCCGTCCATCCCGAACCCGAAACAGCAGCGGCAAAACGATCCGTCTGGGTGATGATAAGACCTGCTTCATAGCCTCCAAAAGAATGACCTATCAGTCCTATTTTCCCGGGATCTGCCAAACCTTTTGCAATGACGGCATCCACTGCAGCCAGTACACTTTCTGTTGCCGATGCTGCCACCTTCCCCAGTTCGTATGCCATGTCAGGCAGCAGGACCAAATAGCCCTGGGCTGTATAATTGGCGATGCTGAATCCTTGTGGCGAATATAAAGTGGGCGCTTCATAGGTGGTAATTTGCTGGCTCTGCCGCTGATAGATATAAACAATCATTGGATAGGCTGCCCCTTCAATATAGCCGGCAGGGTAATATAAAAGAGCCTGCATGTTTTTACCGTTTACCGTATATTGAATAAGTGCAGCATTTCCCCGCCAGAATTTTTGCTGCTGCTTATTGGACTGGAAAATTTCTTTCGGTGACTGCCGATACAGCATCAGTTTGGGAGGCATATCGTAATGCTGCTCAACATAGATATAAACGGTGCTGTCAGCGGCCTTATACAGCTGCTCTATGCCGGTGTTATTCCAGACAATATCCGAAAGGCCACTTGCAGCATTCCAATGGCAAAACCCGGTCACACCCGAATTGCTATCCTTTATTTCCAATAGCAGTTTATCGGCAGAATCAGGTATTTCCTTATCGGATGTCCCTTTACTATCATACGGCCCTGATCCTGCATTTTTGATGCGGTAGGATCTCTTGATTTCCCTGCCGTGTGTTACCCTTTTTTTTTCACTGCCATCCACATTAAGCTGCCACAGGTCAAAGGCATCATAAGCAATAATAGATTTGCCGCCTTCGCTCCAGCCCCCAATACCATAAGGATAAGAGTCTTCGGGCATGTCTGAGTCCTCTTTGAAAAAAGAATCCGGCAGCCCCGTAGTGATATTGGTATGGGTATCCTTCTTAATATCATAGATCCATAAGTCCCCGTCTTTGGCATAACAGAGATGCAGGCCGGCGGGAGACGCGGCGGGAATCATGCGTGAGGAATACTTTTCCAGAATACATTTTCTTTTTCCTGTCTGCAGATCCACTATATAAAGGTCAAAAGGGCCATTGTCTTTGCTCTGAGGCTCATAGGCAGCAGGGTCATATATAAAAGCATGAGTAGAAGCAGCATTTACAAATCCAGCTGGCAGCCTGCTGTCGGTAATCTGCAGCAATGTATTTTCTTCTGGCGACCATGCAGCCATTTTATTTTCTTTTGACAAATCCCCCAGATACTTTTTATAATCAAACAGCAATCGGTCCTGAGTATTCCATATTTCAACTGCTTTTAGGTCAATGGGCCTGTTAATATCCTTGCTTTCCGCAAGCCAGAAAAACACCCTGCGGCCATCATCGGATAGGGTCAGCCGATGGGTCAGCTCTCCTGAAATGGTCATGCCCGAAGGAAACCCTTGCTGTCTGGCTGGATCCAATTGATGCAGCCTGTCCTGGTCAATCGCATAGCGCAGCAGCAACGGATGATCAGTAACGGTCTGAACAAAAGCTATCGTATTTTTTTTATAGACAAAATTCTGGAACGGAAAAGAACTATTGCTTACAATTGTTCTTTTGGCAATAGCCTTATCTAATTGTATATAGCCTGCAGAATGTTTTTCCGCTGTCCTTGTGCTGTACACGATTACTTGGCAGTCAGGATCAAAATACCACTGAGTTACATCAGAAATCTGTTCCAGAGTCTTTCTGTTATTGTCCTGAATTTCGAGTGTATAAATACCGGCAGCCTGCTTTTTGAGCATCGCTAAATACTTTTGATTTTGGGAGAAAAAAAATTGATAAACTCCTGCAGTTTTGGTACGTGTCCCAGAATTTAAATCCTGCTGCACCAAGGTGTCACCAGTTATACAGGCAAACTGCTTTTCACCATTAAATATCCCGTCAGATACTTTTGGAAAAGGGTAGGTCATGCCTCCTGTAGTGCTCCTTACAAAAAGAGTATCCTCTTTAGAATCATACTGCAGGGTGCAGCTTACCCAATTGCCATGGTCTGATATTTTTTTTATGTAAAGCTTGCTCCACAAAGCATAATCTTCCTTGGTCAGAAACCTTTTTTGGCCGTCCTGTCCCCAGACAGGGGGACAGGTCATCAGCCAGAAAATAAGGAAGCAGGCCTTGAAGAAAAAGCGGTTACAGTCTCTTTTAATATCCTGCATTTTGCGGTAGCAGATTAGTGTTAAGCAGTAATTCTGATTCAGGAATTGGAAGCAGGCGGTCGGTTGCACTCCATTGGGGTTTTAGCGGTGATAAAACCTCATTGAGCTTTGCAGTCCTTTTCAGATCAAAAAACCGATGCCCGAATTCGGTAAAAAATTCAAGGCGGCGTTCCTGCATAACAGCCGCAATAATTTCATCCGCTGTAACGGCATTGGTATTGCCCAATCCAGCCAGATTTCTGGTTTTATTCAAATCTTCTTTAGCCCCAATGAGATCGCCGGCATGAGCACGCGCTTCTGCCCGGATCAGGTACTGCTCCGCTAGGCGGAGTACTACAGAATATTCTGCTGAAATGCCAGTATTAAACTTCTGCTTGTACTTGTAGGCATGATACCATGTGGAGCCGCTATTGGAAACGGTTCTTATCCACTGGCTTTTCCTCAGGTCATCATTGGAGAAGCCATTCATAAGATTTTCAGTAATAGCAACAGCTGGCGGCGGACCTAGAATAAAGATGAATGTCCCGCCTTCATAGGTATTAGCTCCAGCAGTGGCAGGCATCAGCTGCCAGATAGCCGAAAGGCTGTCTTTGCCAAATACATCATCAAGGCCTGCAGGCCACTGGTACAGCTCCGTTTGATTTAAAACAGCCGAGGCAGCATTCGAGGCCTCATCCCATTGCCCCATATACAGACATACTCTTGCCAGCATGGCCTGTGCAGCCCATTTGTTGGGACGTACCCGTCCTTCACCAATATATTGTTCTGGCAGCAGTGTAACTGCCTGCTCTAGGTCTGCCTTAATGCGGTCATACACTTCGGGGGCAGCTAAACGCTGTACGCTGGTATTCTGGCGGTACTCAGTAGTGGTGATATAAGGCACAGCGCCAAAGCAGTTGGCCAGATAGAAATGGAGCAGTGCCCGTACAAAAAGGGCTTCGCCTGTTAACTGCTCCCTGTCTATAACCGATAAGCCGGCAGATTTGGCAGCACCTTCCGCTACAGCATTGGCAGCATAGATCTGGCTGTAGCTGACAGTCCACATTTTAGTAATTTCGGGGTCAGAGGCCAATAGCGTATTGCTGTAAAAATTAGACGACGTAGTACCCGAAAGGCCGTAATAATCCAATTCATCGGCATACAGTCCCAGCTGGCAGGAAAGCCCCGGAGAATAGCCTGTCAATAGGCCTCGATCTCTTATTTTTGAATAAATATCCGCCATAGCCGCGTTAGCAGTGCCTTTGTCTTCAAAAACATCGGGAGCCGTTAATTGTGACGAAGGAAGAGGCACTTCTGTAAAACTATCGCAGGCTGTTAACAGAGCCGATAGGATGCTCATAAAAAGTATGGAGCGCACCATTAGCTGGATAAGCCTTTTGGCTAAATCGCTATGGCTGATCGAAGAGGTATGTTGTTTTTTCATGATAGGATTCTTTATAATTAAAAAGTAAGCTGTACACCCGTAGTCACTATCCGCAGTGGAGGCAGATACCCTATGTATTTAAATTCCGGATCCATGCCCTTGTACGGACTCACTGTAAACAGGTTCTGACCCTGCAGGCTCAGCTTGCAGCTGAACTTTTTCGTCCAGATTTTCGGCAGATCATAGGATAGGGCTATGTTCTTCAATCGGATATAGGAGGCATCGCCGATAGCCGCATCACTCTGAGAAAACTGAGTGCTGGCAGCACGCAGTGCGCCATTCGTGGCACTATAAGCCTGATACGGCCCTGTATCGCCAGGCTGCTGCCAATGTTCCGTTACTCCCGCAGCCTGATTCACCATCGTGCCAGGCATAGAGGTTCTGTAGTTTTCATTATAGTTCGATTGCTTGACAAACTGGAACAGGAAATCCAGCTGCAGACTGCCATAACGGAACTGGTTTTCCAAGCCGCCATAGTATTCCGGACTCAGATACCGGATTGTTTTTTTATCATCAGCGGCAGAGAGGATTCCATCCCCATTGACATCTTTAAACTGGTACGCTCCAGTAGCAGCATTGAGTCCCGTGTACTGGTAGACCTTGATAATATTAAGGGGCTGTCCAATCACATACTGCTCTTTATAGGTCGAGGTTTCCAGTCCGGGAAAAGACAATAATTTATTTTCCAGATCAGTGAGGTTAAAGCTGGCGGTCCAGCCGAAGTTTTCCTGCTTGACAATCACGGCTCTCAGGCTCAATTCCAGCCCGCTGTTTTCTACCTCTGCATCCAGATTCGCCTGCATAGAGCTGAATCCCGTAGTCCCCGGAAGCGGAATGCCTACCAGCTGATTGGACGAGCGGTTAGAGAACCAGCCCGCAGTTGCAGATAGGCGGTCATTAAGGAATCCAGCTTCTAGCGCAAACTCCAGCTTTCTGTTGGTTTCCCAGCCAAAATCTGGATTGAATAATCTAGTGGGCTGCATTCCTGCTATACCCTGATAAGTAAATCCTGAGCTGCTGTAGGTGTCCAGATACTGATAATCGCCAATCTGGTCATTGCCCGTAGTTCCGTAGCTTGCCCGCAGTTTTCCAAAACTTAAAAAAGGCACATGGGTTTTAATAAACCTTTCTTCACCAAAAAGCCAGGCGGCACCCACAGCACCAAAGCTGGCAAACTGCCTGCCAGGGCCAAAACGGCTCGATCCATCACGTCTTCCCGTTAAGTTCATCAGGTATTTTCCCTGCCAGTTAAAGTTAACCCTTGCAAAAAAAGCCTGATATCTATACAGGTTTTTATCACTGCTTTCAATCTGGTACACCGATGCCGAAGCCGGGTTTTCCATCTGGCTGTTGCTGGCAAAGCCCTGTGATGAGCTTACCGACTGGCTGCTTTGCTGCTGCTGGAAAGTGCCTCCGGCAAGTGCGTCAATCTTGCTTGTACCGCGGCTGTAATTCCAGCTCACCTGCGGCTCAATAATCCACGAATTACGGTCCATAGTATTGGCATATACATAAGTGCTTTCACTTCCCATTCCATAGGCTGGATTATAAATGTCCGAGGGCAACAGGTTCTTCTGTTCCTGTCTCAGATCAGTATAGCCCAGGCTGCTTTTGGCAGTAAACCCCAAGCCCAGATCATACGAAAGAAGGGCATTGGTAATAAAATCAGAAGTTTCGCTTTTAATTTTTCCCTTCAGATAAGCGGCCGGATTGTCAAATGTGCCATCTGCCCAGTTAATGTTTCCATCCGCATCATATAATGGCGGGGCATTCGGCGGCAGGGTGATAGCATTGCGGGTAATATCAAGGATTGGCAGACCGCTGGACTGCACTGTATAGCCGGCTGTAAAATTAATCCTGAATTTTTTGTTCTCAGATTCATGGGTAACACTGGCATGTCCATTGGCTCTTGCGTAATCAAAATCTCCGGAAAAAACAGTTGTTTCTTTGTTATAGCTGCCGCTAAGCAGGAATTGCGTCTGTGCTGATCCGCCAGAGAGTGACGCCTGCAGGTTTGTATAGGCAGCTGTACCGCCCAAAAGCTCTTGCTGCCAATTGGCATTACGGTTCTGATCCCAAGTCCCATTTACATCATAGGCATTGCTGGGATAGGACGTCACGCCATCGTTGGCAAAGGCTTCCTTTCGCATGGCAAGATACTGCTGGGTATTCATCAAGTCCATGAAGCGGGTAACCTGACCCAAGCCGTATTGATAGTTAACCGAAAAGGTGGTTTTTCCTTCCTTGCCTTTTTTAGTGGTAATGAGTACTACGCCATTAGCACCGCGGGAGCCATAGATTGCGGTAGCATCGGCATCCTTTAGGACTTCGATACTGGCAATATCTGCTGGATTGATGCTGTTAAGCGGATTGGTTCTGCTGGGCATATTCCCCGAGGTAAAGTCGCTGTCAATATCCTGCGATGAATAGGGAACGCCATCGATAATATACAGCGGATTATTGCCATCCGTCCGCAGGCTGTTGCGTCCTCGGATTTCAACACTGAAACCGCCGCCGGGCATACCCGTATTCTGTGTGATATTGACCCCCGCCATACGTCCCTGCATCGTGGCCAATACATTGGAAACGGGCTGTTTTTCGATGTCTTTGGATGTGATTTTCGAAATGCTTCCCGTGCGTTCACTGTTTTTTACAGAATAGTATCCCGCATTGATCTTGACCTCTTGGAGTTTAGTCTCGTTTTCCTGCAGGCTGATGTTAATAGTGCTGCGTCCCTGCACAGGAACCGTAGCGGTTTTGTATCCGATGTATGTAAAAATTAAAATGTCATCTGTTGAGGCAGAAAGGGTGTAATGACCATTATAATCGGTTACGGCGGTATTGGATTTTCCTTTTATCGAAATACTCACACCGGCTAAGGAATTGAGACCGTCGGTGACAGTGCCTTGAATTTGATGCTGTTGGGCTGCGTTAAGAGGTTGCCGTAGTTTATTATTGGCTTGAATAGGTAAAAAAGACAGCAGGCTTCCCATTAAAAACAGGAAACAAAAAGCCTTTCCACCCATAGAAAATGAAAAATTATTCATAATATTGGGTTAGTTAAGTGTAACGTTAGTTTATTTAGCTGCGGTCCTCTATACTAGTTTGTCGACGGGTTAGAGGGCCATTTTTTTTGCAGTGTCATTGCGAGGTACGAAGCAACCACACTATTATTTATTTCATCATAGGCAAATATTTTTAAGAAATTTATAAAATAGGAAAGCCAACTGCTGTTGCCTGTTTGCACAAGACGATAGCAGTGTCTTTCCCCACTAATTCAGTAAGAGTATTGCGAGACTATGAAAACAATGAAGGAAACAGCGCTAAGAATAAAAGTTGAGTTGTACCAAAAGAATAGACATAAAAAAGGCATGGAACTCAGCTTATCTGCTTCCGAGGTACTGCTAAGAACCTTTTCACGCGAATAAGTGAGCCCACGCCTATAGGGCGTGAGCATTTACACTTAGTCATCTCGCGTGATTAAAAATTAGCAGTTTTCGGAAACGAGACTCCAAGCGAATGCTTCAAATATTTTTAATTGAAGAGTCGCAAAATTAATAAAATACTATTTAAAGTTTCTTTAAATAATTTTTTAATAATTCAAATATATGAAAAAAATCACAAAATTGTCAAATTTGACAATTTTTTTTCTTCTAATTGTTTCAATTTCACTTCATGAAGGAGATTAGAAAAAAATATTATTTAGCATTTGGCCAGAATTTACAAAGGGTGATGGATGACAATAAAAAGGATGTTATGACAGTTGCTTCTCTTGGAAAGATTGAACTTAAGCAGGTATATAGAGTTCTAAACGGCGAACATGGAGCATCGTTAGGTACAATAATTTCAATTGCAAAAGGTCTCGATATTGAACCGAAGGAATTATTTGATTTTAAATTTGATCTAGAAAAGGAATAAAAAAAGGATGCCTAGGCATCCTTTTTTATTGCTTATGAGGAAAACCGTAAAGCATTGTAGAGATGGTTTTGCATGTTTAATAAAGCAACGTAAATGCACTATTCTTAATATATGATTATTGATTTAAGCCCAGAATAAAATATGTATAACAAAGACTTTATTGATTTCGTAGAAAAAGGTGTAAACGAGTTTTACATTGGAACAGGAAATCCAAACTCAAAAATCTTAATCATTGGAAAAGAATCTGCTATCGAAACAAATAATTTACATAGTTTTGAATGGTATAGAAACAATGCGCAAGATTGGAAAAAACATATAGAAAATAAAACTTGTGAAGTTTTAGAATATAAAATTGACGTAAAACATCCATTGAGAAAAAGTTGGGGTAAAAATACTTGGAGTAAATATCAAAAATTATCTGACTATATTTTAGAAAAGGAAACCGAAAATTTTAAAGTAGATTTTCTAAATCATATTTTCACATCTGAAATAAACGACTCACCTTCAAAAACCACATCGAAAGCTGATAAGACAAATATTTCAAGTAGAAAAGAGATTTTAAAAGTATCCGAATTTATTCAAAATTTCCCTGTTATTGTCTTGGCTTGTTCTGATTATATAACCAATAGCGAAAACAACAGAGAAATTAATAATATTTTTGATGTAGAATATATTGGAAGTGAAATGGGAACAAAATATTATTCAACAGGAAATTGGTATTTTCTCCACTACAATAAAAACAAAACTAAATTAGTAATTCACACAAGACAATTAAGTACAAATGTGAATAATGAATTGTTAAAAGATTTAGCCAAAATAATTAGAAAACACTTGAATCAATAAAAATACAAGCACTAATCGTCGTTTGGCAATATGGCTGATTTAGTCATAATTTAAAGATAGTTTTATATAGGGATGTTTATGCAAATCTGAAATAAGGCTTAATTAATCCCAAGCCGCTTGTTAGAAAGTAATGGTATGCATTAGCGCCTAGCAATTTGCATAATCAATATTAGAGTCAATGTTATAATATAATACAATTTGAATTTGAATTGTATTTTTACACAAAGCATAGATAGTGTATGGATAATGCGTCTCATGTTTATAATTCTTAATAAATGAAATATTATCTTAAGAGGGTATCTAATATACCTGCTTTACAAAGTTCCCTCAATATACAAATTATTTAGGCTTTTCAGGTTTTTGAAAGTCATTAAATTCAAAAATAGGATAAATGCCTCCCTACTTTTTTTCTTGATGTTTAAATGATTGCTACTTACACAGTCAATTTATGCAAATTAAGAATTTCGGTAAACAAGCAAATCGTAATATCAAAAATATGCTTGTATATTGTAATGTCAATAGATAATTTCAATTGGGAAACAGGTAGTTTCCCAATTAGGAAATGATACAATTTCACGCTGGCTAACAGTAGTTGCAAAAAATAGTTGTAGGATTTTATCCGATATGAATAAAAGCTTATCGAGGTGGACAGAACTTGTAGAGATATCTTTTTTATCAGATACGATGAAAGAAAAGTATTTAAAATTGCTAGACAATAGAATTCGAAGATTTTAACGAAAAAAAGCCCTCTGAAAAAAAATCAAAGGGCTTAGTTGAAAACTTATTTTTTAGATTCTTCAACAGAAACTTTTCTGAATTCTTTTAAAAGTTTTTCAAGTTCCAAAGTTGATTTGCGAGCTCTAGGTCCTGCAGCTTTGGTTCCTTTCTCGATAAGGCTTTCAGACTCTGTTTTGAATGTTTCGAATTCGGCATTGATTTTTGCTGCTAAATCTTTCATGGTAGTTTCATATTAAATTAGCCCGCAAAAATAGAATTTTACCAACAGTGCAGGGATAATATGTTGTTAAAATTGCAGCAATCAGACGAAGATTTTATTTCATATTTTGTAAAAAGGCAATCTGTTTTTGGTAAATAGCTGATAGAATTAAGATTGCTTTTTTCTTAGTTCTTCGATAAAATAAGCAGTGGGCATACCCGTTTTTGCTAAAAAAGCATTGGCAAAGCGCTGTGTACTGCTAAAACCTGCTTCGGCTGCCAGGGATCCGTTAGTGTAATGTTTATATTTGGGTTCATTGTGAAGCAGTGAAATAATATAGTCAATGCGGAGATCATTAATATATTCTACAAAACCTTTGTCCTTATAATGATGTATGATAGCGGATAAGTACTTGGAATTAGAGTTAAATAAAGCAGAAAGTGTTCCCAGTTTCCAGTCTTTTCCTAAAAATTTTTTATCCCTTTCAAATTTTTCCAATTGTTTCAAAACGGTAGACACAGTGTCTGGGTTTATGTCAAGAATCTGAGATTTTTCATTTTTAAATTTTGGATTATTCTTAGTATCATTTAACTGAGCCATCAATTCCCCAAATTTCTTTTTATAAAGGCTTCTGTTTTTAAAATGGCGATAGGTCATAAACACGATTGTTAGGAAAGACAGTAATATAACTCCTGCCCAAATGAAATCGTAATATTTCTGACGGGCAAACTGTTCCTTGATTTTTTCTCTTTCGGATAGTAGTTCTTTCGTGTCATATTCTTTATGAATCTTTCCGATTAAGTATTTGTTAGTTTCTGTAAGAAGTGTGTCTGCCTTTAGCAGCTGATCTACATAATACAATTGCGGCTTTAAATCATCTTTGGTTTTATAGTAGGTAATCAATAGTTCATAAACTTGACGAAGATCGGGCCGCAGATAATTCTTTTTCTTGAAAATCTCATCAACCTTATGAAAATAGAGAAGTGCCTTGTTTTTTTGATTGGTTGACCAATAGCTTTTACCAATATAAAAGTTACCGATTGATTCATTGGCAAAATCGTTATTTTCCTTTATTTCTTCAAGCGAAGATTGAATGTTTTGGATCGACGAGGCATAATTTTTTTTATAATAGTCATTTATTCCTTCTGAATGATTAAAGTAGGGAATCATTTCATTGATTTCCAATCGACTGCTTTCAGACAGTCCCAATGTGTTGGTTTCAGAACAGCGTCCATAATCCCCGATTTTATTATAGCATAATCCTAGAGAATGCAGTGAGTTTAAGTACGGTCTAGGTTTCCTGTCTTTGTAATAGGCCACGCATTCTTTCAGTAATGAAATTGCTTCATCATAAAAGCCAATATAGAATTTAATCAATGCTATATGATATTTTACCTTGTAGATCTGATATTTATCGCTGGTCTTAGAGATGAAACGGTTGGCAGTTAGATAATTGTCCATCGCTTCGATTTGCCGTTTCTGCCCGTAATAAACAATGCCTTTTGAAAGATAAGCCGATCCAATTACGGCATCTTCATTCGTTTTTTTCGCAGCAAGTATCATACTGTCTGCATAGATAAGGCGCAATTTATCAGGCGACTGATGCAGTATGTTTTGATATGCGTTGGTGACTTCTTTCCAGTTATGCTCTCTTTTTGCTTTTTGCAGATAAGCAGCTAAATAAACGGAAGCTTTTGTACTGTCTTTTCGCAGCTCATATATTTTTTCATCCAGATAGCCATAACTCTTGTTTTCCAAAGAATCAGCAACTAAATAAATGATTTTTTGTCCTGTGATAAATTGAGACAGCAGCATGGGAAGTAAAAGCAGGAGATTTCGATTCATGATAATTCACAGATTAAGTAAATAAAAGGCTCTGTAAAAACATCCATACAAGCCTCTAAAGATTGAGAATGTAATTTTACGAAGCAGAAAACAAAAATAATATAAACATTTGAATTGTAGTGTTTTATATATAAAAAAAGGTTGTGGATTTCCATGAAATCCATACTTAATATCATGAAAACCCATAGACATAAGGTTGTGTGACGTTTTTTAACGGAATAAATTTGCTTCGAATTCAAAAGCAAAATGTTCGGCATCGTGCTGAATAAAAGTTCTGCTTATCCGGGTGAAATGAACTGAGAAGAAATTCTCATTTACATTTTAAATAATCATAATCATGAAAAATCTTTTATTATGCATCGCTACTTCTTTATTTTTTATTTCATGTTCAACTGATTCAGATTTTGATATTTCTGAGAATGGGATGAACCAGCCCTTGGTATCAAATATTTCCGTGGCTCCTGAAAATAAGGCAAACCCCATGGATTTGAAGGGTAAAACATTCTATAAAGCGCTTACGCCATATAGCGGGGAAAATAAGTTTCCAAACTCAATCGATGAAATTACAAATCAAATTAAGTTTGTTTCTGCAAAAATTGGCTCAAAGTCCATTACAAGCAAAAGAGCTATAGTGTTTAATGATGATATTGTCCAGTCTATTATGGCAGATCCCGATAATATTATGATAAGCATTGTACAGAGCAGTTCGCTGGGATCTGCTTCAAAAACAGATCTTATTGCCTTTTTGCAAGATTTAATCAGCCGAAGACAGCAAGAATTTGAGGATAACTATAATTTTATTACTACCTACGAAAACACAGTTCTTTTAAATCAAACATTTTCTGCTGACGATAAAGACACCATCTTAACTGTTACTTCTATATCTAGATATTCTCTTTATTCTGAGTCCGAACGCAAAGACCGCGACTGGGAAACGTCAGTAGGCAGTAAGATGGCAAAACCTTTCTTTAAAAGAAATCAGGTTTCTATTATTTACATAATAGCATTGCTGCATCAGCTGATTTAAATTGTGTATCTGATTAATTTTGGTCTATTTTAAAATGAAACCACTTATCATTTTCTATTTATTTCTGATCATTTTTAATTTGGTTAGCCTTTATTTCATCATAGATCTTTTCAGCTATGATGAAATAACGGGCTATCTGCTAAATGGCCATAGAAAAACAAGTCAGTCACGAGGTTTAGCTTATTTGCTTTACATCTGTATATTATTAAATCTCTATTTTTTGTCGTACGTAATGATAAGAAATTCTTTTAAAGACAAACTATAATTCACTTATTTCCATTTTGGTCAATTATTGAACTTAAGATCATGTTAAAAGATTTAGTAAACATTGAATTAAAGGATTTGCCGATTGCAGGCTTAGATATTCACATAATTAAAAAATATGTTGTTAAAACTTCTTGTGATGAACCTTTTACAGTGAACAATTTATCTGTCTTACTAATTAAATCCGGCAATTTTAAATTGCAGTTAAGAGAGGCTATTCAGGATCTAACTGCTCGTGATTTAATTGTTATACCTAAAAATTCTTTCTGCACCTTATTGGAAGTACCAGAAAAATTGCAGTTATTTTTAATTTCCTTTTCTTCAGAATTTGCTATTGAAAATTGTCTGAAGAAAGAGCTAGTCGACTCCTTTTATTTTTTTGTCAGGAAGGAGTCAATGAAAATTGCTTTAAAGGAAAAGGACTTTTCGGTGTTATCCCTTATTTATAAACTAATTTATTATTT
>NZ_JBDLZZ010000026.1:0-37415 GCF_040049115.1 Flavobacterium aestuarii
TTTAGTTGTCGTAAACCAAATTTCTCACTTTTGATGCTTACTTTTTATATTTTCTAACTAGCAACTTGAATTAATTAATCTAAAATATCAGGAAACACCCTCCTTATTCCTTCACTATCTCAATCTTTCTTCGGATTTCGTTTCCAAATTCATCCACTACGGTGATGTAATGGAATCCTGTTGTGGCCGAAATAGGCATTTCGTGAAAAGTTTTGGTTGTGCCTTTAAAAACATTATCGACATACCAAAACAGTTTGCTTTCGCGTTGCGAATGGGCAACTTTCAGGATTACGGGCTGTACTTCGCTGTTGAAGTTCTTGGTCAGATAGATTTTGCTGTTGGTTTTTGGGTAAATAAAATCCATTGTTGCCGTTTGCGATCCCATACAGTCGTTTCTGAACGGGGGCAACGGCAGATACTCTATATGTTGGCTTTTGTAATACCAAGCCATCACGGGAGGCAAAACAAACCAATTTTTAGTCACAATATTATCGACGCTTTCACAACTGCTATTAACCTGAAACTGCATGGATTTATCCAAATGCACCGTTTTGTGATACGGGCATACAGCCGTATTTTTTCCTTTTTTGGAAACCCATTGTTTAATTATCGGACAGCCTTCTTTGGCAATATAACCACTCAGATTGCAGACCTCGACTTCGTCCAAATCTTTATAGGGCGTATCAAACCATCGTTGTCTTGGCAACAAATTAAAAACATCAAACAAAATAGGAGCTGCACTGCTAACTCCCGTCAATGTTGGTCTGCCCTCGCCTGTTGCATTGCCTGCCCACACTCCTACCACATATCTTGTATTAGTTCCGATCGCCCAAGCATCGCGGTTTCCAAAACTAGTTCCGGTTTTCCAGGCAATTTTTAGCGAACTATCATAAAATTTCCAGGCTTCGTCGCCTTCGGGTCGATTGACCTGTTCCATTGCATTATAGGTTAGCCAAATCGAACCCGCTCCCAAGATGTTTTTTTGCCTCGTTTCGTCACCAAAATCTATTTGAAAATTATCATCGTAATTCAGTTCCGCGAATTCATTGGTCCTGTATTGCCCTTGGTTTTTATTGAAATAATTTAAAGTGGAAGACAAACCCGCATAAGTTCGGCATAAATCCCACAAATTACTTTCGGCTCCACCCAAAATAAGTGACAAACCATAATGATCCGGCGGTTTTGAAATATCTCGCAATTTGAACCGCTTTAGTTCTTCGTAAAATTTATTCACCCCAAAATCCTGCAGCATCAATACGGCAGGAATATTCAGTGAACGCGACAATGCCCGATGTGCGGGAACAGCCCCGTCAAATGTCAGGTTGAAATTTTGTGGTGTATAACCCGAAATCTGCGTTGGAATATCTGCTACCAATGTATTGGGCAACAATTCCCCGTCGTCGAGCATAGCTCCGTACAAAAGCGGTTTGAGAATACTTCCCGTGCTTCGTGGCGCATCGATAATATCTACATCTTTTTGGTGGTTGCCATCCGTAGGCGAATTGCCCACATAGCTCAACACTTTTCTGTTCGGTACATCGATAACCAAAATAGCCAGATTATAAACTTCATTTTGCCTATACTGATTATAATAATACTTCGCAATTTGATTGACTCTGTTCTGCAGCCCAATTTCAATAGTCGTTTTCACCCTTGTTCCCGGATGATTCTTAGCTACACGTTGCAATAAATGGGGAGCAATTTGGGGCAGATCATACGGTTTTTGCGGTAACGGTTCATCTATCGAAAGTTCATAGGTTTGTTTGTCAATTACCCCTTCTTTATTTAATTTCAGTAAAAGACGGTTGCGTTTATTCAGTAATTCTAATTGGTTTTTTCCCGGATAAATCAAACTTGGGGCATTAGGCAAAACAGCCAAAGTAGCACTTTCTGCCCACGACAATTGGTGGGCCTGCACCCCAAAATACCTCCAGGAAGCCATTTCAAGTCCCACAACATTTCCGCCAAAAGGAGCGTGAGAGGCATATAATTCTAAAATTTCGTTTTTGGAATATCCCAACTCCAATCGGGTGGCGAGAATGAGTTCGATTATTTTCTCGAAATAGGTTCGGCTTTTTCCATTTCTGGACAAGCGAATTACCTGTTGTGTCAAGGTGCTTCCTCCACGAACGACTTTGCCTGCTTTCCGGTTTTGCTGAAAAGCATTGAACATCGCAATTGGATTGAATCCCGGATGCCTGTAGAAATACTCATCCTCAAAATAGACAATACATTTCTTGAATTTATCGGGAACGCTGTCCTGGGCAGGAAACCGCCATTGCCCGTCAAGCGCAATTTTGGCACCAAGCAACTCCCCTTCCCTGCTTTCAATCACCATAGAATAGGGTTCTTGAAATAAAGTCCTTGGCAACGAAAAATAATAAATCAGCAACAGCAAAAATGTGATCGCTGATTTTATTTTATGCTGCTTTATCCAATTGATGATGCGTTGTGAGAACGCTATTAGTTTGTTTTTCAAAGTTTTTTTTTGTTTAAGCCCAAGGTTCGCAAAAGTTTTACGCTAAGTACTCATTTTTTTGGCCACGGATTCCACGGATAGAACAGATTCTCACAGATTTTTTATTTGATAAATCATTATTTCAATCCGTGTAAAATCCGTTTTATCCGTAGCTATATTTTATCTGCGCAAATCTGCGAAATCTGCGTGAAAAATAAGGCACGCAGATTTCGCAGATTTACGCAGATTTATTTTAATGCAATCCGTGTAAAATCCGTTTAATCCGTGGAATCCGTGGTCAAAATTCAACGGAATTCCTACTTCACCACCTGAACCCAAAATCCTTTAGTTCTAGCCAAAAACGTATTATCATACATCGCCTCACATTGTAATCCCGACAAATAATACGTTCCCAAATAAGAGGCATTCAACAGTATTCTGAACGTTTTTGCTTCACCGGCTTTCAATCCAAAATAGAAATTGGTTCTGTCATCCCTGATATCAATATAATCGGCAACATTATTGGTTGCGTCACCATAATCGGTAAAACGGGTATTCACAATCTCAAATCCCGAAGGCAAAATCTGAGACAACGCCACATTTTCGACATGCTCATTCTTCTTGTTTCTAACAGTAACTTCGGCAACAAACTCGGTTCCTTGATTGATTTTGGACACATTGATAACACCGCCTTTTCTGTTTTTGAAAACGATGGAAGCTGAAACATTGCTTTGTACCGCATTTTCCTGCCCGATTGGAAGGATTCCGGTGTTTAATAGTCGGACGAACAATCTGTTTTTTCTGTTGTTTTTTAAAGTTACGCTGTTAAGTCCCGCTGTAACAGTCAGACTTCTGTCGGCGATGGTTTTCATCGTTTTAATTGCCTGCATTTTTCCGTCTTTTCCAAACTGAACATCGATTCCTTTGGCACCATTACTCACTGAGAATTTAGCCATCGAATACAAACAATAAGCCGTAGTCTGCGTGCTCATCCATTGGTCGCTTGACATCGCTTTGGCTAATTTTATCGCCATTGCAAATGCATTTTGTTTTTGTCCAAGCAACAGCATCGTTTCCAAAGCCATCGCCCGATTTCTGTCGGCAGAACCATAATAGTAATAATTGTAATTGGAATCGTCTTCTATTTTACTGTTCAAAAATAATGTCTGACCCGCCGATTTTTGTCCGGCCAATACATAAGCCACAGCCAAACGCAATTTACTTTCGTTCGAAATCCCTTTCGTTTCGCGCAATCTGTTCATCGAAGCCAAATCAGGGACTCCTGCCAAAGCCAATGTATATAAACGATAGGCCTGCGCCAAATCATTTCCGTAACTTGGCATAAATCGCCATTGCTTGGCTTCTTTTTGTTGATACGAAATCCATTTGGTTTTAAAATTAATTGGCAAAAAGTAACCTTTCTTCTCCGCTTCAATCATAAAATGTCCGGCATAGGAAGTTCCCCAATCATCAGCAACAGTTCCGCCTTGCCAATACGAAATTCCACCGTTTGACAGCTGAAAACTTCCAAGCCTAGTAATTCCGGCAGTAATATTCTTTTGAATTAAACCTTTGCGCGTGGCATCCAAATCGGCAATATCATTCAGATACAACTGCGGAAAAACTGATGATGTAGTCTGCTCCACACAGCCGTGAGGATACTGAATCAGATACTGCAGACGACCATTCAAATTGATGGTCGGCATTGACGAAATTTCCAATTTTGCCTTATTGCTTCCCGCAACGCCAAATGGTTTCCAAGAAATAGTTTTGGAACTGTTCGGTTCCAAAATCACATCGGTAAATGTATTGGTCACCGGATTCGGGTTTGTCATATCGATTTCTACGTCATAAACTGATTTTTCCTTGCCCGAAGTGGCCACAATCTGCAATTTCCCGATTCCGGTTGCAGAACCGACAGCCAAATTAAAATAAGCCATTTTTTCATCAGGCTGTGTAAATGATACTCTTTGCACGGCATTGCCAATCACTTTTAATCCATTATTGGTTTTTACCTGAACCATAACATTCTTGATGTTTTTTTCCATTGCAAAAACTGTAACCGGAATCGTCACTCTTTCGGATGGCGAAATTTTTCTTGGCAATGAAGCCAAAACCATCAGCGGACTGCGGACAGGGGTTGCTTTTTCGGCACTTCCATAAGCGCTCGTGGTCGCATCTCCGGCAACAATCATCGTTTTTACAGAACCGATGTATTTCGGCAATTTTATTTGATGGGTTTTGGTCTGTCCTTTTTCCAATTTAAAAGGCCCCATATAAATCACAACAGGCTTGAATCGGTTGGCTTTTTTGGCCTTTCCGCCACCCAAATCCTGATCACCTCCAATGCTGAAAACCTGATTCACTCTTCCGCCGTAAGCCCCAATCACATCATCGTAAATATCCCAAGTTTTCACACCCAAAGCTTCGCGAACATAAAAACTGTCCCAAGCATTTGGTGCTTTAAAACGGGTTAAATCCAACAATCCTTCATCGACAATTGCTATAGTGTAAGTCATTTCCCTGCCGGATTGTTCGCTCACTTTTAGGGCAAATGACTGTTCAGGACGCAATACATCAGGCATCGTTAACTTTGGCGTAAGTATCGTGTTTTTGTCCACCACTTCAATAGGCACAATTCCGTACATACGGATAGGCGAATCGTTCTTGGTCGAAGCGTGTGGTTGCAAAAGCGTAATGTTGAAATACACATTCGGAGCCATCGAAGCCGTAATCGGTATCGTCACTTTTGTTTCTCCTTTTTGGGTCTTCGCCCAAAGAGTTTGCACTACTTTTGAGCCATTTTCGATAGAAATAAAAGCACGTCCTCCTTCACTCGATGGGAAAGAGATTTGGGCATTTTCACCCACGGCATACTTTTCTTTGTCAGTAGAAAAAACCAACATATTGGCAGTTGAAGCATCAGTGTTTCTCGTTTTTCCCGACCAAACCGGCCAATCAATGTTTACCGTCAAAGCTGTTGCGTGTCCTCCAACCTCATCCGAAACCCGAATCAAATAGCGTCCCCATTCTTCGTCGGTCAATGCAAACCTTACAGCCCCTCTTCCGTTGGCATCGGTATTTATTGTAAAGGTTTTATACGAAGTCGTGGCATTATCCGAATTATAATTGGACAAATTATCACTCGACGCGTCCCACCACCAGCGCCATTCGACTTTATAGATTTTTACTTCGAGATTTTTAACTGATTTTGGGCGTCCGTTTTCATCCACGGTGACAATATCAAACTGATTCACCTTACGGGTTTCGAGCATTCCGTATTTGCTGAGCTCCGGCGATTTAATCCCCACATAAGTATTAAAAGGGGAATAGGTTGTCGAGATAACATCCGTACTGAAATCACCACCTTCCTCATACACTTTTGTGATAAACGAAGCTTTAAGCATACCCTGTGCAACTCCCTGTATTTTGGGATTTATGGCAGTATTTGCTTTTCCGTTGGCATCCAATTTACCCGAAAAAACTGTAATTTCCTCAGTACTGAATTGGCGCACCAAATCATCAAAAGTATATTTCTCGTAATTTTTAAAAGTCGTTGTTTGTGGCGAAAACTTAGCCTGCATTTCGACATTCAAATTTTTGGCCACAGCACCGTGAAGCCATGTCACTTCTAGATTACTTGTATTTGGATACGAAGCCGAAAGCATCGCTCTTTTGAAAGTATTTTTAATTTTCAAACGATTCGGTTTGATGGTTTCAATTTTGATGCTTTTGTAAAACTTGGCACCGCCGACACTGACCATAGCTTCCCAATTTCCGGTAGGCGCATCAGCTTCTGTGGGAACTGTAAAAGCATAATGATTCCATTCATTCGTTTTTTGAACCGTCTGATAAGTGACTTTTCCGTTGGGATCACTCAATCTAAATTTTATCGGATGCCCCAAAGGCAATTTATTCGAAGCATCATTCAAAATAAAGGACAAATACAAATTATCGCCCGGTCTCCAAACCCCTCGTTCTCCATAAATAAATCCTTTGAGTCCTTTTTGCAAAGTTTCGCCGGACACATTAAAATTACTCACCGACAACGAATTTCCATCGTCAAGTCGAACATAAGTTGACTGCGTTCCATAAGTGACAATCGCAAAATAGGCAAATGTATCCAACTGAAAACTTGCAATCCCTTCACTGCTAGTCGCTACGGTTGCCAATTTTTGTTGTTGAAAACTGTACAAATCCACTCTTGCATTGGCAATCGGCTCGGTGGTAATGATGTTGCTTACCGCAAATAAATACGATTTGTTTTCGCCTCTTTTGGCGATAACCCCAACATCGGATGCCAAAATATTGGTTCCGATTCTCGCATTATAATAATAGGAATTGGTGCAGGGATCCTGGCTTTCCCTCCAGTCATAATCGTCATAATAATACTCATCGTAGGCATTTCCGCTATAATTCACCTCTTTTTCATCAACTTCTTCTGTCTCTTCGTCTTCACTTTCATCCGTTTCTGAATTGTCGCATTTGTATAAAGAATAGGCTCTTTTATACGAGAACTCCACTCTGTAAATGGCTCCCGGTTCCGGAGTTATAATTTTGGATAAATCCAAAGCAAAAGTGTTCCATTTACTTGGATTAACTAAATTCCCTTCAATAAGATTGAGCGTTGTTTTGGCAACCGGCTGGCCAACTCTTTTCAGGTTTCGGGTACCGTTCAACTCATTATCCTGCAAAAACTGGAGAATGTTGTTTTTGTAAATTTTAAACACTTTAACATCGACAGCCCGAAGATTTACCGCTTCAAAATTGAGTTTTAAATTGCTCGAACTTGGCAGAATTGTTCCGTTTTTGATGAAACGAACGTTCGGTTTTATTTCGTCAAATGAAATTTTCTCCGAATAATTTTCATTTAGCTTTTTGCCATACTCGCTTTCGATCCCTTGAAAAACTTCCAACAGTAATTCTCCCGAAAGTTTTTGCGAAATGACTGCAACAAGCTCAGGTTCTGCAACTGCAACAACTTCTTCGGGTTCTTCCACAGAAGCCGTATCCTGAGGAACACCCGCTGTATCAACTGCAACAGTCGATGTTTCGGTTACAGCTACGGTTTCAGGAGCCACTTCAACAGGTTTTTCAACGGCTTTTTCATTGTTAAAATAAACCTTCAACACATTTCCTTGGGTCGAAAACTTCAAATTATTGGTGTTTTGAATCGCTACCAAACCTTTGAAATCCTGCCCTTTTTCCAACGGTTCCGAAAAATTAATTGACAACATTTGGTTATTCCCCTCCTGCAACTCTGTCTTAATAACTTTGAACTCATTCAGAGCCGTAATCGGGAAATCGATCGTTCCTTTTTGGTCCATATCATAATCAGTCCCGTCAAAATTAATTTCAAGATTGCTTGGAGAATCCAACCGCTGAATACTGTCAATTCTGAATTTAAATTCTTTGGCAACAGCATTCGATTTCTCAAAAATCAGATGCAAATCTTTTCCATTATGCTCCGCTTCCACCAACTTTTTGGCGGTTTCAAAATCCATATTATCTGCGGTTTTCAACACGCAATTTAAATATTGGTATTCTTTGCTATAGGATTGAACGTCGAGTGTATTGACAATAAAATCCTGTTTGATGGTTTTTATCGTGAAATTGAAATTGGAAAGTTCTTTATTCTTTTCGGTCACTTTCGGATTCAATTTATCCAAATGCAAAGTCACCTGATATTCTGTACCCGATTCCAACTTTTTCTCGGGTATAAAAGCAATTGTATTGCTCGAAAGCGCCACGACTTTTCCGTCAACACTTGGAGAAATATCAAATAAATCACTGTCCAAAGTCTGATTGACTTTCCAATTATTGTTATCAAAAGCCAAAACCACGCGAATATCCGACTGCGCCGAGACAATTCCCCCCGTAAAACTGACTATATACTCTTTGAATAATGAAAAATCGGAATTAAAATCGGAGGCAGATTTTCGGCCACACGCCTGAAACAAAAAAAACACACAAAACACGTAAATTAATCCTTTTGTTTTCACTTTTATCTAGAGTTAATGGGTTACGAACGAGAGCTATGACAACGGTTCACAGCTAAAATCCATAACTGCAAATCGGACACAATATTGCAGTAAATGTATATAATTTTAAGAAGAAAATTCTTTGGTGGTAAATTATTTTTTTGGAGGTGCTTTTTAAAGGTAATTTTACTGCATCATGCATAATATAAACATACTAAACCTTGGTTTTTTCTCGCAAAGACGCGAAGACGCAAAGTCATAATGGGATTTCTTTGCGTCTTCGCGCCTTTGCGAGAATTATATTTAGAAAAAGCTTAGCAAGAAATCTTTAATCTCGTTTTGCTGAAAGTTTTACTTCCTCCTCTCCGCAAAAAACCGTTTCATCAATTCCGAAGCTTCATCGGCCATAACTCCGCTAACGACAACGGTTTTGGGATGCAGTTTCGTTCCCATTTTTACAAAACCACGATGATCGTCACTAGCACCATAGACAATTTTAGTAATTTGGCTCCAATACAAAGCACCGGCACACATTTGACAGGGTTCCAACGTAACATAAAGTGTGCAGTCTTTTAGGTATTTTCCGCCTAGATAATTTGCCGATGCAGTTATGGCCTGCATTTCGGCGTGGGCGGTAACGTCATTTAATAATTCGGTTAAATTATGGCTTCGGGCAATCACGGTATTATTGACCACCACAACAGCACCCACAGGAATTTCGCCTTTTTCGAAAGCCACTTCGGCTTCCTGCAAAGCTTTTTTCATAAAATATTCGTCGGTGAAAATGTTTATCATGTTTTTGTCATTCAGTCCCTATTAATTAGTGCGAAACTATTGGTTCTACAAAATATTCATTATAATTTAAATCATATAATTTATCACTTCGTTTTGCATTTTCAAATAAAGTGAATAATTCATTTGCATTTGATTCGCCATCATAAATAAACTCAAGAGGAAAAAAATCTTCACAAAAATAATACAAATCATTTATGCCATAAGCAATTGCAATTTCCTTGAAAACCCTTCTCCATTCTTCGGTAGATTGCATGTTTTCAAAATCAACAAATTTATAGTAAGCAGAAAAGTAATTAAATGGACCTGACAAATCAATAAATTCGGGATTATTAAAAGTAATCCTCACTGAATCTAAAATTGATTGAGCGGAAAATCTATATTCGAAGAATTCCATTCCTTCTCTTTTATTTAAATTCCAAACATCTTCATTTTGACTATTAGTAAAAAAAGATAAATCAATTTTTTTAAGAATTTGAGCAAGATAATTTTTCTCAAATTCTAATGATGTT
The DNA here is from genome assembly GCF_040049115.1 of Flavobacterium aestuarii. NCBI lineage: Bacteria > Pseudomonadati > Bacteroidota > Flavobacteriia > Flavobacteriales > Flavobacteriaceae > Flavobacterium > Flavobacterium aestuarii. The sequence goes on from NZ_JBDLZZ010000026.1 coordinate 9,744, forward strand.
AAATTTCGTTTACCAATAACTTGCATCCAAATTGCCATAGTTTCAGTGATTTTCTATATTTTTCTTCTAACTATTTACTAAACGCTATTCACTAATAACTAAATATTTCACAACCCTAAATTCAAATCATAAGATACACTTCTACCTCCTCCTTTTGGAATCAAAATATTTTTTTCGGTCAAATCCTGTAAATCTCTTGTGGCGGTTGCTCTCGAGGTTTTTGTGATGGAAACATATTTTATGGCTGTCATTCCCCCTTCAAAACCGGAAACACAGTTTTCAAACATTTTCAAAACGGCCTTCGCCTGTCTTTCATTCATCTGACTTTTGAACTTGTCCATAAATTTGGTTTTATTCAATGTGAAAAGCACCATTTGCTTCGCACTTTTTTGAGACTCCAAAATCAATGTGGAAAAATATAAAATCCAATCGGTAATTTCGAGGGTTCGTTGTGCTTGTTTCAGGGAATCGTAGTATCGCTTTTTATTTTGCTCGATAGTACTTGAAATACTCATCAATACAGGTCGGTTCAAAGACTCCGAAAGACATTTTTCGGCTATAGCCCTGCCAATTCTTCCGTTTCCGTCTTCGAAAGGGTGGATACTCTCAAAATAAAGATGCGATATCGAAGTTTTGATCAGTGCACCTCTAATGTCAGTTGGCTTTATTTCAAAATCATTATACCAATTAATGAATTTATTCATTTCGGCAGAAACATCATTGGAAGGCGGTGCCTCAAAATGGATAATTTCTTTGCCAAAAGAACCGGAAACTATCTGCATTGGTTCACTTCCCGATCTATACTCTCCTGCGTTAATATGCTTGGAATACTCCATAAGAGTGGCGTGCCAATCCTTAATTGTAAATTCAGTCAATTTTTCAGCATAAGAATTACGAACCTGTACCATCAGCTTTCCGATACCTTGGGCATTTTTGTTTCTAATTTGACCAAAAGTATCCGTAATCCCCAAATTTTTCTTGATGGAGGACATTACATCTTGTCGGCTAAAAAATTCCCCCTCTATCTCCGAAGTTTTAATTGCCTCCGCAATCATAAACTGCAAAATGGTCTCCTGCTGAATCTCTCCTGACAATGAATCTACAAGACCTTTTAATTCGCCTGTTTCCAATGCAAAATCCATACATAACGAGTCCAAAACAGAATCGTTAAATATAAATTTCGGCCAATTTGGAAGTTGCCAATTGTAGTCCATGAGGCAATTAAATAGATTATTCGCCTCAAATATAGTGATTTTTTGAGGCAATTAACTAAAATAATCGCCTCATTTCTCCATACTTCTTTCATTATTGTTATTCAAACACAATACTCAACGTCAAGTTTGTCATTCCGTAGGAATCTCACGCAACGTTAGCAAAAAACGTGAGATTCCTACGGAATGACAATATTGAGAGTATACTTTGCGTAATTATAGACTGCGAAGGTCATTTCATATAACTTTTTTCAGAATAAAAATTATACTAACTAGCCTTGACAACAAGTAGCAATTAAGTTTTCTCTTTTGATAAAACCATATTGATTACAGATTCAAAAACAGATTTCAATTTAAAACCGTAAATTCGCTTTTTAAATAATAATGAAAAGCAACTTACTCGAACATATCTACTCCCCAACCAATTTACGACAGCTTGAAGAGGCGCAACTTCCGCAATTGGCACAGGAATTACGGGATTTTATCATCAATATTGTTGCCACCAAAGAAGGCCATCTTGGCGCCAGCTTGGGGGTGATGGAACTCACGATTGCCTTGCATTATGTTTTCAACACGCCCGAAGATTTATTGGTTTGGGATGTCGGACATCAAGCCTACGGACATAAAATTTTGACCGAAAGAAGAACCATTTTTCACACCAACCGTCAATTAAACGGCATTTCGGGTTTCCCGAGAAGAAGCGAAAGTATCTACGACACTTTTGGCGTAGGCCACTCTTCCACTTCCATTTCGGCGGTATTGGGAATGGCGATTGCTTCGAATTTAAAAGGAGATTTCGAAAAACAACATATAGCCGTAATTGGCGATGCATCGATCGCTTCGGGAATGGCATTTGAGGGACTGAATCATGCGGGAGTTACCGATGCTAATTTATTGGTGATTCTCAATGACAACGCCATTGGGATTGACCCGAGCGTTGGTGCTCTCAAAAAATACCTCACTTCGGTAAAAGAAGGAAAAAATCCGAAGCAGAATAATATGATTCGGTCACTGAATTTCAATTATTCGGGACCAATAGACGGCAATGATATTTTTGCGGTAATCAAAGAATTGAAACGTCTGCAAAAAATAAAAGGACCAAAATTTTTACACCTGATAACCACCAAAGGCAAAGGACTTCAACAGGCAGAAGAAAATCAGGTAAAATATCATGCGCCAGGTAAATTTGATGCCACAACAGGCGAAATTATCCCGAAACACGAAGAACATTTACCTCCAAAATACCAGGATGTTTTTGGTCTGACCATTTTGGATTTGGCCAAAAAGAACGAAAAAATAGTTGGAATAACTCCAGCAATGCCTTCTGGAAGTTCGTTAAAATTTATGATGGACGCCTTCCCAAAACGCGCTTTCGATGTTGGAATTGCAGAACAGCACGCCGTTACGCTTTCCGCAGGAATGGCCACTCAAGGAATGATTGTGTATTGCAATATTTACTCGACCTTCCTGCAACGCGCCTACGACCAAGTGATTCATGATGTGGCTTTGCAAAACTTGCCAGTTATTTTTTGTCTCGACAGAGCCGGATTGGTTGGTGAAGACGGTGCTACTCATCACGGCGTTTTCGACTTGGCATATTTACGATGCATTCCAAACATGATTGTTTACGCGCCACTAAATGAAATTGAACTACAAAACATTTTATACACTACACAACTAGGACTGGAGCATCCTATTGCTATTCGCTATCCACGAGGAAGAGGCGTTATCAGTGATTGGAAAAATTTACATTTTGGCAAATACCAACCGATTGAAATCGGAAAAGCAAGATGTTTGAAAAACGGTTCTAAAGTTGCAATATTATCAATTGGTGCAATAGGCAATAATGTTACTTTGGCTTTGGCCAAAATAAAGCAACCAGAAAATTTTGCGCACTATGATTTTGCTTTTGTAAAACCTTTGGATGAAAACGAACTGCATACTATTTTTGATCAATTCGAAAACATCATAACCATTGAGGACGGCGTAATTAAGGGAGGTTTCGGAAGTGCAATTTTGGAATTTGCGGCAAAGCATAATTATAATTCCAAGATAAAGATTTTAGGGATTCCTGACGTTTTTATTGAACAAGGCACAATCGACGATTTACAGGAATATTGCGGAATTTCGGTCGATTGTTTGAAAATTATTTTCTCAAGTTATTGAAATTAATTATTTTGCACTTTTAAAATACCACCATTCTATTATGACTTCTTCAACCAGATATTTTATAATTTTATTTTCGCTGTTTTCAATCTGCGGGTTCTCACAAATTAAAATAATAACAAGCATTGCTGACACAATAGCAACAAAAAAAACAGGTGAACAGCTTACTAACACCATTATAACAGCTAAACCTGATACTATTTCCAATTGGAAACATAAAAACATAGTAGGAGTTGATCTTTCAGAAATTGCATTTGTAAACTGGAGTGCTGGGGGAACAAGTGCTATCACAGGCCTTGTGAGAGGTGACTTAAAATATGATTACAAAGACGACTATCAAGTATGGTCAAACGAACTGATTGTCAGATACGGACTAAATAAACAAGAAGGAATTGAACTCCGAAAAACGGATGACGCCTTCAAATTCAACTCCACTTATGGCTTAAGAACCAGTCCAACATCAAATTGGTATCATTCAGCTAAATTAAACTTCAACACCCAGTTCACAAATGGATACAATTACCCTAATACTGAAAACCCTATTTCACGCCCATTTGCGCCAGCCTACACCTTTCTTGGTATTGGATCTGAATACATCTATAAACCAATAAATTTCAACCTGTATTTATCTCCATTAACACTTAAAAGTACTTTGGTACTCGATCAAACCTTAGCAAATACTGGAGCTTACGGTGTCAAAAAAGCTGTATATGATGCCGATGGGAACCTGATTTCTGAAGGTAAGAAAGCAAAAACAGAGCTTGGAATTTTAATGACCTCGTATCTTGAAAAAGAAATTTTCAATAATATCATTTTAAAAAACCGTTTAACCTTATATACAGACTATTTGCATAATTTTGGCAACATTGATGTAGACTGGCAATGTTTTTCATATTTAACTGTTAATCAATATGTAAAAGCAAATGTCGGCTTCAATTTAGTTTATGATGAAGATATAGATGTTATTAAAGAAGAAAATGGCGTAAAAATTAACGAAGGCCCAAAAGTCCAGCTAAAACAAGTACTGGGAATCGGGGTGGAATATGCATTTTAAAACAAAAGAGAATCTTAAAAAAAGGTTCTCTTTTGTTTTAAAAAACTCTAATAAGCGTTGATTGTTCTATAAAACAGTAATGCGTTCCCATCTGTCAGCATCGAAACAAAATGACAGATATGAAGCAGTCTTTCATAGAGGTTTTCTTTTTCCAAATGATGTTTTTCGGGAAGCATTTTTAGGATAAGATTATCATAATTGGACGTTTTCCCATCGAATTTATTAATATAGGCTGTGATAAATTTATCCAGCAGCGTTTGAATAATCTGATACCCAACGATTTCTTTTTCTACTACTTCCCTGCTCTGATAGATATTCTTGATACTAATCTTGATAATATCGTCCATCTGGGCTTTGTATTTGCTTTTATCAGTCAAGGCAAAAGGAAACTCTCCTTTCATGATAGCTTCTTCATTTTCGATAAAAACTTTTACGGCATCATTAATTAAACTCCCGATTGCCAAAGCACGCAAATAACTGATTCTATCTTCCTTGGTTTCCAATGTCTTGTACTTTGAAGTATCTATACTGTCTTTCACCAATTTGATTAAATATTCCAAAGCAAAATCCTCGGAAACCAAACCTAAATTGATTCCGTCTTCAAAATCGATTATGGTGTAGCAGATATCATCGGCGGCTTCAACAAGATAAGCAAGAGGATGTCTTTCAAAACCAATATTATCGCCCATTTTATTGGCAATCATTCCCATATCAGAAGCAACTTCCTGAAAGAATGCCTTGTCAGTCTGAAAAAAACCATATTTTTTGTCGGCTATGTTTTTGGTTGGTTTTTTAGGCAGACTTTCTTTTGGATACTTCATAAAAGCCCCTAATGTTGCATAAGAAAGCCTGATTCCGCCATCAACGCCAGGACGGGAACTGTTCAAAACCGAAAACCCATTAGCATTCCCTTCAAAATCAATCAAATCCTGCCACTCTTTGGGCGGCAATAGTTCTTTATATTTCGATCCATTTCCAATCGAAAAATACTCCCCAATGGCTTTTTCTCCCGAATGTCCAAAAGGCGGATTTCCGATATCGTGCGCCAAGGATGCAGCAGCAACAATGGCTCCAAAATCATTCATCTGGTAACCGTGAACTTCCTGTAAATACGGATATTTTTCCAATATTTTTTTACCAACTAATCGTCCCAACGAACGCCCCACCACCGAAACCTCAAGACTGTGTGTCAATCGTGTATGTACAAAATCGGTTTTTGAGAGCGGAATCACCTGTGTTTTGTCCTGCAAACTTCTAAAAGCGGAGGAAAATATGATTCGGTCATAATCGACTTCAAAGCCCAAACGGGTTTCGTCCTGCTCGATTCTAAGTCTTTTGCCTGTATCTCCCTGTCTTTTTAATGATAATAATTGTTCCCAGTTCATTGTGATTTTTGATTGTGGATTAACGATTTTTGATTTGAGATTTAAAGAAACCAAAAGTACATTTTATTTTAAGATTTTTGTCCAATTAAATGACTTTACAAACGTTTAGTCGCCCGCGTGAGGGATGGAAGCCAATGTCATTAAGTTAAGATTTTTTTATAGACCTCAGAGAGATCTAATGTTTATAGAAAGAATGTTCGATTTTGACAATGACCCCAGCGGGGTCGAATGTTTCTCTATGTCGTACAACCCCGCTGGGGTTGCTGTAACGTACATTTTTGATTTCTATAAACATTGAAATCCTCCGGATTCTTTACAAATTAATGACACTGCGCGTGAGGGATAGAAGCAAGCTACCGAAGTAGCGCGGATAGCCCGACCGCATTGAGCAAAGGGGCTGTATAACCGTCACCATAAGTAAGCCCCTTTGCTCAATGTGGTCACGCCCAAATAATCAATCAAATCGCCAATGCCGTACTATGTTTGATTTCGCCCATAACAAAAACACTTTGGGTATTCCCGATATTTTCGATGGTGGAAAGTTTGTTCATCACAAAATCCTGATAGCTGGACATGTCTTCGACCAGAATTTTGAGCATAAAGTCATAATCGCCGGCAATGTTGTAACATTCGATGATTTCGGGAAGTGCGACGATGTCCCTGACAAAATTGCTTCCGACGTTTTTGGCGTGTTCCTTTAGCCTTACATTACAAAAAACGGTCATTCCGAGATTTAATTTTTTCTTGTCCAGCAACGCGACATATTTCATAATATAACCTTCACGTTCGAGTCTTTTGATGCGCTCATAAACGGGTGTGACGGTCAGGAATAATTTACCAGCCAGCTCTTTTATGTTGATATTGGAGTTCTCCTGCAGGTGTTTCAATATCGCCAGATCGATATTATCGAGGTTTTCCATAGTTTTTTTTACTGTTAGAATTGGATTACAATATTTTATTCAGGATAAATTATTGTAAAAATAAACAAATACAATCTATTTTACTTACTTATTACCAATTATCAATAGTATTTATCAAATAAAATAATTTTGTTCAGTAATAAATACTGATAAAAATGAAAACAAACAATTTAGGTTATCCGCGAATAGGAAGCAACAGAGAATTAAAAAAAGCCAATGAATTATATTGGGCAGGCAAAATTTCGGCTGAAGATTTATTGGCAACAGCCTCGGCAATCAGAAAGCAAAACTGGGAACTGCAAGCCGAAAAAGGAATTGATTTAATTCCGTCCAATGATTTTTCGCTTTATGATCAGGTATTGGATTTGACCTTGACACTGGGTGCCATTCCAGAGCGTTATCAGGAATTTGCCAGAACTAACAATTCGCTTGATTTGTATTTTGCCATGGCAAGAGGCGCGCAAAAAAACGGACAGGATGTTGTGGCTATGGAAATGACGAAATGGTTCGATACCAACTATCATTACATCGTTCCCGAATTTACGAAAAACCAAAAATTTGAATTGTTTTCGACCAAGATAATCGCAGAATTCATCGAAGCCAAAAAAATCGGAATCACGACAAAACCGGTATTGATTGGGCCAGTTTCCTATTTATTGCTTGGAAAAGAAAAAGAAGAAGGTTTTCATAGAATTGACCTGATTTACAATTTACTTCCGGTCTATTTTGAGATTTTAAGCAAACTTGAAGCTGAAGGAGCAAATTACATACAACTTGACGAGCCTTTCTTGGCATTGAATTTAACCGATAAAGAACGTGATGCGATTACTTATGTTTACAATGAAATCAGCAAAAACTTTCCAAATCTAAAGGTTATTTTGGCTAATTATTTTGACTGCTTTGGAGAAAATCTGGAGACTGCATTGGCATTACAGGTTGATACTTTGCATTTGGATTTGGTTCGATGTTCATCGCAACTGGATGATATTTTGGAGTCCGGAAAATTAGCCTCGAATGTAAATCTTTCCCTTGGTGTTGTTGACGGAAGAAATATCTGGAAAAATGATTTCAAAAAATCGTTGGTTCTAATCGAAAAAGCGGTTAATGCCTTGGGAAAAGACAGAATCCTGATTGCGCCTTCCTGTTCATTGATTCACTCACCGTGTGATTTGGATTTGGAGACAAATGATGAAACATTAACTCCCGAAATCAAGCAATGGCTGGCTTTTGCCAAACAAAAAATTGAAGAAGTTGCCCTTTTAAAATCTTTTGCTTCGAATGAACAAGAAGCTAAAACTTCTTTGCGATTTATCGAAAACACTGTTGCTAATGAAAACAGAAAAACTTCAAAATTAATTCATAACGAAGCTGTTAAAAACCGTGTAGCAAGCATTGCAAAAGGCGATGATCAAAGAAAAAACGCTTTTGCAATCAGAAGAAAAAGTCAGGCTGAAGCTTTAAAACTTCCTTTGTTTCCAACGACAACCATCGGTTCTTTTCCGCAGACTGCAGAAGTAAGAAGCTGGAGAGCCAAATTCAAAAAAGGCGAATTATCACAACAGCAATACGATGATTTACTTCAAAAAGAAACCGAGGAAACCATCCGTTTTCAGGAAGAATCTGGAATTGATGTTTTGGTTCACGGAGAGTTCGAACGTAATGATATGGTGGAATATTTTGGCGAGCAATTAGACGGATTTACCTTTACCAAAAACGGCTGGGTACAGAGTTACGGTAGCCGTTGTGTAAAACCTCCGGTTATTTACGGTGATGTTTCGCGTCCTAATCCTATGACTGTAAAATGGGCTGAATTTGCACAATCGCTTACGCCAAAATGGGTTAAAGGAATGCTTACCGGTCCTGTAACTATCCTGCAATGGTCGTTTGTACGTAACGATCAGCCACGCTCTGAAACCTGTACACAGATTGCTTTGGCGATTCGTGATGAAGTTGTGGATCTGGAAAAAGCGGGAATCAAAATCATTCAAATTGACGAGCCTGCAATCCGTGAAGGACTGCCTTTACGCAAAGAAGAGTGGGCAAACTATTTGGATTGGGCAATAAAAGCATTCCGAATTTCAGCCAGCGGTGTTGCGGATGACACACAGATTCACACGCACATGTGCTACAGTGAATTCAATGATATCATTCAAAACATTGCCGACATGGATGCCGATGTCATTACGATAGAATGTTCACGTTCTCAAATGGAATTACTGGATGCCTTCGCTGATTTTAAATATCCTAACGAAATAGGTCCTGGAGTATATGACATTCACTCGCCAAGGGTTCCTTCGAACGAAGAAATGGTTCATTTGCTTGAAAAAGCCGCCACAGTTATTCCTGCCAATCAATTATGGGTAAATCCTGATTGTGGCTTGAAAACACGCCATTGGGATGAAACCAAGAAAGCTTTGATAGAAATGGTAAATGCTGCGAAGAAAATGCGTGTGGCTGTTGAGGATATTGCTACCGTTTAATTTATTTTAATTCACATAAAAAACCCTAGGAGATTTTTTGAACTGCTAGGGTTTTAACTTTATGAATATCTCTTCTATTTTTTAAAATCTTTTAGACCAATTCTTAGGAGAACGCGATGTATGAAAAACACCAATAACGGTGATTTCATTTTCTTTAATTCTATAATGAATCCCATAAGGAAATCGTGAAATGAACCTGACTTTAATATCTTTATGCCTTTTTTGAAACGCGGTTGGATTTCTCAAAATAGTATCAATTCCAGCTTCAAGACAAAGTTCAAAATCGTAAGAAAGTCCTATTCGCTGTTCTTCATACCAAAAAACTATATCTTCAATGTCAAATAATGCTTCTTTAGTAAAATGGATTATGTACACTTATCTAATCGCCTTTAAATGATTTTTGACCTCTTCCCAAGTGTATAATTCTGTTTTTCCTTCTTCTAAATTTTTTATTCTAATATCTAATTCTCTTTCTACTTCATCAGAAATTTCAATTTCATTTTTAGAAACACTATCCCACAATTGCTCGGCAAGAACAATCTTCTCGGCATTACTGTATTTAGACAAATTTTCAATTTCCATAATTTCCTTTATTAGTATTGAATATTACAAATTTAAGTAAATTAATTTTATGAAATCAGTTCTAATATAAACTGAAAGTAAACAAAAATAAAAAGTGTCCAAAATCTAAATATAACTGCAAATGCCGTGGCGCTGATTACTTCACTTAATGTTTATTTTCATCAGAGTTCAGTGAACTTTGTTTGAAGTGGAAATCCTTTTTATTTTTCCTCTAAAAATAAAAAGATTGTAACGGATTGCTTCGCCAGTTCGGCTTTCAGCCTCGGGTGCAGGAAATAGCTCCTAATAAAAGAAAGCCTAGTAAATTTTAAAATCTACCAGGCTTGTACTTCAATTTGATTTATTTACAAAGTCGCTGCTCCTCCATCCAATAAAAGCTCGCCTCCTATCATGAATTTAGAATCATCCGAAGCCAGATAAAGGAATCCTTCGGCCATTTCTTCAGAAGTTCCCAAACGTTTTGCTGGAATTCCTGATGCATAATACGCTTTTGTTCCATTGGCTTCTTCTTCCGAAGCTCCGCCTCTTGAGAAAATTGGTGTATCAATTGGCCCAGGCGAAAGTACATTCACACGGATATTTCTGTCCAATAATTCCGCAGATAAAGTTCTGGCCAGTGAGCGAACTGCAGCTTTGGAAGCCGAATAAGCTGCTGTTGTCGCAAATCCTTTGTGAGCTACCGTAGATGCTGTAATGATAATAGAAGCACCGTCATTTAAATGCGGTAAAGACTTTTGAATCGTAAAGAAAACCCCTTTGAAGTTGATATCACTGGTCTGGTCAAACATTTCCTCAGTATAATCAGCTAATGGCGCTGCGATAAACACACCTGCATTAACAACTAATACATCTATTTTTCCAAAAGTATCTTTTACTGTTTTATAAGTTCTATCGATGTTTTGAATATCCGAAACATCGCTTACCAAACCAATTGAACCATTCGCAATTTCGTAAACGGCTTCGTCTATAGTTGCTTTATTTCGTCCTGTAATGGCCACTTTGGCACCTTGTTCTGCAAATAATTTTGCTGTTGCTAATCCGATGCCACTGTTACCGCCTGTAATTACGGCTACTTTTTTGTTTAATTTTTTCATTGTTTTATTTATAGTTTGATTATTTCAAGTATTTAAATATCTAAATATTTCGATGTTTTTAATTAAAAAAAAGCTAAAGCACTAAGCTGTTGATATAATCCGCATAAGCAGCACAAACTTCTTTGTTAACAACAAATTTCAGGTTTCGTCCTTCTTTATCTCCAATTAATAAATCGGCATCAATCAATTGTTTTAAATGATGCGACATCGTTGACTGCGCCAGATTAAACTCCGCTAAAACGTCACAGCACTGCACACATTTTTCGCTGTTGCTGACAATCTTCATAATCTTCAAACGATAAGGATCGCCCAAAGCTTTTGAGATTTTTTCGACTTGTTTTATGGTTAATTCGGTAATCATGGGGCAAAGATAAAAATATATTTTTAATATATCGAAATATTTCGATATTTAATATAAATTTGCATCAGCAATATTTCAAGTTTTAAATTTAAGATTGAATTATTTCTTTCAAAAAGACTTACTATGAAAACTTTATATACGTATCTCAAAACCCACAAAACGCTTTTGTACATCGCGCTGTTTTTGGCGGCAATCAATCAGTGTTTTTCGTTATATGATTCCATAATTATTGGTAAACTTCTCAACGAATGCGGTGTTGGTGTGGCTAATTTCAATCACAATCAGGGCAGTTTTATCAAGGCTGTCCTAGGTTGGTTACTGCTGTCATTAGGCGCTGCGATGGTTTCCAGAATTGCTAAAAATTTTCAGGATTATTTCACCAATATCATCATTCAGCGAACGGGTGCGCAAATGTATACTGACGGAATCCAAAAAGCACTGCAATTGCCTTTTCAGGATTTTGAAGACCAGCGAAGCGGTGAAACGCTTGGCAAACTGCAGAAAGTAAAAGTGGACTGCGAAAAATTCATCACACTTGCTATTTCATTAATATTTCAGTCGATAGTCGGGATTGTATTTGTGGTGGTTTATGCAGTAAGTATTCATTGGCTTCTGGGACCAATATTTTTGGCAACAGTTCCAGTAATCGCTTTTATCAGCTCATTTTTAGGCAAAAGAATCAAAATTGTTTCCAGAGAAATTTTGGGCGAAACGACAGCCTTGGCGGGAGCTACAACCGAATCTCTCCGAAACATCGAACTCGTAAAAAGTCTGGGATTAACCGAACAGGAAGTTAACCGATTAAATGCAACCACGATCAAAATCCTAGGATTGGAACTCAAAAAAGTACGTTTCATCCGTTCATTGAGTTTCATTCAGGGCACAACGGTTCACTTTATGAGAACCAGTCTGGTTTTTGCGCTATATATGTTCATTTTTCAAGATATCATCAAACCTGGCGATTTGATTACGCTGATGTTCTTTTCTTTCTTTTTGTTCAATCCGCTGCAGGAATTGGGGAATGTGATTGCGACCTATAACGAAACGAAAGCTTCAATGGACAATTTTGGCGATTTGATGAATTCTAAAAGTGAAGAAACACCGGCAAATCCTAAAACTATTGGCGCAATTAACCATCTGCGTTTTGATAATATTTCATTCAAACATCAGACTGCCAGTTCCTATGCCGTAAAAAATATTTCTTTTGATGCCAAAGCTGGCGAAACGATCGCTTTTGTTGGTCCTTCGGGAAGCGGAAAAACGACTTTGGTCAAAATGCTGGTTGGTTTGTACAGCCCTGCCGAAGGTGCTATTTTTTACAATGAGAAAAATGCTAAAGATATTGACCTTACCGAATTAAGACAGCAGTTAGGTTTTGTAACCCAAGATGCTCAATTATTTTCGGGAACTATAAAAGACAATTTATTATTTGTAAAACCAAACGCCACCGACGAAGAAATTGACGATGTTTTGCAAAAATCGGCCTGCCAGAATTTATTAAAACGTGCCGAAAATGGCATTTACACCACTATCGGCGAAGGCGGAATAAAAGTTTCAGGCGGTGAAAAACAGCGTTTGTCCATTGCACGAGCTTTGCTTAGAAATCCGCATTTACTGCTTTTTGACGAAGCAACATCAGCATTGGACTCTATTACCGAAGAAGAAATTACCAAAACCATCCGCAGTATTTCGTCCAAACAGGATCAGATTACGGTATTGATTGCGCATCGTTTATCGACGATTATGCACGCTGACAAAATATTTGTCCTGGAACAGGGGCAAATCATCGAACAGGGAAAACATCAGGATTTATTGGACGAAAAAGGCTTGTATTATGCAATGTGGAGACAGCAGATTGGGGAGAGAAAGTAATTTCAAAACAAACTACAGCAGCAAATGCTAAACCCAATTATCTATCAAATCCAGATAATAGTAATATTTTTGATCGTTTCCATCGCCTTCGCCCACAAATCTCAATTGGATTTCTTCTAAGATCCCGATGATTTCGGCAACTTCGTTATCACTTAAATCGACTGCAAAGTGACTGGTGGTTATATCCTTTTTCCTGCTATGTCTTTCTGATTTTGGAATTTCATTATGTGCGAGATTATCCAATAGCTTGTCAATTAATTTCACTTTCCCTTCATCAGAAAGCGCCTTTATGGTGTTTGTAAGGGTTATATAATTAATTGTCATTCTGTACGTTTTTTAAATCAATTTATAAAGTAATAACTACAGCTGTACCTAAATATTGTAAATATTAACATCTGCAATTATCGTTTTAGGTTCTCGAATGCTAACCTGACGATTCACTCACAAATACAATTACTTCCTTTTTTGTCAAAATCAGGGGATAATCACCAATAATATTGGCACAAAACACCTGTACTATTGGTCTTAAAGACCTCTGTTATTATGACTAAACACCAATACTATTGGTGCTAACTACCTGTTGTATTGGTTTTAATCACCAACACTGTTGGTTATAAGTACCTCTATTATTATGGTTAAACACCAACACTATTGGTGCATACTACCTGTTGTATTGGCTTTTATCACCAATACTATTGGTGTTTTGTACCTGTATTATTGGTGTTTAACACCAATAGTGTTGGCGTTAAACACCTCTATTGTTATGTATAAACACCTGTTTTTAGTAATTAACGCATATATGGGATGAATTGCTAAAGCATTTGGGGCAAAAAAAAAGCCTCTTTTGGAATTTAAAGAGGCAGTTGGTATTCAATTTTAATAATGCTGCACGTTACTTCTGGAGCTTACTTAATTAAGATTATTAATAATATCACGGAGTTACTTGCGGAGATTCCTCGTTCCTCGGAATGACAAAAATGGCGAGTTTCTTATGTTTACTTTGTGTAATTAGTTTATTTAAAAAGTAATTTATCAAAACATATTTTTTTGCTTTTTACCGTAAAGATTTGCCGTAATATTGTCATTCCGACGAAGGAGGAATCTCACTAAGCAACTCGACAATCTAAATAAAATCAATGAGCTCTTTTAACTTAATATCAGAATGTGCTTCCTTTGCTGGCACAAGCGGGAGGTTTGCACTTGCGTTGAGGCTTTTCATACTATTTAATTTTCTTTTAATAATAGACATTTTGTTCATAAACATTTTAGTGTCTAAAAAATAATTTGGATAAGCATTTCTTAATTCTTGAATGTTTTTTGTTGATACCAAAGCCACTTGTATATCATCATCATTTATGTGTTTACGTTCTAAATTTGTAAACTCAATATTTGCCTTGTCCAAATCCTTTGACTCAAAAACTTTTATCTCAACTTCTTTCTTTTTGGCATTAAGCAATATAAGATTGTATTTCCCTATAAGTTCCTTATTTTCACAAATTATATTAGAAATATGCGAAAATGCTTTTAATTTATCTGCTATAAGATTGTAATTAAATTCATAAATAGACTGAGTATATGTTTCAAACTCATCCAATTTTGAATATTGAGGTACTGAATTTGTGTTTTCCAAAAATGAAAAAGCATTACTTGTTAAAGCAAAATAATTTAGCCATTTTTGTTTTCCCTCATTAAATTTTAATTGAGTATTAAGATAAGTGCCCATAATTTCAACAGCTGTTGCCCATGCATGTTGAACTATAGTCCTAACTTGAACTTCAATCAATAAACCATCCAGTTCTTGATTATTTTTATCGTTATTTTTAAAAATCAAATGAAAGCTTCTATAACCACTAGTCTTGGGATCAGTAATATAATCATCTTCAATTTTAAGTTCATAAGAAAACTTATTTGATTTTAGAATTTTTACTAATTTCTTAACTTTATACATTGATCCAACTATAATTCTTAATCCTGCAATATCTTACATAGAATTTAGCTGTATATGATTTAATCTTCTTAGTTTTCTGACGATAGAAGGTGTTCTTTTCAATCTTTTTGCAATAATTGCATTTTTATCAACTTCTATTGCAAGTGATAAAATTTTTTCTTCAAATTCTTCTAAAATTTGACCATGAATAGATCGCCAATAGGTTAGTGAATTTATAGCTATATCCAATTCATCTTTAGAAGAATTTTCTTTAGCTTTAAAAATTTTGCCAGCTTTCTTAATTTGGTTTCTTGTATACATTTTTTGGTTAAAATCTTGATTATTAGTTTTTATGTTTTAAATTACAAATACATATACTAATGTGATTGCTTCGTTCCCTCGCAATGACGAACAGCTAATTATGAAAGCGAATGCCCAAGCCCTGATAGTAGTAGAAATCCTTTTTTTACTGCTTTTTCTGCAATAAAAAAAGATTGTAGCGAATAGCAGGATTAGCTCCTAAATAAAAAAGCCATTCTCCTTGAATATACAGGAGAACGGCTGTTTCTAGTTTTATGAAATGGCTTCGTTCTTTGTCGTTATAACTTATGACCCACACATCTCGCAATCTTCAGGGCCAGCATTTTTAGCCAGTTCAATCATTGCTCTGTATTCTTCAGCAGACATTGGAGCATCTACTTCAACCGCTTCAAGAACTCTTGCCTGTGGTTTAGAATCTGGAATGACTTCCTGTTTTTTATCGTTGTTTAATGTAAATTTAATCGCATCTACAGCCGCTTTGGTTCTCAAGTAGTACATTCCTGTTTTCAAACCAGACTGCCAAGCGTAGAAGTGCATTGAAGTCAGTTTTGAATAATTAGCATCCTGCATGAACAGGTTCAAGGATTGTGACTGATCCACGAAATACCCTCTTTGACGAGACATATCGATGATATCTTTCATGGACATTTCCCAAACGGTTTTGTACAGTTCTTTCAAATCCTGCGGGATGATATCAATGTTTTGCACCGATCCGTTGTGACGCATGATTTCCTGTTTCAAGTTCTCATTCCACAATCCTAGTTTTACTAAGTCGTTCAGTAAATGTTTGTTTACCACAATAAATTCTCCTGACAGTACACGTCTTGTATAAATATTTGAAGTATATGGTTCGAATGCTTCGTTATTGCCCAAGATTTGAGAAGTCGAAGCCGTTGGCATAGGCGCAACTAATAATGAGTTACGAACACCGTTTTTCATTACTTCTTTTCTAAGTGAAGCCCAATCCCAACGTCCTGACAATTCTTCGTCTTTTAATCCCCATAAATTATGCTGGAATTCTCCGTTTGACATTGGAGATCCTTTGAAAGTTGAATAGGGTCCTTCTTCGACTGCCATTTCCATCGAGGCTGTACAAGCAGCGAAATAAAGGGTTTCGAATATTTCCTGATTTAAAGTTTTCGCCTCATCACTTGTGAAAGGCATACGCAACATGATAAAAGCATCAGCCAGTCCCTGCACTCCAAGACCAATTGGCCTGTGACGCATATTGGAATTTTCGGCTTCTTTTACAGGATAATAGTTTCTGTCGATTACTCTGTTCAGGTTGCGGGTAACGCGTTTGGTTACATCAAATAACAATTGGTGATTGAATTTTCCGTTTTCAATAAACATAGGCAATGAAATAGAAGCCAGATTACAAACGGCTACTTCATCAGCAGATGTATATTCTAAAATCTCTGTACATAAATTCGAAGAACGAATCGTACCTAAATTTTTCTGATTAGATTTTCTGTTAGCTGCATCTTTGTACAGCATATAAGGCGTTCCAGTCTCAATTTGTGATTCCAGGATTTTCTCCCATAATTCACGTGCTTTGATGGTTTTTCGTCCTTTTCCTCTAAATTCGTAATCAGTATATAAAGCTTCAAATTCTTCTCCATATACATCATACAAGCCCGGACATTCGTTAGGACACATCAAGGTCCAAGTAGAATCCTCCTGAACGCGTTTCATGAATAAATCAGAAGTCCACATCGCAAAGAATAAATCTCTGGCGCGCATTTCTTCTTTACCTGTATTCTTTTTTAAGTCTAAGAAATCAAAAATATCAGCATGCCAAGTTTCTATATAAATTGCAAAACTTCCTTTTCTTTTTCCTCCTCCTTGATCTACATAACGAGCTGTATCGTTGAAGACTCTCAGCATTGGCACAA
The DNA here is from genome assembly GCF_040049115.1 of Flavobacterium aestuarii. Lineage (NCBI taxonomy): Bacteria > Pseudomonadati > Bacteroidota > Flavobacteriia > Flavobacteriales > Flavobacteriaceae > Flavobacterium > Flavobacterium aestuarii. The sequence goes on from NZ_JBDLZZ010000026.1 coordinate 27,012, forward strand.
TCCCGTTAGAAGTTCCATTTGTACCGCGGATATAAGAACCCGTTGCACGAACGTTATGAATAGAAAGTCCAACACCTCCTGCTGACTGCGATATTTTTGCGGTTTGTTTTAAAGTATCATAAATACCATCAATACTATCGTCCTGCATTGCCAAAAGGAAACAGGAAGACATCTGCGGTTTTGGCGTACCGGCGTTAAACAAAGTTGGAGTTGCGTGTGTAAAGTACTTTTTAGACATCAAGTCATAAGTTTCCATAACCGATTTTAAATCGTCAAGGTGAATTCCTACTGCAACACGCATCAGCATATGCTGCGGACGCTCAACAATTTTTCCGTTTATTTTCAGCAGATAAGAACGCTCTAAGGTTTTGAAACCAAAATAATCATAATTAAAATCTCTGTTATAAATGATATGTGAATCCAGAAATTCGGAATTTTCCATAATCACTTTGTGCACTTCGGGAGCCAACAAAGGTGATTCCATACCAGTCCTTGGATTAATGTAATGAAACATCTCATTCATCGTTTCCGAGAATGATTTCTTGGTATTGGAATGTAAATTTGATATCGCAATACGAGCAGCCAATTGTGCATAATCTGGGTGAGCGATTGTCATAGAAGCAGCCGTTTCTGCAGCAAGATTATCCAGTTCGGATGTAGAAACTCCATCATACAAACCTTCAATAACACGCATAGCAACCTTAACTGGATCTACCAATTCATTCAAGCCATAACATAACTTTTTAATTCTCTCTGTAATTTTGTCAAACATTACAGGCTCTTTGTGGCCGTCTCTTTTTACTACATACATACTTTATCAAATTTTTAATTAATGAATTGTGAGTTACGAACAGCAGGAATTCATAATTCATTTTTTTTTCTCGGTGTCAATCCATAACTTACTTCGATATTTTGTTTCATCGCATAACATGAAATGAAACAAAACGCCGTTATATGCCCCAAAATGAATTGGGCCAGATTAACTTAGCTTTTAGATTTGGGGAATCTGAAAAAACTATTTAACTATAAATTATTCTTCTATTATTTTCTTTAATTCTTTCAAATACTTATAACGTATTTGTTCATCAAAATTGTATTTTAAAAATCAGCGTCGAAGCTTATTTTTTGGGAATCACCTTCAGAAACTTTAACTCCTGATTTTTGGTATTCGGCAACTTTTTTCTCGAAGAAATTAGTTTTCCCTTGAAGTGAAATCATATCCATAAAATCGAATGGATTAGCAACATTATATTCTCTATCACAACCCAATTCTACCAGCAGCCTATCGGCAACAAATTCAAGATATTGAGTCATCAAGCCAGCATTCATACCTATTAAACTTACTGGAAGTGATTCGGTAATAAATTCTCTTTCTATATTCAAAGCATCAACGATAATGCTTCTAATTCTTTCTTTGGGCACTTTATTCACCAAATGATGGTTATGCAAATGCACTGCAAAATCACAGTGAACTCCTTCGTCACGGGAAATTAATTCGTTTGAAAATGTCAAGCCAGGCATTAATCCACGTTTTTTCAACCAGTAAATAGAACAGAATGCTCCTGAAAAGAAAATTCCTTCTACAGCAGCAAAAGCGATCAGCCTTTCGGCAAAAGAATCCGATTCAATCCATCTTAAAGCCCAGTCTGCTTTTTTTCTGATGGCCGGAAAAACATCCAAAGCATTGAATAATTCTGATTTTTCGTTTTCGTCTTTTACATAGGTATCAATCAGAAGCGAATAAGTTTCACTATGAATATTTTCCATCATGATCTGGAAACCATAGAAAAATTTAGCCTCGGCATATTGCACTTCATTTACAAAATTTTCAGCCAGATTTTCATTTACAATTCCATCTGAAGCCGCAAAAAAGGCCAAAATGTGTTTTATGAAATAACGTTCGTCATCATTCAGCTTATTATTCCAGTCATTTAAATCCTGTGACAAATCAATTTCTTCAGCTGTCCAAAAACTAGCTTCCATCATTTTATATCTTTCCCAAATATCATGGTGCTTAATTGGAAAAATTACGAAGCGATTTTTATTTTCTTGTAAAATTGGCTCTATTTTAGACATGGGATATTGTTGTTTATTTTGATTTTTTTATTGAAAATGGATGCGAAAATCGAATTACAAAGATTGTGAAATAATGCGGTTATTAAAAGTCAAACTTATTCACAATACATCATAGTTTTTAACAAAAAATAAAAATGGGAATATTTTTCATACAAATTATAAATAATTGATTTTCAATGTTTTAAATTTAATAAAATGATGTAAACTCCCATAAAATATAGGAAATTGAAAGAAAAAGGAAGTTTTTTAAGTATAGTTTTTACAGTCCTTTTTTGAGGTCTTCGGCGACTTTTTCGAGCTCCATATACCAGTCATTTCCAAAGCGCCTGATAAGCGCTTCTTTGACAAACTTATAAACGGGAACTTCCAGTGCTGCACCCAGAGAACAGGCATCATCACAGATATCCCATCTATCATAATTAACTGCTGCAAACTCGGTAAAATCTTTAACGCGTATTGGATATAAATGACAGGAAACAGGTTTTTTCCAGTCGATTATTCCCTGATTGTAGGCTTGTTCTATTCCGCAAAGGGCAGTTTTTCCGTCAAAGATAACATAAGCACAATCTTTATTATCAATTAATGGTGTTTCAAGATCACCATCAGTACCATTAACCCAGGTTCCTTGCGCTTCGATAGCCTCAATTCCCTCTTTTCTTAAAAAAGGTTTTACTTTTGGATAAATTTCTTCTAATATCTTCGTTTCTGCCTGACTCAATGGTGCTCCTGCATCGCCATCGACACAGCAGGCCCCTTTACAGGCAGACAGATTACAGACAAATTCTTTTTGGAGTATATCCTCCGAGACGATGGTTTTTCCTAGCTGAAACATTTTGCAAAGGTAACCAAAGATTCAGGAAATAAAAGCTCCCTGACGCAATTACAGCACTAAACTTTGCTAATTAACACATTGCAGCAATTTTACTTACATAAACGGCTGTTAGAAATCTGGGAACAGGACAAAAAAGTGATGATTTAGCAACAAAACACTTAAAATGAAAAAACATATGTATTTTTGACGAACTAAATAATAGGACAGCCTGTTATTCATTAAAAACAAACAGTATGATGGATTTCAATATCAAAGAAATAATAACAGTAGGAATGGTTCTTTTTGCCGTAATTGATATAGTGGGTTCTATACCTATTATTGTAGGACTGAGAGCTAAGCATGGCCATATCGAATCCGAGAAAGCGGCACTTGTTGCGGGACTGATTATGATACTATTTTTATTTATAGGTGAAGAATTTCTGGGCCTCATAGGAATTGATGTGCACTCATTTGCAGTTGCCGGATCCTTTGTTTTATTCTTTCTGGCTTTGGAAATGATTTTAGGAATCCGTATTTATCGAGATGAAGAAGCAAGTTCTGCCTCAATCGTTCCATTGGCATTTCCGCTTATTGCTGGTGCAGGTACAATGACTACTTTGCTCTCTTTGCGTTCACAGTTTCACACCCTTAATATTATTATAGCCATTATACTCAACATTATACTCGTTTATATTGTTTTGAAGTCATCTGGCAAAATCGAAAAAATGCTAGGAAAAAACGGACTAGGCGTAATCAGGAAGACTTTTGGCGTTGTACTTTTGGCAATTGCTGTTAAATTATTCGCTGCGAATGTTAAAGGTTTGTTTCTCTAAAAAAAAATTATATAAATTTACCCCCTAATATCTTTTCTGGTAAAGATTGCACTATATGTTTAAATATTTAATGACATTTATGAATTAAAACTTTACCGGTAAAAACAAAAAAATAATTTATGAAAATTTTCACTAACATCTTAGTGCTTTTGGCCATTTCACTTCTTGTTTTCAATATTACTTTGATTGATTTTCAAAATCCATTCGAAGGAGATAGTGTGATAGCACTTGTTGGCGTAGTTGCTTCATTCTGCGCAGTGCTGATTCTTCTGATTTTTAGAATGTCAAAAAAAATAGTTGAAAAAATGAACGATAACGCATAACCGTGTTTGATGTATTGATTATAGGCGGAGGCGTTTCAGGAGTATCATGTGCAATGGTACTGGGCTCAGCCAGAAAAAAAGCATTTGTTGCCGATAAACAAATTGGTGTTTTTACCCATCAAAAAAGTTCTGCACTTCAGGAAGCACTCTTCAACAATGCTTATGGAATTCCATCGGGTAAATTGGGATCGGAATTATTAACTGAAAGTATTGAGCAATTATCCAATACTTATCCGCATATTACTCAAATACCTGAGGAGAAAGTATTAAAAATACAAGGTCAGTACCCAGAATTCACTGTTATTACCAACAAAAATTCATACAAAACCCGCAATGTTGTCATTGCAATTGGTTCTGCCAATACATTTGCGATTGAAGGCCTGATGCAGTATATAGAACCACATAAAAAAGCACTTCCGGAAAAACAAAGAATTCAGCTTAAAAACATAGATCATAAAGTCGCCGAAGGCATTTATGTTATTGGAACCCTTGCCGGCTGGAGAAGCCAATTGGCTATCGCTGCGGGAAGCGGCGCCGCTGTTGCTACCGATTTACTTACACTTTGGAATGACGGTGTTCAGACGCATTCGCATGATAGTATTCGATAAATCAAATTACTTAACCGAAACAAACTCTTTTACTTTGATGTGATTTTCAGTTTCGGTTTTCCAGATTTCTCCCTTTACCGAAACTTCGTCTCCTTCTTTCAGCTGCTTGTAATTTTGCGGTCCTCCAACATTTACAATACTGATTAAAGCCAAATAAACTTCATTTTTAGCCGTATTGATTTTAGCCGTATATCCGTCTTTTCCAAATTGAACGGATTCAACTTTTCCAGTAATTGTATTTTTATCTTTCATACAGGCACAGGAAACTACAAAAGCCAAAAGCATTAAAATTGTCAAGAATCTAATTATATTTTTCATGTCTGTTTATTTTTAAAGTGTGATACAGCTTCCGGCAATCACTTTTAAACCATCATTAAATTGCTTCCAAACCCTGATATATCTATAATTCCCATCTAATGGAGATTCATCATAAGTTCCTTTAAGCAAAACAGTAACACAAACAATAGCCGAATCACCAATTATATTGACAAGCTCATTTGAAGCTTCAAGCAAATCAATTTTCATCTTCCCCGACCGATAGGCCTGTATATCTATAGCCTTTGTAACTGTCTGTCCATTGGGCAGATTAAAAAGCAGATCATCATGCAATAATCTTTCTAAAACCGGAATATCAGCATTTTTAATAGCTGCAAACAGTTCTTTCTCAATATTATTAATTATTGTTTGATCCATTTTTTAAGACATACTATTTCTGGTTCAGAACTGCTTTTATCATTACATCGTCTTTCAAAATCATGTCGTAGTAATAGTTATCACCATACAATTGACGGGCAAATTCGGCATTTACATATCTTTTTACCAAAACTTTGTAATTAGCCAGATTGATCTCTAATCCATTTTTGGAAAGATATTTTTGAAAAGCATTGAAATACAAATCGGCTGAATTGATTTTAGACTGAAATTCACCGAAGGTCAGTTTTGCAAAAGCATTTCTGTTTTTATCCAATTGTTCAAAAACAAAGTGGCCAACAATTCCGGACTGCAGTAAATAGGAAACGTTTTCTGTTCCGTGTTCCGCTTCCAATGGTACAAAAACATCAGGAACAATGCCTCCTCCACCGTAAACAATTTTACCTTTTGGGGTTTTAAACTTAAGAGAATCAACCACTTTTATACTGTCCTTTTTATAGAGTTCCCCGTGCAGAAAACGCGAATCCGATTCTTTAAAATATTCCTCATTTCCTTTGGAGTAAGGCTTTTGGATAGACCTTCCGGTTGGCGTATAATATCTGGCAATTGTTAACCTAACTGCTGAACCGTCATTAAAATCCATTTCGCGCTGTACCAGTCCTTTCCCGAACGAACGGCGTCCTACAATCGTTCCGCGGTCATTGTCCTGAATAGCTCCTGCCAGAATCTCACTCGCCGAAGCACTGTTTTCATTAATTAAAACATACACTTTGCCTGTTTCAAAACTGCCTTTTTCAGTCGCATACATTTTTTCGGTTGCTTCTTTTTTGCTTTTAGTAAAAACAATCAGCGTTTTATCCTTCAAAAATTCATCGGCAATGGCAATAGCCTCTTCCATATACCCGCCACCATTATCTCGGACATCAATTACAAGAGATTTTATCCCTTGCTTTTTTAAATTGGCAAGAGCTTTAACAAATTCATCATAGGTAGTTCCCGCAAAACGGTTAATTTTAATATAGCCTGTAGAAGCATTCAAACGCAAGGCTATATCGACACTTTTCAATGGAATGACATCACGTTTTATCGAGACTTTTAATTTTTTGTGTTCGGATTTGCGATAGACTGTCAGATCTATCTGAGAGCCGACTTCACCTTTTAGAGCGGCAAACAAGCTGTCATTAGGCAATTTTCGTCCGAATAACTTAGTTTTATCTGCAAATAAAATACGGTCTCCTGCTTTGATTCCTGCTTTGTCCGAAGGTCCATTTTTTACAGGAGCTATAACCGCAACAGAATCCTTGAACATGTAAAAATTTATTCCGATTCCTACAAAATCCCCTTTCATGCTTTCGGCAACTTCTGCTTGCTGCTGTGGTGATATATATACCGAATGCGGATCCAGCTTTGCCAGAATATTGTCGACCGTAAGACTTACTATCGAATCGGTATTGACATCATCGACATATTCATTATCAATAAAATCAATTAACTTATTAAGCTTTTCCTTAGTATTTTTTTTGGCAATAAAAGATTTGGAAGGTGGCGAACCAGACAGACTGCCAATAAAAATTCCAAGGGCGAAAATGCCACCAATTACCATGGGCAGATATTTATTATCCAATTTCATTCTATTCGTCTTCTAATACTGGAATATGCTCCACTTCTATTCCAGCCTTTATTAAAAATTGCAATCCAGAATCATCACGATAGCCATGGTGATAAACCACTCTTTTTATCCCCGATTGATGAATCAGCTTACTGCATTCCTTGCACGGTGAAAGTGTAATATATAGAGTTGCGCCTTCGCAGGATTGAGTAGATCTTGCAACTTTCAATATCGCATTGGCCTCAGCATGCAGCACATCCCAACGTGTCAAGCCATCTTCATCTTCGCAGCAGTTTTCGAACCCAGATGGCGTGCCATTGTAGCCGTCAGATATAATCATCCGGTCTTTTACTATGATTGCTCCAACCTGTTTTCTTTTACAGTAAGACAACAAACCCCATTCTGTTGCAATTCTAAGATACGCTTTATCGTATTTATTCAATTTAATTTTCTCCATACAATCTTTATCATTTCCAGATTTCGCTCTCCAAAATCATTGGCAAGACCACTCCAATTATAAATGCCGACATTACCAGCGCCCAATCTCTTTTTGAAAAACGAAAAACGGTCTGCACAATATACGACAATATCAAAACTACAATAACTACAGTAATCTGCGCTGCTTCTATTCCTAATGCAAATTCACAGATAGGCAAAAATTTTGAAGACACACTACCGCCCAATATCGTTTTAAAATAATTTGAAAAACCCAATCCGTGAATAATACCAAAGAATAAAGTGATGATAAAAACCAGATTAACGCTTCCATTTTTGCTTGTTTTTCCAGCCGTAAATAAATTATAAAAAGCGGTTATCAAAATGGTAATTGGTATCAGCAGTTCGACCACATTTACCTTGACAGCGATAATTCCAAAAACAGAAAGAAAAAGTGCTGCTGTATGGCCTAAAGTAAAAATAGTTACTAAAAGCAGAATCCTTTTCCAATCGTTAAAGGAAAAAGGTACAGACAAAGCAATTAAAAACAAAACATGGTCATAAGCATGTATATCCAACACATGTTTTAAACCTATCTGAAAGTAAATTAAGAATTCTGACATTGATAAAAAGTAATTAATATTGATTTGGGAACGTAAACTTACGATTAATTTTGAAAATGGAATATGTGAAACCGATCATATTAAAAACGAACAAAAAGTAAAATTAGTACTAAAAAATTAACTAACTTTATATCAAACCTTAAACATAAACATTATGCCTTTTTCAGACTTATTCAACAGCGAGAACATTCAAAAAAACAGAGGCCATTTTTCAGCTATTGTCCGCGTAGCTCATGCTGACGGCAATATTACTGAAAAAGAGCAGAATTTTTTGGATAAATTAGCGGTAGCACTTCAAATTTCTAAAGAAGAGTACGACGAAATTTTACAAGACCCCTCAAAATACCCAATCAACGCTCCCTACTTATATATTGAAAGGCTGGAAGCTCTTTATAAGCTGGCAAGAATTGTACATCGTGACCATCAACTGGGCGACTTGCAGGAACATTTATTGATCAAATTTGCATTAGCCTTGGGTTTTACACCAGGAAATGTAAATTACATAGTGGACAAAGCCTTAAAATTAGTAGACATGGCAGTAGATGAAGAAACTTTCCTGTATGAAATGAAAAATATGTATAAATAATAATTGCAAATTGAAAATTACGAATTACAGTATACTATCAGGTAAGAGTTACACTTTTCCGTTATATGCGTATTCGTAATTTTCAATTCGTAAACTGCTCATTAATATTTACTCAATTTTGCTTTATGCATAAACTCTTCGGCTTTTTTAACCATGTTTAAGCTGCCGCAAAAGAAAGGCACTCTCTGATGCAGTTCTACAGGCTGGATTTCCATAATCCGGTCAAAACCATCTGAAGCTTTTCCTCCTGCCTGCTCAACAATAAAAGCCATTGGATTGCATTCGTACAGCAGACGTAATTTTCCTTTTGGAGCTTTTGTACTTGTGGGATAGATATAAATCCCGCCCTTAATCATATTTCGATGAATGTCCGAAACTAAGCTTCCGATGTATCTTGAAGTGTAAGGGCGATCCTCCTCTTCCAGCTGGCAATATTTGATATAATCCTTTACCCCTTGCGGGAAATGAACATAATTCCCTTCATTGATCGAATATATATTTCCATCTTCAGAAAACTTCATATTAGGATGCGAAAGATAAAAAGTCCCTATAGCAGGATTCAACGTAAATCCATTCACACCATATCCTGTGGTATACACCAGCATAGTCGAAGTTCCATAAATAACATAACCTGCGGCAACCTGGGCAGTTCCTGGCTGCAGAAAATCCTCTAGTGTAACAGGAGTTCCTATAGGCGTGACTCTTCTGTACACTGAAAAAATAGTCCCGACAGAAACATTCACATCAATATTGGACGAACCGTCCAGAGGATCCATCAAAATCACATATTTATTATTATTACTGTTATCACTTCCTTTAACTGTAATAAAATCATCGTTTTCTTCGGAAGCTATACCACAGACAATTTCACGGTTAATCAAGGTCTGGATAAAAACTTCATTGGCATATACATCTAATTTCTGCTGGTCTTCGCCTTGAATATTTTGTTCGCCCGCGGCACCAACAATATCGACCAATCCTGCTTTATTAACCTTGTAATTGACTACCTTTGCCGCCAGCCGAATTGAGTTAATAATCCTGGATAATTCACCCGATGAATATTGAAAAGCTTTTTGATTCTCAATAATAAATTCTCCTAATGTTTTATTGTTTTCTTCCATTACGAAATCGATGTAGTTAATTTGAAGTCACAAATATCGTTTTTTTTGTGATAATGAAAAGAATAATACTTAGATAGTTTATCAGTATTGTATATTTGCTACATATTTCATAAAAACTGCTTCCTAATTGACTGTTTTTTAATATAATTGCAGTATAATAATACGAAAACATGAAAATACGCAAAGGACGAAAAGAAGACATGAAAGGTGTTCTGTCCCTGATTCAGGAATTGGCGATATTTGAAAAAGAGCCAGATGCGGTCTTAATAACGGCGGATGATCTTGTTAGAGATGGTTTTGGCGACAAACCGCTATTTGAAGTTTTTGTTGCCGAAGTCGAAAACGAAATTGCCGGCATTGCCTTATATTACAATCGCTATTCGACCTGGAAAGGAAAAACAATACATCTTGAGGATTTAGTTGTAAAGGAAAGCATGCGAGGAACAGGATTAGGTTATGCGCTGTATTCGGAAGTTATTAAGCAAGGACTAAAAGACAAAGTGCGGCGAATTGAATGGAACGTGTTAGACTGGAATACTCCAGCTGTTGATTTTTATGAAAAATCGGGGGCCAAAATATTAAACGATTGGCGCGTAGTTCAAATGGACGAAGCTGCTATCAATAATTTTGTAGAAAATAAATTAAAATAAATAATTCAAGTTGCTAGTTAGAAAATATAAAAAGTAAGCATCAAAAGTGAGAAATTTGGTTTACGACAACTAAACACT
>NZ_JBDLZZ010000027.1:0-36406 GCF_040049115.1 Flavobacterium aestuarii
GGAACATTGAATGTATTGCCTGCCTGGAAAGCACCGGAAGCTCCGTTGATTCCATAAGTCAGTGTTCCTGTTCCTCCCGTTCCTGTAGCAGTAATAGTGAAACTGCTGCCTGACGCTGTACACTGGTTACTCACAACCGCTGTTACAGATGGTATAGGATCACTACTTACTGTAACTGTTCTTTTCGCAATACAATCATTAGCGTCTTTAACATACACATCCCAGATTAAATCAGCACCTGAGTTAGTGTCTACAATTAAAACTGAACCTGTAACATAAGCTGATGTTGGTACAGTTGATGGGCTTTTTGCAAAAGCATAAGAATAATTCGTAGTTCCACCCGTAGCGTTTACAGTAATACTGGAATTGTCATTGTTGCAGTTCACATTTGTACCTGCAGCGCTTGTAATACTTAATGCAGCAGCCGGCTGTGTCAGATTTACTGTATAACTTACAGAACAAGTAGTTTTTCTGTCCGTTACTGTAATAGTATAAACTCCTGCTGGCTGTGGAGCAGTTACATTAATAGTAGTAATCGTTTCGCTTACATTACTTGCGCTTTGAATAATTACATTGGATGCATTTTTGATCACATAATCATATCCTCTGTCTTTTACTCCATTTACGGTAAACTGAATTGTTCCTTTGTCGCCAAAACATTTAATTGGAGTAAGCACGCTGCCACCCGCAACAATATCTGGTACACTTTTTACATTATAATCTAAGTCAAAACTACATCCATTTTTATCAGTAGCTCTAAAAACATAGTCTCCTGGTTTAAGATTTTTAAATTCTCCGTCAGAAACTATAGCCGAGCTATAACCTGCTGGTCCAGAAATAATCTGATAACGGATAGGCGACAATCCTCCTACAGCCTGAAATTTAACATGCGCTTCATAAGCTGGACATTCCAGACCTGTATCAAACATTACATCAATACCTGTAATAAACACCTTAGGAGCAATCGTTACCGATAAAGGTCCAAATTGACAGCCATTTTTATCCTTAATATAAGCTGTTACAGTTTGATTAGTACTTGTAGAATAAGTATTGCCAGTTCCAAAGCTGGAAGTTCCGTTAAAACTGTATTCATAAGGACTTACACCACCAGAACCATTTACGGTAACTACAGCAGGAACCGTAGCGGTACCGCTACAGCCTAATTCGGTAGCGCTGATTGTCCCTCCAACAAGAGATGGATTTACAATTGTTACATCAGTCACTGCTGATTCGCAGCCTTTGCTGTCAATAACCTTAATATTATAAAGACCAGCAGCTAAACCTGTAAATTGATTGGTAGTTTGAGTAGTATAAGCAGCTGCTGTGCTTAATTTAATTGCATAGGTATAAGCCGTTGTAAAACCGTTAGCAGCAGTTACTGTAATAGTACCGTCATTTTTATTATTACAGGTAATATCTGTTTTAACTGCTGTTAATGTTGGAGCAGTCTTTGCAGTAACCACAATAGGAGTACTCACTGCAGGACAGCTTTTACTATCTTTAACTGTAAACACATAAGATCCTGCAAGTGCGGTTGTATAAGGGAAAGAAGCTACAGCTGCAGGAGTGGCTCCATTACGTGAAACTGTATAAGTATAAGGAGTACCATAGCCTCCGGTTATTACAGGATTTCCAATAGAAGCATTAACCAAACAGGTTAAATCCTGAATCAGAGAAAGATTCAATGTTAACTGTGGCTCTATTTTAATGTTGTTAATAGTAAAAGTACAATTATTGCTGTCGGTTACAACAATAGTATGAGTTCCCACTCCTACTGTGTTAAAAGTATTGCCAGTTTGTGAGGCACCTCCATTTAAGCTATAGCTGAATGGACTTAATCCTCCTGAAACTGTAACTACTAATTTGGCTTGATTGGCCGTGTCATAACACAAATCAGATGATGTTGCATCTATACTTGCAGTAAAACCAGATGGAGACACAACATTTACTGGAGCTCCAATAGGACTTACACAAGAGTTAGCATCTCTCGCAAAAACCGTATAGTTTCCAGCTGGAACATTTGCAAATGTATCATTATTTTGAAATGGACGAACTATTGCTCCACCGGTAGTATTTCTTAATTCATACCAATAACCCGATAATGATCCTCCCCCGCCTACAGCAGTTATAGTCGCACCAGTTGTACAAGTTGCTGGTTTTGTAATAGAAGCCAATACTGTTACAGCTGTTGGCGCCTTAATCTCCTGTTTTAATGTATACTGACAAGCACCCGTAGCGTCACTGCGTACAATAATAGTGTGTGTACCAGCACCAAATCCTGTTAACACTAAAGAAGATAATGTTGTTGTTTGAAAATTAACCCCATCAAGTGAATACTGATATCCTGACGCACCAAAGTTTTCAGCGGCAATAGTGATTGTTCCATTGGTATCGCCAAAACATGCTGCATTCGTGAATGTTGGTATTGAGGCTTTAAATGCTTTGCTTCCATCAACTTTAATAGGAAACGATCTTTCGTTACCGCAAGATCTTGGAACTTGATAGGCATGGATATCATCAACTGCCAAATCATTTCCACTTACAACCTGACTGTTAGATATAATTTGAAATTCTAAAGAAGTATTGTTTCCTGGATTTAATTTAAAAATATTTCCCCCTGCCAAATCTGTACTTGAATGCCAGCTTTCATCTCTTGGAATACTCGGCATCACTTGAGAAGCAATTATAGTACTTCCTTTTACTAACTGAACAGTTAACTGCGGTGAAGGCAGATTATTAGTGGTTTTCAACAAATTAAGCATGAATAAAGACACATTAATTTCCTGATTTGGTATAATATCATTAATCGTTTTTTGATATAAAACAGCTCCAATCGGTATAGTCTTACCAATATTAACAGCCAAAAATCTTCCATCTGTAATAGCTGGAGTATTATTTAATACCGCAGTATGGTCTTTTGGCAAAAACCAATTAAAATCGTTAGCATGATCTGGCAATAAAGCTTTAGTAACTACATAATCACCATCATTCATCAGCCAAGGATGCCAATCTGAAAGACTGCATTCAGCAAAAGCTAGTGTATTTCCATCCTGATTTTCTCTACAATAGGCTGCATTAATTCCTGGAGAACTTGTATCTCCTCCTCTGCCAAAATCTTCCTGTAATAGATTACTGTAACTAGATACTGTCTGAACATTGTATTTTACAATAACAGTATGGTCGCCAGAAGGTACATTTGTGAAAACATTATTTGTAATTGGAGTATTGGCTACTGGCGGATTTGTACCTGTTTTCAAGTAATACTCATAGGTATAAGTCGTTCCACCTGATGTTGTAGGGTTATTTACTATTACAGTAGCAGTAGCGCTGCCATCACAATTGTAAACGGTATCAATATCGTCATCAATATCTGGATCGGCTGGTTTTGGGTCAAGAGTAACGGTATATGGTATTTTAAATATACAGCCAAGAGCATCTTTAACCGCCAAATTATAGGTTCCAGCGATAACATATTTTTGACTGTCATTTCCAAAGATATTACCTCCATCAAAACTATATTGATACGGACTTGTTCCTCCCTCAACGTTTGTTATACGCAAAAGCCCGGTAGGCTGCCCATTTTGCAATGGCCCACAGCCTGCCAATTCACCAACACCTGCCGAAGCAGTAACACCCGAAGTGGGACCGTTAATCGTAATTGTCCTAACTGGATCCAGAGGACAGATAACCGTTTCAGTACCCGGCGAATTTGTAATTGGATAAGTAACACTGAAACGTACCAAAACTTTGTATTGTCCAGCATACAAATTTGAAAATTCAATACCAGTAGCATTTCCTTCAACATAAGTCGCTCCATTGTCTATACTATATTCTACTTTGTAACCTGCACTGCTGCCATTTAGAGCAATATTGATTTTGGCTTTCTCATCATAACAGTTCGTATTCGTATTTGTTACGGTAAAAGTTGGTTTTGGCAATAAATCAACTTGCTGTGTTACAGTTACCTCACAATTATTCAGTCCAACTACTCTAATAGTGTAAAGACCAGAAGCAGTTACTTCTATTTCATTTGAAGTCTGAAAAGTGGAAGAACCATTTACAAAATAATAAAAAGTATTTCCCCAATTTCTGTCCTGGGTTGTTGCAATTTTAATGATTCCTTTGGTACAGGCCGTCAAAGGAACTTTTATAGACGGAGTGGCTTTAATTTCTCCAGCAGCATCAGCAATGGCAATATAATACTGAGTATATGTACAGCCGTCAGCCGTAGTAACTACATATTTATATGCACCAGCATCTAAACCGGTAAAAGTATAATCTGCATTACCTGTAGTAACTTTATTTATTGAAATTCCATCTTTAAAAATCTCATAGGTATAAGGCCCGCGTACATCATTTGCCGCCACTTTAATACTTCCTTTATCACCATAACATACTGGATTAGTCTTAAACTCATCCACAGTAAAATTTCTTTGTCTGATTGGAATATCTTTTATATCAAAAACGCAGGGATTAGTAGTTACGCCTTTCTGCTTGATAAAAACCGTATACAATCCGGCTGTATTTATCGTAAAACTATTACTGTTCTGATATGGTACAGATGGGGTAGTACCATTTGCACTGCTGATACTATATTCATAATCAGTAATTGGAATACCACCTATCGTAATGTTCCCTTTTGTATTACAGATTATATCCGAATGCGTTTCAGTTGCATTCAATGTGTTTTGATATACATTAAAGTAAAAACGGTTGAAACAGTTTCCTGGATAGTTCAAAGTTAGCCTATACTCTCCAGAGCTATCACCACTAAGAGTATAACTGGAGCCTTCGCCCATTTTATCCCAATTACAATTATTGGCTTCATTAGCACAATTCGGGTCAGTAACTGCTGTACAATTTGGATTGGTCTTACTCAATCGTTCCCAAACGATAGTAGCACCATCAGAGATAGCAACATTCAGCACTCTGGTTGCATTTGCCCCACACAAAAAGAAATAAGGCAGCTGTTTTCCCGCTCCTCCACTAACACAAGTAACAACTTTGTCTGCAATTGCAATTAATGGGTTTGTTGTAACTGTTCCGGCACGCGATACCGTTACCTCTTCTGTTATAGATAAACATGGAGCTGCGGCGGTATTGTATACATAATATTTGCCAGGACTTGTTACTGTGAGAGTTTGATTAGAGCCAAGTATTGTCCCGGTCGTTACACCAAATTTATCAAATGGAGCAGTAGACCATTTATAAGCAGTGTATCCATTGGAAGCTGAAATATTAACACTATTACCACACAATACTTCACTCTTAGTAAATGCACATTTATCAACCCCGACCAAGAAATTAGTTGCTTGTGGCAAACCTATATTACAGGTTGTAAACGAAGACAAACTAGGATCATCTGTAATTTGAGCTTTATTATCCTTTCCTGTATAAGTAGCATAAGCGGAATTCTTGATTATATTAGAACACATATCACTCAGCTGATTACAAGAATCAACCACTTTAACTTTTAATTCTATTGTGTAGCGGGGATCATTTACTTCAACATACTGTTTTGGAATAGTAAAAATAATAGTGCGTGTTGCTGGATCATAAGTATGAGTAACTTTATAAGTAACACCTCCAACGACAAGATCTGGTGGCAAAGAAGTAATGTCAGCAGGATAATTAAAATTGATATTAATTGGCAGAACATCTTTGATTGTAAAATTTTCTGCAGGGTCATTCCCTTTATTCTGAAAACCTATTACATAATTTAATTGCTGTCCGAGGGTAACGTCTTTATCACCCATATTAATACGTGTAGGAGACGAATTATCAAAAACTTCTTTAGTCAATACAATTTTTGGTTCAATTATATCAACTGCTAGAGCATTAAAGAACATATAATACCAGTCACTACTAGTACTAAGCTCAAAATTTAGGGATGTTTCATTATTTCTAATAACTGTGTTACTAGCGTTGGCCAATTGTAAAACTCCTGCATCATAGCCCAAAGTGTTTTTACTATTTGGAGTTCTATCAAGAAAATAAACGTCGCCATCTGTAATAGAACTATTAAAAAAATTAGGTTTAATAGTAGCTGTCTGCTGTGGTCTTATAGCACAAAAAGCATCTCCCCATACTGATGCTGGAGTAAGAGCTGCCGTAGTTCCTTTAACTCTAAAATTATCTCCTGTATCTCTGTTATCACCTTCTAAAGCAGAAAACGCCAATTTTACTTTTACCTGTCCCACTGGATTTGTTTTAAAACCAGAAATTGGAATTACAAATGCAGGATCTCCTCCCTTAATTCTTGAAAAACCATCAAAACTAGCTATATATTTACTTGGCAAATAGGGATCTTCATATACAACAAAAATCGACCAGCCAGCTGAATGACCAGCAGATGTACCACTACCTCCTTCTGAACTGGCAACATTAGCTACTGTGTATGAAGTTTCACCACCAGACTTAATATAACTGGTTATATCAAGCATACAGGCATAAGGATTTCTTGCTGCTTGAGCAGTTGCAGGTGCAAGTGCTCCAGATGCAGTACCTGTAACACCTATATAATCATAAATAACATTACCAACAAGATTAACATAAGGATTACTACCGACCTTAAACCTAACTTTGTTAATTTTTGTACGATCTGCACCAGAAGCGGACCCTCTATCTGCAGCTATTGAATAAGTACCCGACCAATATAAGGCAGCATATACAATGTTGTAACAAGCTTTACTCGCAGTTGGTATTGTTAAGGTGGCACTACTCGAATTGAAATTATTTGTTCCATCTGGATCAATATTAATCCATTTCATGTTTAAATTCTCATTGTAACTCGAAGAACTTCCTACAGTGTTATATGGATCATTGGCTCTATTTCCATTTGTTCCTAAATCTCTATTTAAAGAATTATTTCCTATTACAAGAATATCACCTTTCAAATTATTCTGGTAATTTATACCAAAATTCTTAAGAACTTGTGAATATGAAATCGTGCTTAGAAAAAATAAAGCAAACACCATCGCAGTTTTTAAGACCATTTGCTTCTTAAAAATTGACGTGTTTAATGCTGACTTTACAGCATTCGAAATTGAAAAAGAGATGTGAAATATTAAACCAATAAAAAATTGGATTCTAAAAAAAATTGCAATGTAACTGCAATTTTGAAATATAACGCTTCTCAAATTTTTTATTTTTTCACCATTAGAAAAAATAGTCTCTGTTAAAGACATGAAGCAATTGGAAAATATAGAAAAAGTAGGTTTTTTCATATTCATATATATTTAAATATAGATACCATTCTTTAATCAACAGGGGCGTAGAATAAAAAATAACACCGAGATAATTTTGCTTTAAACGCTGTTTTTTAACTCAATTTTTATGATAAAAGATGATTTAGCTATAAAATTCAACCATAAAATCACTATTTGAACAATTTTTTCGATTTTTTACACTGCTTTAAAAGACGTTTTTTTGTGATTTATATTACAAATACTGTCTTAAAAAAATTAAAATTAAACATTTTACAACAATATCAAATAAAAAAGAAAACTATTTTATACAAAATAAAAGCTGTCTGAATTATTTTTCAATTTTAACAATTACCATTCTGCCATTATAAGGTTTATTTCCTTTGTCTGACAATGCCTCTGTTGCTTCTTGTATATTGTCGAATTTATCTGTATAAATAAAATACTTACTTGTGTTTACATCGTAAAAGAAATTCACGTTTGATTGCCCTGCCGCTACAGTTTTTGTAACGAACGCATCTCTTTTTGCTACATCGGCATGTACTGCCAAAATCATATAGTAACCACTTTCAAGATTTTTGTTGTTCTTAATAATCTGCATGTTTGCCTGATTATCACCAAAATCAAAATCTGATGCTTTCAATGGAACACTGCTTACTTTGGTAGTTGCTTTAATTTGTTTTAAAGTAGCCATATCCTGAGCCAAACGATCTTGATCATTTGTAGAAACAGCGCGTTTGATTCTACGTTTTTTCTCTATCTCAGTTTCTACTTTGATTTTTTCTAAAGTAGTAATTAAAACAGCATTAGATTGTTCGGCTTTTATTTGCTCAGCTTTTAAGTTTTCTATTGTTTTTAAATAATTCTGATTGATAAGATCGTTTTTAGGAGTTTTTTTCAGCCTCTCGTTGTAAAGCCTGTTAAACTCAGCCAAATTATTGGCCTGATTTTTATTTATTTCGGCAATTTGTGCTCTGATAGACTCCAGCTCTGCGTTCTCACCCGCTGTGCTCTTAAACTCTACCGTTGTATTTTTTACTATTCCTTTATCACTTAAATCATTTTCTTCACGCATTTCTTTCAGCGCTTTTTCTTTATTGGCCACAGATGCATCCAAACGACTTAGCAATTGCTCTTGTCTTCTTTTTGAATCTTCCAGAATATTTGTCAAGTTATCCATTGATTTACCATACTCATCTTTAGGAGTAGCATCTGCTTTGGCTTTTGCAAGAGCTTCAATAGCTAATTTTGCGGCAGCAGCAGCCTCTATTTTATCTTGCTCTGCTTGTGCATCGGCTTTCGCTTTCGCTTCTGCGGCAAGTCTGGCGGCTTCGGCATCAGCTTTGGCTTTATTCTCTGCAGCCAGCTTAATAGCAGCAGCTTCAGCATCGGCTTTAGCTTTTGCTTCTGCAGCAAGTCTGGCAGTTTCGGCATCAGCTTTGGCTTTATTCTCTGCGGCTAACTTGATAGCGGCAGCTTCGGCGTCGGCTTTAGCTTTCGCTTCTACAGCAAGTTTGGCAGCTTCCGCATCAGCTTTGGCTTTATTATCAGCAGCCAGCTTAATAGCAGCAGCTTCAGCATCGGCTTTAGCTTTTGCTTCTGCAGCAAGTCTGGCAGCTTCGGCATCAGCTTTGGCTTTATTATCTGCAGCCAGCTTAATAGCGGCAGCTTCAGCATCGGCTTTAGCTTTAGCTTCGGCATCAGCTTTGGCTTTATTCTCTGCAGCCAGCTTAATAGCGGCAGCTTCAGCATCGGCTTTAGCTTTGGCTTCTGCAGCAAGTTTGGCGGCTTCGGCATCAGCTTTGGCTTTATTATCAGCAGCCAGCTTAATAGCAGCAGCTTCAGCATCGGCTTTAGCTTTAGCTTCTGCAGCAAGTTTGGCGGCTTCGGCATCAGCTTTGGCTTTATTATCAGCAGCCAGCTTAATAGCGGCAGCTTCGGCATCGGCTTTAGCTTTGGCTTCTGCAGCAAGTTTGGCGGCTTCGGCATCGGCTTTCGCTTTATTATCAGCAGCCAGCTTAATAGCAGCAGCTTCGGCATCAGCTTTAGCTTTCGCTTCTGCAGCAAGTTTGGTGGCTTCGGCATCGGCTTTGGCTTTATTATCAGCAGCCAGCTTAATAGCAGCAGCTTCGGCATCAGCTTTAGCTTTCGCTTCTGCAGCAAGTTTGGTGGCTTCGGCATCGGCTTTGGCTTTATTATCAGCAGCCAGCTTAATAGCAGCAGCGTCGGCTTTAGCTTTCGCTTCTGCAGCAAGTTTGGCGGCTTCGGCATCAGCTTTGGCTTTATTTTCGGCAGCTAATTTTGCCGCCGCTTTAGCTTTATTGTCAGCCAGGAGCTTGGCTGCGGCATCTGCATCAGCTTTTACTTTATCGGCAGCTAATTTTTCTTTAGAAACTGGTGCAGGCTGTTTCACAGCTAACGCAGCAGCTGCATCAGCTTTAGCTTTAGCATCTGCATCTAATTTCTTTTTATTTAGAATAGCAGCTTCAGACTTAGCTTTTGCAAGAGCAGCAGCATCTGCCTTCGCTTTGATAGCGGCATCCAGCTTAGCCTTATTTGCGGCCGCAATTTTAGCTTGTTGAGCAGCTTTGGCCTCAGCAGCAGTCTTTGTAACAGCTTTTGGAGCTGGAGCAGCAACCTTTTTTTGTATTGGTGCAGGTTCTATTAAAGCACCTTCTTCTTCATCGTCTCCATAATCAAAATTTCGGCTCTTTATTTTATAAGCCAATACAATTATATGAGAAGCACCTAGCTCTGATATATCTCCTAGACCCATCCCATACGAATATTCTAGAGCAATTTTTGGTGTTAAATTAAGCCCAAAACCAGCTGTAGCACCTAAAACAGAATTATAGCCTGCCTGAGCCCAAACCCCTTGTGGAATGGTAAACATAGCTGATCCTGAAAAAATTGTTTTTTCTTTGGCCACTTCAGTTTTAATTAAACCTGAAAATTTACTTTTATCAAAAAAACCATAAGAATCAATAAAACCTGTATACATGACGTGTCCTGCAATACCCTTATTTGGATCGTCTTTCATTATTCCTGAACCAAAATTATAAGTAACCAGATTATTAAATGCAACTCCAAAATCTAGAAAGGCATTTCCGTAATTAATTCCTGGAGTAACGGCTAATAAAGTATTTGATGGGATATTGTCTAAAGAAGGGTCTGGGGTATTTACAACTACTTTACCAGAATTTAAGCCACTTTTATAAGCGCTTACATTAATACCGAAAGTTAAATTACTATCTTCCTGCAAAAGAATATTATGAGCAAAATTAGCTACTAAACCTGTAGTACTAAGCACTCCTTGAGTCTGCTGAAAAACTCCTAATGCAACACCTTCATTTTCTCTAAAACGCCCAGAATAATTTAATAAATAAGTTTTTGGTGCATCTTCAAAACCAGTCCATTGCGTTTTGTTAAACAGAGTAATATAAGCACTTTGCTGTCTTACAAAACTGAAAGCAGGGTTAATAACAAAAGAATTAAATTTTAAAGAGTTTCCTGGCGGAATAGCATAAGATACGACACCGTCTTCTTGTTGAGCATAGAAAACATGTATGGAACAGCAAAAAAAGAAAACGCTTAGTAAAATTTTTTTCATATTATTTCAGAAGAGTTATCGAACCCTTTTTGGCAGAACCGCCATTTGGAGTAATTATATAATAAAAAACAGGGTTGAAATTTTTGAACTCAATATTGGACTGTGGCCAGCCATTATAATTATCATAATTATCCGTTTCAAAAACAATCTCTCCCAAAGAACTCAATATAGTGACGTGTGTATTTGTGTTGTTAAAATCATCTGGAATAATCCACGTATCGTTATTGCCATCATTATTTGGTGAGACCACATTAGGAATTTTGGCAACATTATAATCAATAACAGAGCTATATGAAACTTTGAAAGACATAACACAGCCAGAAATATTCACTTTATAATTGCCTGCAACAATTATATCCAACGAACTCTGCGTAGCACCTGCAATGGGATTGTTGTTTAGAAACCATTGATAAGCAGGGTTCGAAATTGATGTTGTCGTGGTAACATTTAAAGTTTCACCTTGAGCAACTGTAAGTGTCTCTCCTTCGGTAACAATGTCTCCATTAGCATTAACAGATCCCATCGTTTTCAAATCGATTACAGCCGTATCATTGCATCCGCCAAAATCAATATCACAGCTGTATATTCCTGCCACATTGGTCTGATAAGTCTGATTAGTTGCTCCAGAAATTATTTGTCCATCTTTTCTCCAAATATAAGTGTTACCGGCTGGTGCACTTAGTGTTGTCATCTCGGAACCAGAACAAAAAGGATTTCCTAAACTGGATGCAATAGATGCTCCGCCACCACCTCCTGCAGAACTAATAACAGTAATACCTTGTGATCTGAAATTATCATCCGTGCAAGACCCATAATTTAATTTAGCAAAATAAAATCCTGGAGTATTGACTACTATTGAACTTGAAGATTGGCCAGAAATTAAAACATCGTCTTTATACCAATAGTATTTTAATTGAGGATAATTAGCTGGAGACGAACCAGGTACACTGGGATCAGGATTATAAACAGAAAGTGTCACACTGCCTCCGCTGCAAAAACTAACAGAAGTTTTTTTATCATTCAGGAAAAAAGAGCCATTATAGGCCTTATAGTAAGCAGAAAATGATTTAGTACTAGCTGTATTAAATATTGTAAAACTTTGACTAACAATGCCTGAACTGCTTTTAACTCTTAATTGATATTTGTCAGATCCAGTTAAATCACTAGGAATAGCAAAAGTTAAAGTCTTATCTGTCGAAGTATCAGGAGGAGTTCCATTTAATGGGGCCAAGGGAATTGTAGCTATTGGATTTGCAAAAGAACCCGATGGATCAGATAACTCAACTGAAAAAGTTACAGTAGGATCAAAACCAGAAATCTTAAATTGAGCCTGATATTCATTAAATACCTCATCTGGGATTGTTGGATGAGGACCTCCCGCACAAATTTTATCAAAAGGTAATTTTTGAGGTGTAATTGTTTGTGCAAATAATCCTGTTGCTGGAACTACCAACAACATTAGAAAAAATAAAAATGTACAAAAGGAAAATAAAAAAGTAGTTTTTCTATTCATAGGTTAATAATTATTGCATTTCATGGGGAGAAATATCAATTCACAACACTAGTTCATGAACCAACAAAGCAGCTGGACATATTCGTTCTATTAATTGGATTTACAAAACAATTGAAACAACTTCTTTAAAGTAATAAAAATGAAAGCCAAACCATAAATAAGGCTTAACTTTCATTTTTATATTTAATCCAGTTACGTACTTTTACTTTGTAGAAGCAGTAATCTTAGTAAGAGCTAATCTAAAGTCAGGTCTTCTAGGATTAGCAAAATCATTAAATGTCTCCACATTTGTAGTTTTGGAATACAAATTAAAGAACATACTATTTCCGTAATAATTTTCTAAATCCTCGTTATTCAAAGTACCTGCTGAAAATATATTCCCTTTACATAAATTCAGATACATTTCTTCAATTCTAATCTTCTGAAGATTTTTGCTGTTAATGTCAATTTTAGAATCTAAAACAACTGCAGGATTAAAACCAGAAATTACACTTTTTCTTAAAACCAATGTTGTATTTTCGGCAACAAAAACTGCCTCTTTCACCAATCCTGCTTTTATATCAGCATCAATGTCTTCACTATCATTTGCTAAAGTAAGATTAGTTGCAGTCACAGATGTTTGTTTTTTTGTAAAATCAACATCTTCTTTTTTAATGTAAGATGAAATATCTAAACAACGAGAACCACTGCTATTACTAATATAAGATGATCTGATTGCTAATGAATTATCAATTTTTGCCTGTGTTCCTAATGAAAATTTAAAATCAATTCCATTACATTTGTAAGAAACCATTTTAGTCATTACTGGTTCACCGCCAAGAACTTCAAACGCTTCACCAGCAGCGTAGCTTACCATGATATTTTCTAAGATCGTCTTATTTCCAATTCCTCCAAGCAAAATTGCATCAAAATTATCAGCTCCTCTAGCTTTTTTTCCAGCATATTCTACTCTTATAAATTTTAATACCCCAGACGAACTTTCAGCATTGCTGCCTCCATAAGTTGTCAATGCAGGATCTAAATCATCATAATTAATAGACGTATAAAGACCAAACTTATTAATCGGAGCATCACCAAGAATTATGATACCGCCCCAATCGCCAGCCTTTTTAGTTGTTTTATTGGATGTAAAAACGATAGGATCTGTTTCTGAACCTTCAGCAACTATCTTTGCGCCTTTAGTCACAATCAAAGTACCTCTAGAATCTGAATCTCCAATGATTATAGTTCCAGGATCTATCGTAAGCACAGCATTATTAGTAACATATACATTTCCTTGAATAATGTATACATCTTTCTTCGTTAATCTTGTGTCTACTGTTATATTTCCAGCAAGGATTTGAGTTGCCTCACCATAATCCGCTTTTCCTGGTTTGAATTCAGTCCAGTTGTTCAACCAATTGCTTGGTCCAAAAATTCCTCTTTCTTGTTGAGCACTTACGTTACTAACAATTCCAAGAAAAACCCATATTAACAGAAATTTAGTTTTCATAGATTTGGGGGGTATTAATGTTTAT
This sequence comes from Flavobacterium aestuarii, assembly GCF_040049115.1. Taxonomy (NCBI): domain Bacteria; kingdom Pseudomonadati; phylum Bacteroidota; class Flavobacteriia; order Flavobacteriales; family Flavobacteriaceae; genus Flavobacterium; species Flavobacterium aestuarii. The sequence goes on from NZ_JBDLZZ010000027.1 coordinate 13,846, forward strand.
CTCTGTAGGAGAGATTTATTTACTCATTTATAGAGTTTAAGTTCGACTTAGAAAATAGTTTTTCTAAAAATTTTTATTGAGCTTCAAGCTCTTTTAGCGCTTTCAAAGTCTGTTCATAGAACAAAATAGCATTGATAAGCTGTCCTTTATCACAAAATGGAAGCATTTTTCTTAAATAATCAACCGAAATATCTAAATAGGTCTGTGTTGCTTCTTTTTCTAAATCTAAAGCTTTTTTATTATCTGAAGTATCTGGAATACCAAGATCAGACATAGTCACACCAGGCTTGGTTGCCATACCTATTTTTGGCATTATTCTTACAATAACCTTCATGCGCTCAATGTACAATTCTACCAATTCTCCTTTGGATAAAGCCTTCAATGTTTTATCATCGTTATAAGTACGGATTGATGCGTTTGTACTAATAATACTTTGAGGCATATTTGGCTTTGCTTGTGCTATACATTTTGAAGAACTTAATGCTAACATGAAAATACTGAAACAAATAATTTTACCTTTCATAACTTGGGGTTTATTAATTAACTGAAACAAAACTATACAATTAACATGGAATTTGCAAGCCCCTAAAAACAAATTGCAGGCAAATTAAATTCAATAACATTATTTTAAAAGATATTAACCCCACAAAATCAACATCTTACCTATGCATTTCCCATGTTAAAAAAAATAAAAATTAATATAAAAATTAACTAATAAAGAATGTTTTTCCTGTTAAAAAAATTAAAAATATTATTAAAAATATTATTCAGACATAAGTTACACAAAAGTTATTAACATAAAACGGTTGAAAAAAACTGCTGGAAAAGAGTACAAATCAAACTATAAACAGAAAAAATTGTAAAGTCATGTATCGCAAGTTTAATACATAAAATTTTTGGAACTACCATTTTCTTCTATCTTTGCCTCATGCAATTTTCTAAAATTTTAGGACAAGACTACATTAAAGATCACTTAACAAAAAGTGTTGATCTTGGCAGAATTCCTCATGCCCAATTATTTATAGGGCCAGAAGGCAGTGGCACTTTGCCGATGGCCATTGCTTATGCACAGTATGTTTTGTGTAACTCACAGCAAGGCTTAAATGAATCATGCACCCTTAAATTTGAAAAAATTTCTCATCCTGATTTACATTTTATTTATCCAACCGTAACTACCGAAGATGTAAAACAAAAGCCCAGGAGCATTGATTTTATTTCAGAGTGGAGACAGTTTGTTTTGGATAATCCTTACGCAGGCTTATTTGACTGGTATGCTACATTGGGAGTGCAGAATAAACAAGGAGAAATACGCGTAGACGACGCACAGGAAATCCTAAAATCATTATCCTTAAAATCCTATGAGGGCGGTTATAAAATAATGATCATCTGGATGGCCGATAAAATGAATATCTCGGCATCCAATAAACTCCTCAAATTATTGGAAGAACCACCTGAAAAAACAGTATTTCTTCTGATTTCCGAAAATGAAGAAGATATCATACAGACTATTCGTTCGCGCTGCCAGATAACACATTTTAATGGTTTAAGCGAGCAGCTAATCGCTAATGCGCTTATAGAAAACAAGCAGTTAGATGCTAAGACAGCTCAAAAAATTGCACATCAGGCACAGGGAAATTATAACAAAGCACTTCACTTATTGAATACAGATGACGAAGCATCACCTTTTGAAGAATGGTTTGTCACTTGGGTTCGTGCCGCGTTTAAAGCTAAAGGAAATGCCGCAGCAATACAGGATTTGATCGAATGGAGCGAACAGATTGCCACATTAGGAAGAGAAACGCAAAAAAAATTCCTGCAGTTCTGCATCGAAATGTTCCGTCAGGCTCTGTTACTTAATTATGAAGCAAAAGAACTCGTATATATAGAAACAAAAGTTGACAAATTTAAACTGGCTAATTTTGCGCCTTTTGTAAATGGCAACAATATTAATGACATATTCAAAGAAATATCAGATGCCATGTATCATATAGAACGTAATGGGAATGCCAAAATCATTTTAACCGATTTATCTATAAAACTTACACGTTTAATCCATAAAAAATAAAACACATGAATAATATTGCCTCAATCTTATTATTAGTTTTTTTAGCAATTACTTTTTTGCAATCCTCACAAGATAAATTATTCCACTGGAAAGATAACTTAGATTGGCTGAAAGAACATTTTGCAAAAACTCCCTTGCGCAATCAAGTGCCTTTGGCATTGGTAAATGTATTAATATTAGAATTAATCTCAGGTGTATTATGTACCGTTGGAGCTATAGAACTAGCAGTAAACAGCGGCAGGGTATATGGCTTATATGGAGCAATATTTTCAAGTCTTACCCTTATCATGCTGCTTTTTGGACAGCGTCTGGCTAAAGATTATGATGGAGCACGAACTATTGTTCTCTATTTTATCCCGTCAGTGATGGCTGTGTATTGGCTGAACTAAAGCAATTTCAAAATTCAATAACAATTACAATAGCAATGTCAACTGCAAAAAATAACTAAACTAAAAAATATAATACAAACAAAATCGCTTACTAATTATCTAATATAAAATATGACGGCAAAACACCCATCAGAATCCTTAACTGTATTGACCGATCTGGTTTTACCGAGCGAAACCAATCCTTTGAATAATTTATTTGGAGGGGAACTATTGGCCAGAATGGATCGTGCTGCAAGTATTGCCGCCGGAAGACATTCGCGTCGCATAGGTGTAACAGCCTCCGTAAACCATGTGGCTTTTAATAAATCTATTCCGCTTGGGAGTGTTGTAATTATAGAAGCAAAAGTATCCAGAGCTTTTACAACTTCTATGGAAATTTATCTGGATGTCTGGGTCGAGGATCGCCAATCTGGGAACAGGACTAAAGCGAACGAAGCCATCTACACTTTTGTAGCTGTAGATGACACTGGAAGGCCTGTAGAAGTTCCTCCCATCCAGCCAGAAACTGAACTGGAAAAAATGCGATATGACGCTGCCTTGAGAAGGAAACAATTAAGTCTGGTTTTAGCTGGAAAAATGAATCCTCATGACGCAACCGAACTTAAAGCGTTATTTATTAAGGAATAAAGACTCTTATATGTTAAATTAATTTCTGGTGCTTCCGATAAAAATTTCAATATCTAAATTTGAAATGAATTTTCAGCATGGAGAAAGAAATTAACTGTCGAGGCAGCTCGAAAAGCTCCAATATGCTAAAAGTAAAAGGCCTGATAAAAGCAATGAAAATCGATCCTTTTATTTAGAAGGCAATAGGCATAAATACTAAAATCCATTTTGTTAAAAACTCGTTTATTGTGGCTTCAAAAAAAAGAAGTATTTTTACGAGCACTAAAAAAATCTACACCAGTATTTTAAATTAAATCATATTGGTAAATCATATAAACACAGAAGAAAATGAAAGAAAAAACCAGTTCGGATAAAGAAGCTAAATTAAAAGCATTACAGCTTACTCTTGACAAATTAGACAAGACTTACGGAAAAGGAACTGTAATGAAAATGGGCGACAAAGCCATTGAGGAAGTAGAGACAATTTCATCTGGTTCATTAGGTGTTGATTTGGCTTTGGGAGTTGGCGGTTATCCAAAAGGAAGAATTATTGAAATATTCGGACCTGAATCATCTGGTAAAACAACTTTGACTTTGCATGCAATTGCCGAAGCTCAAAAAGCAGGCGGAATTGCCGCATTTATAGATGCTGAACATGCTTTTGATAGAAATTATGCCGAAAAATTAGGCGTTGATATCGAAAACCTGATTATTTCCCAGCCAGATAACGGGGAGCAGGCTCTTGAGATTGCCGAAAACTTAATCCGTTCGGGAGCAATTGATATTGTAGTAATTGACTCGGTAGCTGCGTTGACTCCAAAAAGCGAAATAGAAGGCGAAATGGGAGATTCTAAAATGGGGCTTCACGCACGATTGATGTCTCAGGCTTTGAGAAAATTAACAGGAACCATAAGCAAAACGAATTGTACTGTGTTTTTCATAAACCAGCTGAGAGAGAAAATCGGGGTCATGTTTGGAAATCCTGAAACGACTACCGGAGGTAATGCTTTGAAATTCTACGCATCGGTACGTTTGGACATCCGTCGTTCAACTCAAATTAAAGATGGTGAAAACGTATTGGGTAACCGAACTAAAGTAAAAATTGTTAAAAACAAAGTGGCACCGCCATTCAAGGTGGCCGAATTTGATATCATGTACGGTGAAGGAGTTTCTAAAACCGGCGAAATCTTAGATCTGGCTGTAGAATTTGAAATCATAAAAAAATCGGGTTCTTGGTTCAGCTATGGCGACACTAAATTAGGTCAAGGGCGTGATGCTGTTAAATCATTGATTAAAGACAATCCAGAATTAGCAGATGAGCTTGAAGAAAAAATCAAAACTCAGATTAAAGAATTAGCTCAGGAATAAAACAAAAGAGACCGCGATTAGCGGTCTTTTTTTATATCAGCCAGTTATCAAAAATTTGATCAATCAAGAAATAATATTTTAAAAAATTTACTTTCTACTATCTGATTTTTGAAACTCAATCAGTTCATGCAGTATTAAATTCCGAACCTGCTCGCGCAATTCTTTTCGATCAATAGGCTCGCCGTTAACAGACATAGTATCAACTGGCGGAAGCATTTTGGCACGCATTAATCCAGGGCTTCCGCTATAAAAAGTATATGACAATCTTTTTTTATTATCAGGAAAAACCAGAGGCACTATTGGTAAATGATGCTCACTCGCCAAACGGAAAGCCCCATCTTTGAAGGCATCCAATATAAGAGATTCATCTTGAGGAACGCCTCCTTCGGGAAAAATACAGATACTCAAGCCCCGATCAATTCTTTTTTGGGCTTCATTAAATACTTCCATTCTGCTTTTAGAACAGCTTCTATCCACCAGAATACTGGTTCTTTTATAGAAAAAACCAAACAATGGAATTTTGGCCAGCGACATTTTTCCCACAAAAACAAAAGGGTTATTCACTACAGCCAGCATCAGCATAATGTCGGTCATAGAGGTATGATTGGCCACAAACATGTAGCTTTTTTTTCGGTCCAATTTTTGAATTTTCTCAACCCTGTAATAAAAACCCATACCCAAAAGTACACATTTGGCCCAGATACGGGACATCATAAAAAAATATGGGTAACCTCTTTCCGTCAATATAGAAGCCACCAGAAAGGGGAGCATAATCAGAATTGGGATTAGCATAACCACATAAAACCAAACCCTCCAAACGGTCCACAATATTTTTTTTATACTTTTCATAGAGCCAAAAATAGGTAAACTTGCGGAAAATTTAGCAAAAGAATTAACTTTGCGAAAAAAATAACAATCTTCATCACATCATAAGAGATTTAAAAAAATAAAAATGGCAAAAATACTTACAGGCGTTCAAAGTACAGGAACACCCCATTTGGGCAACTTATTAGGCGCAATTATTCCTGCAATTGAATTATCCAATAAACCAGAAAACGAATCCTTTCTGTTTATTGCCGATTTACACTCCATTACACAGATCAAAAATGGCGAAACATTAAGAGCCAACACTTATAGTACTGCTGCCGCATGGTTAGCTTGTGGTTTGGATATTGAAAAAGTAACTTTTTACCGCCAGTCCGATGTGGCACAAACCGCAGAACTGTCTTGGTACCTGAGCTGTTTTTTCCCATTTCAGCGTCTGACATTGGCACATTCATTCAAAGACAAATCAGACCGTCTCGAAGATGTAAATGCTGGTTTATTCACTTATCCAATGCTTATGGCAGCCGACATCCTTTTATATGATGCTGAATTTGTTCCTGTTGGAAAAGACCAGTTACAGCATTTGGAAATTACGCGTGATGTTGCTTCACGGTTCAATCATCAAATGGGTGAGACTTTTGTTATTCCTGAAGCCAAAATTCAAGAAGACAGCATGCTCATTCCAGGAACCAATGGCGGAAAAATGAGTAAATCGGCCAATAACTTTATCAATATTTTCTTGGATGATAAAGCACTGCGCAAACAGATTATGAGTATTGAGACTGACAGCACACCGCTTGAAGAACCAAAAAATCCAGATACCTGCAATTGTTTTACACTTTATAAATTACTCGCTGATGAAGAGCAAATTGAGGCAATGCGAGCCAGCTATCTTGGCGGTAACTATGGTTACGGCCACGCCAAACAAGCATTGTTCGAGTTGATTCTGGAAAAATTTAAAACCGAAAGAGAAAAATACAATTACTATATCAATAACCTTCCTGAAGTAGATGCGCTATTGAAAAAAGGCGCCGCAAAAGCGGGTCTAGTTGCTGATGGCGTTTTGGCCAGAGTTCGAGAAGTTTTAGGTTTTGAGGTTTAGATAGAGTTACAAAAAACAACACGAATTTCACTAATTGACACGAACAGATTCGTGTCAATTAGTGAAATTCGTGTTTATAACTATATAGGTAAATTTTTCTCGAAAGCAGACCCGAAAGAAATAAACGAATCTGTCCCTCCTACTCCTTCTATAATATGAATTTGTTCGTAAATGATTTTGCGAAGTTCTTCATTATTGGCTGCAACAATTTTAATAAACAAAGCATACTTGCCAGAAACCCAATGACATTCCACAATTTCTGGTATCAGTTTCAATTGTTCGGCAATTGAATAGGAAAAACGCGCTTCTTTGGTCGTGATTCCAGTATACGTGATCGTTTCAAAACCATAGGTTTTAGCATTTAATTTTACCGAGAAACCAGTAATAAGTCCTGAATCCTGCAGTTTTTTTACACGAAGATGCACCAGAGAATTAGATACTTTTAATTCCTTGGCCAGTTCAGAAAAAGGAATTCTTCCGTTCTCACTCAGCTTTCTGATGATTTCCTGATCTAAATAATCAGTATTTTCATTGTTTTTGGAGTTTGACATCATTTAACTTTTGATTAGAAATTATAACATTGACAATTCTAAAACTAAAACAGCTTTTAAAAATGTCAAAATTACATATTTATTATATTAAAAAGTGTATTTATAAATAATCGATGCATAAATATGTCATTTTTCACTATTAATATCTAGTTTTGAGTCATAATAACAACAGAAAACATAGACAAAAAATGGACAAAAATCAATTGCTTACGAAACTTTGGGAACAATATGCTGCGATCACCCCATCAGCAAAAAAAATACATAAATTATTAGAAGATAAAGGAGAAATAATTCAAAATGATCATATTGCGATCCGCACTTTTAATGACCCGCGCATCAATATTGCTGTTTTAGAAAAACCTTTCTTGGCTCTGGGATACGAAGCTCGAGGCGAATATATTTTTGAGTCCAAAAAACTATTCGCAAAGCATTACGAACACACTACCGACACCAGTGCACCAAGAATTTTTATATCTGAACTGGAATTGGAAAAATGTTCTGAAGAATTACAGCAAACCGTAAAAACAATTTTGGACAATTGCGGCCAGAACGAATTTAATAATCCAGAATTGGTGCTGAGCGGAGCCATTTGGAATTCAAATTCTCACACAATTTATCAATCATTGCTGGAAGAATCCGAATATGCGGCCTGGATGTATGTATATGGTTTCCGAGCTAATCATTTTACCATTAATGTAAATGCGCTGAAAAACTTCGATAAACTCGAGGAATTAAATGACTTTTTGGAACAGAACGGCTGGAAATTAAACGCATCTGGCGGAAAAATAAAAGGAACTCCAGAACAGTTATTAGAGCAATCAAGCACTTTGGCTGATTTGCATACTGTCAGTTTTGAAGAAGGTTCATTCGAAATTCCATCGTGCTACTACGAATTTGCTTTGCGCTATGCGATGCCAAACGGCTGTTTGTACCAAGGCTTTGTTGCTTCATCTGCCGATAAAATTTTTGAAAGCACTGACGTGAAATTGAAAGAAAAATAAAATCCGCAGCAGATTCACAGGTTAAAAAAAAATTAAAAAAATCTGTGAATCTGCAGCTAATAAAACGCCAATCCGCTTTTTTTAACCTTGAATTACAACAAACTTCTTCGAATTTTTAAAAAAAATCATGTTTAATTTTCAAAACCTGCTTTAAAAAACACTTTCGAAAATAAAAAAAATAAAATTTAAAATTGTTTTTCAAAGATTAAATTTAATAATACACCTTCAAAAAGATTATTTATAACAATAACTTCAATTCTCGTTAAACAGGCCAGTATTATACCAATAAATTTTCACATTAACAATCGAGAGGTTATCTTTGCACAAAAAATTGACAAATAATTTCTATTTGTGAAAAACACTAAAAAGATGACAGAAAATCCGGAAACATTTATATTCGATTTTGACAGTACTTTTATGAAAGTCGAAGCACTAGATGTATTATGCGAAGTAATTTACCAAGATAGTGCAGCTGGAGAGCAAATATTAAAGGAAATCCAAAGATTAACCGATCTTGGGATGGAAGGAAAGCTTTCGCTAAAAGAATCTTTAACTAAAAGAATTCAGTTATTACAAGCCAATAGAGACCATATTGGAACTGTAATCGAGGAATTAAAAAAGAAAGTTACTGCTTCGGTAATCAGAAACAGAACATTTTTCAAACAGCATTCCGAAAATATTTATATCATTTCGAATGGTTTCAAAGAAATTATTATTCCAATCGTTTCTGAATATGGGATTAAACCCGAACACGTTTTGGCCAACACTTTCAAATTTGACCATGACGGAAAAATAATCGGCTTTGACGAGAAAGACGAATTGTGTGAAAACCAGGGAAAAGTAAAGAAAATCAAATCCTTGAACCTTCAAGGCGAAGCAATCATGATTGGCGATGGATATACTGATTATGAAACTCTTGAGGGAGGAGCTGTATCGAAATTTTTTGCTTTTACAGAAAACGTAAGCCGAAAAATTGTTGTTGAAAAAGCCAGCCAGATTGCACCATCACTGGATGAAATTCTTTATGAACTATCGTACAAAGCTTCTGTTTCTTATCCCAAAAACAGAATCAAGGTTTTATTGTTAGAAAATATACACCAGGACGCTGTAACCATTTTTGAACACGAAGGATATACTGTAGAAACGATGAAAGGTTCTTTGAATGAAGACGAATTAATCGAAAAAATAAAAGGAGTTTCCATTCTTGGAATCCGTTCAAAAACAAACCTTACGGCCAAAGTTCTGGAACATGCCAATAAACTTCACGCTGTTGGGACATTCTGTATTGGAACTAACCAAGTGGATTTGAACGCCTGCAGCATGAAAGGGATTTCGGTTTTCAATGCACCGTACAGCAATACCAGATCGGTTGTGGAATTGGCTTTGGGACAAATCATTATGCTGGTTCGTAACACTTTCGAAAAAAGCAAAATGATGCACCAAGGTGTTTGGGACAAATCGGCTACTAACAGTGTTGAAATCCGTGGGAAGAAATTAGGTCTGGTTGGATACGGAAGTATTGGATCACAGCTTTCTATTATCGCCGAAGCATTAGGTATGAAAGTATATTTCTATGATGCTGTAGATCGTTTGGCACTTGGTAATGCTAAAAAATGTTCATCATTAAAAGAATTATTGGCTCTTTCAGATGTTGTCTCTTTACACGTAGATGGCCGTGCGAGCAATAAAAATTTAATTGATGCCACCGCTTTTGAATATATGAAGCCTGGTGTCATCTTTTTGAACCTCTCAAGAGGGCATGTTGTAGATATCGAAGCATTGGTTGCCAACTTAAAAAATGGTAAAATTCACGGAGCTGCAGTTGATGTTTTCCCATATGAACCAAAAAATAACGATGAACCCTTTGTTTCAGAATTACAAGGATTACCAAATGTAATATTGACACCGCACATCGGTGGAAGTACTGAAGAAGCACAGGAAGATATCGGGCATTATGTTGCAAACAAAATTATCCAATACATCAATACTGGAACCACTTATGGAAGTGTAAACCTTCCGGAAATACAGCTTCCTGAATTGCAGAGTGCTCACAGAATTATGCATATTCACGAAAATGTGAAAGGAATTCTGGCTCAGATCAATAACATTCTTTTAGAATATGACAACAATATTCTCGGGCAATATTTAAAAACCAACGAAACTCTTGGTTATGTAATTACAGATATTGATAATTTCCACAACAAAGAATTGGAGAAAAAATTAAAAGCGATTCCAAATACTATTCGATATAGAATTCTTTATTAAGATTTCAGATTGCTGATTACTTCGTCAGTTCGCCTTTTAGGCTCGTGTAACGATTTTTGATTGTTGATTTTAATACGACAAAATCAGCAACCGTTAATATAAAATATAAAAGACTTTGCGTCTTTGCGCCTCTGCGAGAAAAATAGCTCGCAAAGACGCAAAGGCGCAAAGGTGTTAAAAACAAAAAGATTATCCATTTGATTTTAATTTTTGGTTAGCTATTTGAAAAAAGCTTTTCAGATTTCGTTAGTCTAAAAATCTAAAAATCTAAAATCTAAAATAAAATGAACCTTGAAAGTCTTGAAAAGCAATTAGCCGGAAAATTACTGTACGACAAAACCATGCGTACACTTTATGCCACTGATGCAAGCGCTTACAAAGAAATGCCGTTGGCGGTAGCCATTCCAAAAACGAAAGAAGATATTCAAAAAATCATTGCTTTTGCAAGAGAAAACAAAAGCAGTGTCATTCCGCGTGCGGCCGGAACTTCTCTTGCCGGACAAGTGGTCGGGAACGGAATCGTGATTGATATTTCACAGGAATTCACCAAAATCCTTTCGGTTGACCCTGTTGAAAAGTCAGCTTGGGTTGAGCCAGGAGTGATTCGCGATGAGCTGAACTTACATTTAAAATCCTATAAATTATTCTTTGGCCCTGAGACTTCGACCAGTAACCGCTGTATGATTGGCGGAATGGTGGGTAACAATGCCTGTGGTGCAAGATCCGTGATTTATGGTTCGACACGTGAACATTTGCTTGAAATCAAAGGTTTCTTGGCCGATGGAAATGAAGTTACTTTTGGAGCACTTACCAATGCCGAATTTGAAGACAAATGCAACGGAGTAAATGTAGTAAGCCCATTGGAACAGGCTATTTATGTTCAAGCGAAAGAGTTATTAGGTTTGCCTGAAAACAGAGCTTTATTTGAAGAAAATTATCCGAAGAAAACCATTCCAAGAAGAAATACAGGATATGCTTTGGATTTATTGGCCGACAGCCAGCCTTTTGGCCATCCCGATGAAAAATTCAATTTCTGTAAATTAATTGCCGGTTCCGAAGGGACTTTGTTCTTTTCGACAGCGATAAAACTGAATTTGGTTGACGCGCTAAAACCGTTCGCCGGTTTGGTTTGTGTACATCACAATAGCATCAACGAATCATTGAAAGCCAACTTGGAAGCCTTGAAATTCAACCCGGACAGTGTTGAGCTGATCGACCATTATATCCTGGAATGTACCAAAGAAAATATCGAGCAAAGCAAAAACAGATTCTTTGTTGAAGGCGATCCGCAAGCGATTTTGGTTGTTGAATTTTTAAGGGATTCTAAAGAGGAAATCATCGAAGCCGCCAAAGAAATGGAAGAGCTGATGCGCTCCAAAAATCTAGGTTACCACTTCCCTATTGTTTGGGGCGAAGACACCAATAAAGTTTGGAATCTTAGAAAAGCGGGCTTGGGATTATTGTCCAATATTCCGGGCGATGCCAAAGCGGTTGCCGTTATTGAAGACACTGCAGTTGACGTAAACGATTTACCTGATTTTATCGAAGATTTCAATGCCGTTCTTAGAGAGCGAAACCTTAGCTGCGTGCATTATGCCCACGCCGCTACAGGAGAATTGCATCTTCGTCCGATAATTGATTTAAAAACCAAAGAAGGTACGGCGTTGTTTAGAACAATCGCTACCGATATTGCCCATTTGGTTAAAAAATACAAAGGTTCGTTAAGCGGTGAACACGGAGACGGAAGACTTCGCGGGGAATTTATTCCGCTGATGTTGGGTGACGAAATCTACCAAATGTTTATCCAAGTAAAAAACACTTGGGATCCTTGGGGAATTTTCAATCCGGGGAAAGTGGTAAATACGCCTCCAATGGACACTAACCTGAGATATACTCCAGGTCAGGATACTCCAATGCCAGAAACCTATTTTGATTTCTCGGAGCATAACGGATTTGTGCGTGCTGCCGAAATGTGTAACGGATCGGGAGACTGTAGAAAAACCGAGAAAAGCGGTGGTACAATGTGCCCAAGTTATATGGCAACCCGTGATGAAAAACACACTACCCGTGCCAGAGCCAACATTTTAAGAGAAACCATCACCAATTCGACGAAACAGAATAAATTTGACGATGAAGCATTGCTTGAAGTTCTTGATTTATGTTTGAGCTGTAAAGGATGTAAATCCGAATGTCCTTCGAATGTGGATATGGCGAAGCTAAAAGCAGAAACTTTACAGCAATACCATGATAAAAACGGCGTGAAATTCCGCTCTAAATTAATTGGTAATACTCCAAAAATCAATCAATTATTTGGTTCATTGCCTTGGCTGTATAATTTTGGAACCAAAGGATTCATTGGAAACATTGTAAAAAGCGCAACAGGTTTTGCTACCGAAAGATCGTTGCCGCAAATGTACAAAGTTACTTTTGGCAAATGGTTCAGAAACTACAAACAAACCGGGAATTTCACCAATGGAAAAGTATATCTGTACAACGACGAATTCATGAATTTCTATGACGTAGAGATTGGCCAGACTGCGGTGAAACTGTTTAACCGTTTGGGTTACGAAGTTGTTGTTCCTCACATCGGATACAGCGGAAGAACCTACCTTTCAAAAGGAATGTTGAAAGAAGCGCGCGAAATTGCCGAAAAAAATACTCAGGCTTTCGCCAAAGAAATGCCGGCAAAGTCCATTTTAGTTGGAATTGAGCCATCGGCTATTTTATCGTTCCGTGATGAATATCCGGATTTATGCCGTGGTGATTTAAAAGACAAAGCAAAGAAACATTCAGACAGAGCTATGCTTATCGAAGAATTCTTGGCCAAAGAGCTAGACGAAGGGCGCATCACATCCGATTCTTTTAAAGAAAACACCGAAAGAGTCCGCATGCATGGGCACTGTTTCCAAAAAGCCTTGTCTTCATTGGTACCGCTTAAAAAAATCCTGATGTTGCCAAAAAATTATACCGTTCTCAATATCCCAAGCGGATGCTGCGGTATGGCGGGTTCTTTTGGTTATGAAAAGGAGCATTATGACATTTCGATGAAAGTTGGAGAATTGGTTTTATTCCCAACCATCCGCTCCGAAGAAGAAGCGACATTGATTTCGGCTTCAGGAACGAGCTGCAGGCATCAAATTAGCGACGGAACCAGCCGAACAGCATTTCACCCTGTTGAGATACTTTATAAGGCTTTAAAATAAAGATTTCAAATTTTTGAATAACGATTTTAGATTGCAGATGTTTTTAGGAGCATCTGCAATTTTTTTTGGCCTAAATTGTGGTAAAATTTTTCTTAATTTTGAAAATATGACACTAAAACAAAAACTATATTTTTTCTTTATTTTAATAACAGTATATCTGATAATAATACTACCCGTCACATATACATCAATACTTGTACTTGGATGGGCAGATATTCCAATCGTAATTGTTTACGGAATTATTAATACTTTATTTGCAGTAAAAAATTTTAAAGAGCGTCTCTTTCTTAGTATCATCTTAGGTTTCTTTATTTCAAGTTTTAGCTTATGCTTTGTCTATTTACCGTGGTATTTAGGATTCTATAGGAATGCGGGATTTGGAGTTTTAATTTATTTTTTCTCTTCAATTTTAATATGGATACTTCTAATTCAAAATAGCAGGAAAATAGTTCGCATAAAAAATCTATATTTAATCGTTTTCATTACTGCATTATTTTTTTTTATTCTTTCATTTTTTCTAAAAGAAATTTATCCTGCCCAATTTGAAAATGAAAATTTAACGCAAATCCAAATCACGGTGCTTGATAAATATAAAATACCTCAATCCGAAAGTTCTATTGAAATCAGAATCGATAGACAGCCTTTATTTTCTTTAAAAAGAAGTCACATAATACTTGAAACAATCACAGATCGAAAAGGAAGCATAAAAGTAAAATTATCAAAATCAAACAACTACAAACTATATATAAATACCAAAAAAGGAGAATTAATCTTTTTTGACATAGATTCAACAGATTTAAAGAATAAAAATTTATTTTTTGTTGAAACCAAAAACGCAATTAAAATGTAGTCAATCATTTAACTTAAAAATATAGACCTACGAAAAAAAATAATCCCAGCAGTCAACACGACAATCGATGGGTTTTGCGATCATACGGCAGGAATCCCAGATGAAGAAATCAATGATTATACAAAGTTGTTAAGCGGTAGAAACACACTTCTGTTTGGCATGATTACCAATGAACGAAAGGAATTTCGGAGAACATTAACAGAAAACAAGTTGTAATAAATTAATAGAAGACTTTGTAGCAGTAATAGATAATACTCCAAAAAAAAACTTGCTGAACAACTGCGTCTAAATCAGAATAGAGAATAAAATAATTATTCACTAAATTTGATGCTGGCAGAACATGATGCAGTTAAAAATCTTTCACAATCCACATAATGAAAAACCTTCTTTTCTCATTCTTTTTAATGATCAGCATTAAATCAGCAGCGCAGTTCACATTTGATAAATCGATTCTCGATTGCGAAGATAAATGGGTTGTATTTCCTGAGGAATATGGCGGAATATACAAATATGGTTTCATTTATGTAGATTCGGAAACCGGTCTTACATTTGACTACAGCGGCAGTCTTAAGATTAACGATGCCGGAAAGATTACAGCATTTCCAAAAGAACTGGGTTCTTCGATAAAAATTCCTTTAAATCCTAACAAAATCCAAATTGCTCTTATACCAGAAGTTAATTATGAACAATTAAAAATTAGCCAAATCCCTGATTGGCTAAGCTCTCATAAAATGAAAGAAGGCTCTATTGAACAATTGTACCGCTGGGGATCTATCTATAATACTTGGGGAAAATATCAAAAAGCGGTGGAATTATTAGAAAAAGCAGCTAAAATCAACAATGAATATAAAGGGCTGGATATCCAATTAGCCTATTCGTACAATCGCCTGAATCAATATAAAAAAGCGATTGAAGTATTAAAAAAAGCATTAACTGTAAATCCTTCTGATGCATTTATTCATAAAGAATATATCTATGCATTGGCAAAAAGCCAGCAGTTTGAGGCTGCCATCATCAGCTACAGAAATTCTTTGAAAGTCTGTCCAGACACCACTTATGTTCCAGAAAACGCATATTATATTTTAGAAGGCTATTTTTACAAATATGACTGGATGCACTTCGACAAATGGTTAGCCGAAACAGAAGAGGTTATGTCTACGAACGAGCAGATAAAAAAAATAATTGCAGAAATGAAAATTGAAATCTCAAAAAACAGACTCTAGCCTAATTATAAAAATGACACCAAGAATAATAACCACAACTGAAAAAAAATTAATTGGAAAGCGGCTTGTCATGAGTTTTGCAGACTATAAACCAGGCGAACTCTGGAAAGCTTTTATGCCAAGGCGAAAAGAGATCAGCAGCAGCCTATCCAATGATTTAATTTCAATGACTATTTATAGTCCAGCTCATTTTTTAAATTTCAGTCCAAAAAATGAATTCGAAAAATGGGCAGCCGTCGAAGTATCAAGCCATGAAAATATTCCGTCCGAAATGGAAACATTTATTCTGGCTGGAGGACTGTATGCCGTTTTCGACTATAAAGGACTGAATACTGACGATTCCATTTATCGCTATATTTACAGGGAATGGATTCCAGATTCGGGCTATAGCCTAGACAATAGGCCTCATTTCGAAATTTTGGGAGAAAAATACAAAAATAATGACCCAGCATCTGAAGAAGAAATCTGGATACCAATAAGATAGCTGGCAGCAAAATCCTGCAGCCCAAAGATTCATAAAGAATTACGGATTTTGCGTTGAAAATCAAGTGAAAATCAAACTGCCTCAAACATTTTCCCAGGCAAAGGCCTTATCACACCCTTCAATTCCATATTGAGCAGCAGACCCGAAATTCTGTAAATAGGAAAATCACAATTCAGGGCAATTATATCCATCAGTTCCTTGCCTGTCTGTAAAAGATAATCATATACCTTTTGTTCATCATCATCGAGGGTGACAAATAACTGTTTTTGAACAGGCTTGGTTTCTTTTTGAATATCCCAATTCAGGTTGTAAATTAAATCGGAAGCTCCTGTCAAGACACTTGCCTTTTGGGTTTTAATTAAATTATTGCAACCCTGGCTGAATTTATCAGTAGTGCGTCCCGGAACGGCAAAAACATCCCGATTATAATCATTAGCCATATTTGCAGTAATAAGCGAACCACCCTTATCTGCAGATTCAATTACAATGGTTGCTTCACTGATTCCTGCCACGATACGGTTTCTGCGCACAAAATTTTCTTTATCAGGATTGGAATTACTCCAGAATTCGGTAAGGAAACCACCGTTCTGTTCCATTTTGGCGACATATTTTTTGTGGGGTTTTGGATAAATCTGATTCAGGCCATGTGCTACAACTCCAATGGTCTGCAAACCATGATCCATTGCTAACTGATGAGCCACAATGTCAACTCCGTATGCAAAACCACTCACAATTATGGGATCCAGAGGTGCCAGATCCTCGATTAGCTTTCTGCAGAATTCGGTTCCGTAGGATGTAATCTGCCTAGTACCTACAATGCTTATTATTTTTCTATTCTCCAAGCGAATATTTCCAGCACAGAATAATAAAACTGGGCCGTCAATACAATGTTTTAACCGATCTGGATAATCATCATCTTGAAAATAAAGAACCTTGATATTATTCTTCAGTATAAAATCATATTCAGCCTTAGCTTTTTCAAAAACACTTTTATCTTTAAATTTCTTCAGCAGAACCGTTCCTACCCCATCAATAGCGGCAAGCTCTTGCGGTTTGGCATTCAATACATCTTGGGCAGACCCAAAATGTGCCAGCAGTTTTTTGGCCATAATATCTCCTACGCCTTCTACGCGCAGCAAAGCCAATAAGTAAATTAAATTTTGTTCTGACATATCTTACAATTATACGATAAATATTTGAAAAAGAATTAACATATAAGTTCAAAATGATACATATTTGTAAAAAGAAGCCTAAAAAAGCCTTTAGATTCTAAAACTATTTTAAACACTAAAAAATCATAAACAACTCGTAGTGTGCAACATGCAAATTGTTAATAAAAATTGTGAATAAAATTTTGATAACTATTACCGTTGCATAACTTTGTTAACATGAAAATAGAACTTTACATCGCGCAGCTTTTATACCGTTACCAATGTGTAACCGTTCCTGGTTTTGGAGCTTTTCTGGCCGAAATCCAATCAGCACAACTGTTAGAAAACTCACATTCATTTTTTCCGCCCAAAAAGACTATTTCCTTTAATTCACATATAAAAAACAATGATGGCTTATTGGCCAATCATATTGCCCAGGCCGAAAAAACATCTTATGATTATGCAGTAAGTGCTATCGAGTTTGAGGTTTTGAACTGGAAAAAAACATTGCAGGAAAATCGCAGTTTATTGATCAAAAATGTTGGAACCATTAGTTTGAATGCTGAAAATAATATTCTTTTCACACCAGGCGAGCAGACCAATTTTTATGCAAAATCTTTTGGATTGACATCTTTTGTTTCGCCAGCCGTAAAAAGAGAAATCGAAATCCAGAAACCTGAGCCACTACTTGAATTTCAAAAAGCTGTTGTTGAGGAAGAAAAACCGGTTTTCAATTTCATCCCTGAAACTGCCGAAGCCAGAAAAACAAACCCGTATCTAAAATATGCTGCTGTATTTGTAATAGGCTTAGCTGTTGCCGGATCCGTTGGGTATCCTTTGTATCAAAATCAGATTGCTTCTGAAACTATGCTGGTGGAGACATTGGTGCAAAAAAAGGTTCAGAGCAAAATACAGCAAGCCACTTTTTTTATACAGACTCCAATACCAGCTGTAACTCTTTCATTAAAATCTGAAAAGAAAGAAAATGCCAAACTTCCATATCATATTATGGCTGGAGCTTTTAGAAGTGAGGCAAATGCCCAAAAAAGATACAGAGAATTAATTGCCAAAGGTTATGATGCCAGAGTTCTGGGTATCAATAAAAATGGGCTTTATCCTGTATTGTATGGCAGTTACAACACTTTTGCAGAAGCAGAAAATGAAAAAAACGAAATCATACAAACAGATAATCCCGAAGCCTGGATTTTAATCCAATCCTTGTAGCAAAGAGAATCTCTTTATCCTCTTAAATCACGAATACAACCAATTTCACTGGTTTTATTCGTGATTTTTTGTTTTTCAATTTGTGAATTAATGCTTTTTTTAAAGCTTTTTTAAATAAATACAAAGAAATACATCTTCGCTGAATTAATGCGTTAAATCCAATAAAAACACAATAGAAACAGCTGCGGGAATAAATTGTAATATCATTGTAAAACCCCAATTTTTAGAATTTTAATTTCTACTTCTGATAAAAAATTAAAACTCTGGAATCAAAACAGTTATAAAAAAAAACTTAAATTTGGTAGTCAAAGTCTTAAACTTTGTGGCTGCACTGCTTTTATTATCCTGAAATAATTTTTCATCTGTTATTTAATTATTTAAAAAAATATGAAAAAAGCAATTTATTCGACTCTATCCTTTCTGTTAATTTCCTCAAATCTCAGCGCGCAAAGTAGCGAATCCCAGAAAACCATGGAAATCACTGGTCATGTAATAATGGACAGTGGTTATGATTTTGGAAAAATGGATCCAGAATGGTTTGATACCATGAGACCATCAAAATTGCTAGATAGTGAGGGCAATGAATTTCAGAATCAAGGAAATATGTTTTTTGGGGTTAGACAATCTGCTTTAAGCTTTAAGAATTATTTTGATACATCATTAGGAAGTATAAAAACGGTTTTCGAATTTGATTTATTTGGTTCTGGCAAAGATGCAGGAGCGACAGCATTTCATTTGCGCCATGCGTATGTAAAATTCGGAAAGTTTATTGTGGGCCAGACCAACAGCGTTTTTGCAGATATGGAAGTTTATCCCAATCTGGTAGAGTTTATGGGACCAAATGGTGCAGTCTTTACCCGTAATATCCAAATTCGATATACTCCAATATCGACAGAAAAACAAACATTGACAATAGCATTAGAGCGTCCTGGTGCTACAGGTGATAAGGGCGAATATGGAGAAGGTTTTGTTTATGCATCAGTGCTGGACGATGTCGCTTTCAGGTTTGCGGTACCAGACCTAAGTGCCGAATACCGGTATATGGGTTCCTGGGGATATCTGGAACTGGCGGGAATTGTGCGCAGCATCCGATGGGAGGACAATAATATCGATGCGTATGACATACACGGAAGCACAACTGGATGGGGATTAACATTAAGTACTAAACTGCAGATTACAAAGAACATAATTTTTAGAGGAGCATTTACTAAAGGAGCTGGAATTCAAAACTATATGAATGATGCTGATGCTGATGTAGGAACGCAAAGACAATACGGCAATCCCCTTACGCCTATTGATGGTGAAGCCATACCTGTTATTGCTCTTGCCTCATACTTTGATATAAACTGGAATTCAAAGTTAAGTACCGCTGTGGGATATTCTATCATGGACAATACCACAACCGATGCCCAGTTATCTACCGCTTATAAAACAGGCCAGTATTCCAGCATCAATTTATTGTATTCTCCAATCGATAATTTGGTTTTAGGACCGGAATTGCAATGGGGAAAGCGCAAAAACAATGATTTTGCAGGAGATCCAGTTTTCGATCTGCCAGCTGCTAAAGGAAATACAGGAGAAGATGTTAAGATTCAATTCTCGGTACGGTATTCATTTAGCAGTACATTTTATAAAACTCATTAATTTGCTGTGTTTAATGGGGGTTCTAATCTTTAATCATTTTCCAAAGCATCTCAAAAGTTTCATCAATTAAATCAGATGATTCAGCCTGATTCAGGCTATGCGATACCAGATAATAATACAATCCGTTTACTTGAGCCGTAAATAAAGAAAAAAGAAAACCTATAGGCATTGGTTTTAAAAGAACTAAATCAATTCCGTTTTTAATCAAAACATATAGCGGATGTTCTTCGAGGCTGAATGTTTTCGAAACTGCTGATTTCGGATAAGGCGAATTGTTATACTGCTGTATGTAACGGAATTCTATACTGTTTTGCAGATTCCAGTGCAAAGTGGCAATAAATAAGGCACGGAAAGACTCTTTAGAAACAGAATGTGATGTAATACCGGCTATTATATAATCATCCATTTTTTGTATCACACTATTATATATGCTGACTATGAGTATTTCCTTGGTTGGAAAATAATTAAAAAGTGTTCCGTTAGCCACACCCGCTTCGGTGGCAATCCTGCTTGTAGCAGTGCCATGAAAGCCGTTATCTACAAAGAGTTTAAGGGCTGTGGCAATAATTAATTCATCTTTATTCATGTTTACTGACTAATCAGTCGTAAATATATGAATCTTTTTTTAATCTAAAAGAAATTGCAAAAAAAATCTGCAAGATACTGTACAACTTTTTATGATTTAAGAAAACGTTCCTGTCAGGAATTTAAAAAAAACTTATGCAGAATGTAAAACTCACTATGGATGTTTACTAAACGAAAGCTGGGCAGTACAGCTGAAAAGGTTTTATTATTAAACAAATTTAGTTTTTCGGATTTACCACGTCTTTCCAAATGAAAGAACCTTTTTACATTAACAGCCAAGTGTGACAGATGTTTTTATTTTACCCACTTTTCAATTGTGCTAATAAATTCCTTTTGCTGGTCAACAAATAGATAATGAGAACAATTGTCAATGATTTTGAAGTTTTGTTTATTAACTATTTTCTTCAAATCGCTTAATTGTTTGTCTGAAAAAATCTTGTCTTGTTGTCCATAAATTGCAAATAAAGGCACATGTTTTTTTAACTTTCTCAAAATGGGTTTTGTGTTAATATTATTTATGCTCTCGTTTTTGTAAAATAATATTGGAGCTTTGTCATTTCTAATATTGTTTTTGCCAAATTCACTTAATTCATAAACTTCCCGTAGTTTATTAGCTTCAATTGTTGGAAATGGCATTTTAAAATAATTAGCCATGTTTGCAATTTCATAACATTTCTTTCGGTATTCTGCAGAGTTTTTATTCAAATTTTCAACTTCTGAAATTTTAGAAAACATCAAAGAATCATTTCTGTCTTTATAAATATTTTTAGTTGTTTTTAAAATACTATAATAAGTTTCTTGCTGGGAAAACAATGCTCCTGCAAGAATTAAAGATTTTACTTTTTCAGGATTTTGTTCAGTAAAAAGTGTTCCAACTAAACCTCCAAAACTATGTGCAATTAGATTTGCACTTTTGATTTTATACTTCTCGAAAATTTGGTTTAGATCTATAATAGCCTCATCAAAAGTAAACATTGCTGTTTTGTCAATTGAACGACCTTCCCCTCGTCTGTCGTATACAATTACATAAAATCCTTTTTCTGCTAATTTATCTGCTGTTGTTCCTTCAAAAAGTGTCGAGTTTCCACTTGGTCCACCGTGAATAAAAACAATTGCTGGATTTTCACTTTGTCCATACAATTTTGAGTAAATAATTCAAGTTGCTAGTTAATTGATTTGTTTAATTCTGCGAGCCAATAGCCACTAATTTGTTGCTACTATAGGGGTTTGGAGTTAAATTAAGCCTTATTTTCGGATTTGCCTAAACATCCCAAATACAAGACCATTTTTCCATTAAACCCAATCCCCAAATCCTTTGTAGCTGTTATGTGAGGTTCCTTATAGTCTGCTTTTTAAATCCATCATTCCATGAAGAATTCTTATGATTTCTATTTCGTTCTTTGATATAATTGAGTAGAAGATAATATGTTCACCTGATTTAAAACCTAATATTCCTTTCGTTACTATATCATAGTTTCTACCAAGTTCTGGATTATTTGCTAAATCATCACAAGATGCCAAAAGTAAATCATAATACTTTTCGGCTTGCATTTCCGACCAAGTTTCGATTGTATAATCCCAAATTTCAGTTAAGTCATCTACAGCTTTGTTTGTAAAATAATATTTAGCCATTTGATTTTTTTCTTGCTTTTAAAACGTCAGGATATTTTTTAGCATCAAAATCTACTGCACGTCCACTTTCAATTCCATCATTGATCGCTTTTCTTAAAGCTAGAATTTTATTTTCCTCATCTTCTAAAAGGCGAAGACCGGCTCTGACAACTTCACTTGCGTTATTGAATCTTCCATCATTTACACTGTGTTCGATAAAACTTTCGAAATGATTACCAAGTGATATAGAAGTATTTCGTCCCATAATTTTTTTTAGCTAAGTTACCAAAAAATGGTAACTTTTCAAATTATTACGATTTTTTTTTGGAATCTCCCATAACGTCAGTCTGTGAAAAAACCTCCGTTTTAATTGCAAACAAATATAGTAAAATACTGTTGTTAAAACAGGAATTT
>NZ_JBDLZZ010000028.1:0-21961 GCF_040049115.1 Flavobacterium aestuarii
AAAAAATGACCAAAATAGAAAAATAGAATATAATAACAAGAAAGCAAGATTATAAAAAACATCTGCCAACAGCTACTTATCCTTAATGCGCCTGTGAACAGCCTATTTTATTGGTATTTACTAAAATTACATTCCATTTAGTACAACATAGGTATAACAAATCAGAACCTTTTTACAAGGCTATAAAGCCCTACTCCATTGAGCTGGGCTTGGCGGTTCATAGCCTGATATTCTGCAAGTTTTCCGCAGTAATATTGATGGGTTGCTTTTGCATAACCATTGATCAAAAGCAAATCATTCAGGCATTCTCCACTTGGCAAAATCACATATCCCAATTGCCTGTTCCAGTAGTCATAATAATTTTCCTGTTCCGTAACGATGGTTACAGGCGTTTTAGGAGGTGCAACCGATAAAACGAAGTGCAAGGATTGCAAACCAAATTGAAGCAGTAATTGGGCAGGTAAACTGCTTTTCTCTTCATCCTCTTTCATCTTTCTGTTAATCTTCACTTCAGGCGCATCCAAGCCATAAAGTCGGATTTCTTTTTTCATTTGAGTGAAACGATTGCAAATGATAATGCTGTCCCCGTCAAGGACTTCTTCAATTTGCCAATGGGTTTCCACTACGAACGGTGCTTTTGCATTGTATTGCATTGATTTACAGGTTTTTAAGTAGTTGATAATCAAAGGTAATCATTGAACTTTGTTACTGCAATTGCAAGCAAATATTAACTTTTAAAAATTAGAAACAATGGCAAGACAAAAAGGTGTTATCAAGTATGTTGGAACTCTTGGAGAAATCCGACACTTCAAAATTAAAGGACAGGAAGGATTTTTCGCTGGCATGGTTGGAGGACCATCTGGTGACCAAGTAATGACTGCTCCTGAATTTGAGAGAACTCGTGAGAATATGAACGAATTTGGCGCTTGTGCCAAAGCTGGAAAATCTGTTCGAACTGGCTTATCTCAAATAATGAAGCAAATGTCAGACAGTCAAGTGACAGGAAGATTAACTTCTATAATGAAGAAAATCAACTTGGAAGATCAAACCGAGGCCAGAGGGTATCGTAAAATTGAAATCTCTACTCAACGTAATTATTTAAAAGGATTTGAGTTTAATAAAAACATTTCCTTTAGCGGGATTTTCAATGCTCCTTACTCTATAACTCACGCTGTTGACAGATCCAGTTGTGAATTTGTAATTCCGGATTTTAATCCGGCTAATTTGGTCAGTGCCCCATCTGGAACCACTCACTTTCGACTGATTACTTCACTTTCTATTGTGAGTGATTTTGAATATAATGCCACCACAAACAGCTATGATCCTATGGATGCTGATTTGAATGAAATAAACAATATTCAATTCAGTGATTTCTTGGACTTGTATGCTCCAATTCCTGCTACTACTGTGTCAGCAACTTTGCCAAATGGAGTTGTTCCAACACCAAACACAACTGTTTTACAGTGTATCGGAATTGAGTTTTACCAGCAAGTTGGAGCAAACTTCTACTTGTTTGCAAGCGGTAGCTGTTTGAAAGTTGAAGACGCATTTTAAAATGAAACCCAAAAAATCCCTCGATCTCATTGAGGGATTTCTTGTTTTTAATCCAATCTATCATAATTATGGAAACTAAAATTATAAGAGTTGCCCAAGGCAAAGAAAGTACATTGAGCCATTTGTACATCAACGGAATTTTTCAATGTTATTTGCTAGAAGATAAAATCAGGGAAATAAAAATAGCTTCGGAAACTGCTATTCCAAAAGGTAATTTTAGTCTAAAATTGAACACTTATGGTGCTAAAAATGTGGATTACAAAAGAGCTTTTGGAAAACTTCACGAAGGAATGATTGAGATTATTGGTTTACCCAATTTTAGTTTTGTGTATATCCATACCGGAAACACTATCAAAGAAACTGCTGGTTGTCCCCTTTGCGGTTTTGGTTTCCAATTTATTGATGGCAATTATCAAGTTTCTCAAAGCATATCAGCTTATAAAATGATTTATCCAAAATTGGTTGCACTGGCCAAAGTTGAAACCAATAAAATAACTATTGAAAATAATTTTCAATTCTAAAAAGTCCAAACAATGGAAAACATCAATAACATCACGGTACTTTTTGGAACAATAATCACATTATTACTTTCGGTTGTAGCCTATTTCATCAAGCAATTACATTCTGATTTCAAGAGTATGGAAAAAGATTTGATTGAAGTTAAAACGATGGCTTTAGTGATCAAAACCGAGTTCAAAAGTGGTAATGACTTACTGAACCAAAAAGTAGAGTATTTAGAAAAAAGAGTACACAATATCGAACTAACAATTTTAAAAAATCAAGATCATGAAAAATAAGAATTTGAATTTAGCAGAACGAGTTAAAGCACCAACTCCAAAATGGTTTAAAGTTCTTAGGACCGTTGGAATTGCTTTGGCAAGTGTTGGCGGAGTAATCATAGCTTCTCCAGTTGCTTTACCTGTTGGATTGGTTTCAGTAGCTGGCTACTTGGTTCTGGGAGGAAGTATTATTTCTGTGGTTTCTCAAACCGCTGTAAAATCAGAAGAAACACCTGAAGCAATCCAATAAAAAAACTCAAAATCAGTTTTAAATGCTCCATTTATTGGGGCATTTTTTGTTTTTGACAGTTTCAATTGGTCATTTGCTTCATTTTTAACCGTTTTATTTAAGTGGGCGGAATACATTGCCCTTATATTGGCTTTAAACAGCTTTCATTTGGCAATCAAAAAGGGGTTTGTTTATCGGAAAAAGGAAGGCAAGGAAGCCTCAATCATCAAATTTGTCAGAGGTCATTCGGATGAGGGGGGAATCAGCGCTGTTTTTTTTGAGAGAATGCTTATTGGGGATTTTCTTTTGGAATCGGAGGTTGTGGCATTCTTTCAAAAAAAATTGCATCCAAGGGGGTTTGGGGGAATGGAAGATTCCCCCTACTGAACTTTCGTAGTGCGGGGGCAGTAGCGAAACAAGGGTATCGTTTTTTATTTGCTTATTGGTATGTTTCTGTGAAATTAGAAGTTGTGGCAAATGAAAAACGATACTCTTGTGGGGAAATTTTTTTTTTGAGGATGCCTAACTGTTCTTGTGAAAAAGAGGATTTCTATTTACTGAAAAACGTAGTTCGGAGTAGCTATGGCATCTTCAAAAAACAATGCAAATATGGTTCCTATTTCGGGCGGGCGCGTTGGGGCGGGGCTATTTTACATAATGAGCTTATAGTTTCGGTGTGGCTGGGGTTCAGCCACACTGAACTATAATGGCTTATTATGTAACATAGCTTTGGGGTGGTTTTGGGCTTTCGAGCGTTGGGAAGTAGCTTATTGTAGTTGTGGAGTTTACGGAGCAAGCTACAATGTGCTACTAGAGCGTTGGCAGAAGCCCAAAACCACAGGAGCGGTGGCTGAGCGTTGGCCGGGCGGGCACAAAAAGGTCAGCGATAGCGTTCCTATTTCTTTTTTCAGAGGTGTTTTTTAAAAAACCACTTTTTGTGTGCTTTGAAGTGGTCTACAAAGTTGATGGAGGAGTTTTTTTCTGTCGATGATTGATTAGAACTGCCGAACGAAAATAAGGCTAACTTGATTAGTGATGCCAATTGATTACCTAGGATGGTGAATAATCTTTTTATTCTAAAATATTTAATTATTTATTTTGAAATTTCCAGATAAACTAAAAATTCATTTGATACAACTTCATATTTTTTATTTATAAAGAAATCTTTTATAGGAATGATATTTTTTTTATCGTTAACTAACCAAATTTCATAGTCATCTTGATTATTGAATCCAAAATCATACTCATCCTTAGTGAGGTGAAAGTAATTATTATCAAAGGTTTTAACTTCAACATATTTCACTACATTATTAATATCGGTATATCTTATATCATAATGTAATCCTTCGTTATCTATGCTAGCCAGATATACTTCTTTGTAATTAGAGTCTTTTAAAAGATGATTGTAAACCAATACTTCTGAACTATTTCCTATTTCCTTTAGTCTTTTGTTGTCTTTCGGTTTAGGCGTATAAACGTTAGTGTTTTTGTTTTTTGTTTTATTATTTACGCTTTTTTGTTTTAATTTATCACTACTAATAATAATTGGATCTACATCATTTGAAATTTCATTATTTGAATTACCCATTCTTGAAATTAATGTTTTCTGAGCTTCCAACTTCTCTTTTTCAAGTTCTTTTTTTAATGATTCAATTGCATTTTCAAAATAAATTAAACTTTTATACCTTTCACTATGATTAATCTCATATTGCTCATTGTCATCAAAATTTTTAAGATTTTGATATCTGTATTTATCAATATTTATTTCTTCAATAACTTTAATTTCTCCATAAATAGAGTCAATGTATTGCTTTAAAATATCATTCATTTTTAATGAAAACCTATATTCATTTTCTAAAGCTGTTTTTTCTGCAAAAACTTCAAAATTTTCAAACTTATTGATTTCATTTAAAAATTGAGCTTGACTTTCAATATCCTTATCTGCTAATGATTGCCAAATAGTTGCTTTGATTACCTTCTTCTTTGATAAAATTGTATTTTTTAAAAAATTGAAGTGAACATTTTGCATAGTTATTTTATAGGAATACTTTTTAGCAAAATATTCCAACTCTAAATTTAAATTTTCAAAAAGTGATTCTACTTTTCTTAATTGAATTTCTTGATTTAAATTTTCATAATCGATATCCGATAAATTAAAACTGATACCTAACTTCTCATTAATTAAGTTTTCTAATGACAAATCGTCTATGTGTTCAAAATACTCCAAATCTTTAGCTTCAAAAATTGCCTGCCAAAATGCTTGTTTATAATCTGCTAGACCAAGCAATTCCCTTGCTTCTTGCAATGTATCGTCTCCAAAATCATTTTTTACATTTTGCAAAGCATAATCAAAGTCATTTCTTATTAGATGCTTAAATTCATTTTTGTCGCCACTTACATCAAATGAAAGTGATAAAATATCAGCAAAACTTTCTGTGAAATTAAAATTTTTGCAAAGATGATTTAGTGAATCATGTTCACTAATTTTTAGATAATAAGTTTCGTTAGCATAATGTAAAAATTCATAATCTGCCACTTCATATTCTTTGTCAAGTACTTTATACTTAATATTCGAACACAAAATAATTTCAATTTTATTACAAATTGATGCTTGAATTTTTCTTAATTTATTTTCTTCAATAACATTGATTCTTTGTGTTAGAATCAATGGTTTTAATTTATCTAAATATTCGTTGAATTGACTTGTACGATCACCTATTGGGTTATGTGAAATTATTTCAACTTTTAAAATTTTTAGATCATTTATACCAAAGAATTTTATAGCTTCAGCACCACCAGCTCTAACCGGAAAGTTAAAAATTGGAAAATCTTGTTTTAATCGTTTCGGTAATTTTATCTTATCATTGAAGTAAATTTCTTTTTGTGAATACAGTTTTAATTCTGATCCATTATCTGCAAAAAGGTCTAATGGCTTTCGTAAAACTTTATTATTTATTTTGTAATGATTTAAAGCCCTTTTATAGAAGGATTGTGATTTTTTACCGTCTGAAAATTGTTTTGGAATTCTATTTATTATCTCTGCAACTTTATCAATAGAAATGTGGTTAAAATCGTCTTTAGCTCCTAATAAAACTAATATCTCATTGATACTACTTTTAGTTAAGCCAATTTCTAAAAACTCTTTGTACCTGTAATCAATATTGAAATCATTTACCCAATAATATCTTTCATCGATTAAGAGGTTTTTAAAAGAAATATTATATTTTGTATCAATTATAAATTTTATAAAAGAAGGTTTGTCTGTTAGAATATTATAAACTCTGTAATAATTTTTTATTACATCCTCGTTTAATGAATCATTTATTTGTTTTTTTAATTCTTCATCAAAATAAATCCACAGAATAAGTTTGTTGACGGATAATTTACTCAATATTAATTCAAAGTTATTAATATTTTTAAATAAAATACTTCCTCCAGTACTATCAGTAATTCCTTTAAATTTTAATACATAATTAAAGTATCTTTCAGTAGTCTTAGTGTTGTCTTTTGTATATTTTACATACTTATTTACACCCAACCAAATTAAATAATTTTCAACATCTATTATATCTTCAAATTGTGTTATTCCTAATTCTAAAGGGGAACTTATATAATCATCATCATTATAAACTTCCTCAAAAATCAAAGTTGTCTTTTTTCCTGTTGGATAATATTCAGAAAGTGAAACTTCATCGGTAAATTTGATTTTTTTACTTTTTGTAATGCTTGGAACGCTTGTCGGAATTACTGATTTTACTGCATCATCATCTGTCTTTCTATAATTGGAATACAGACATTTATTCATTTCTTTAATATAATCTAAAGCATTTTCAGTTTTTTCTTTAATTATATTATTGGTTTCACTAATGATTTTTAATGCTAAAGTTGTAGGTTCATAACTGTGAATATTGCAAAATCCTTTTAACTGATCGTATATAAATCTAGCTTTATTTGGATTTTCTTTTGCATTGTAATTCAATAAATCTACCAATAGTGTATATAAATTTTTATTGATAAATTGAATATTGGTATAACTTGGAATCTCTAAACTATTATTAAGCGTAATTGGTGTGTATATGTACTCATGACCATTAATTATTTCTTCTTTATCATTGACTAAGAAATTAATTTTATTTTCTTGACTATTTTTTAAAAATTGACATTCCTTAACTATTTGACTAATAAATAAAGCTCGATTATAATTACTTAAATCTAAATGTGCTATTTGATTTATTAGTTCTGTAAAATTCTCAAATACACTTAATGATCTATCAATTTTGGTATCTAAAATAAATTCTTTTAGTATGTTTTGTTCTAAAGGCAGAATATGAACTTTAATCATATCATTTGCTTTAATTTTCATTAGCATAGTAGCAAACTGATCACTAACATAAATAACATCTTCTAATTTCTTATAGGTATTATCAATACAAGGAAAAACGGATTCGACTCTTATTGCTTCTTGAATCAAATCATAATAACCTAAATTATGGAGTGTGTCAGCCGAATGTTTATGGTTTAGAATTTCTAATGGTCTATAACTAACCTTTTCAGCAGTATAAAATTTGGCTACATTAACAGTAAAATCTACAATTTTATTTAGAATGTACTTGTTTTTTTTAGAATCATTTATTTGATTTCTAGTTGCATCTAAATCAAATGTAGCATGTAACACATAAGGCTGGTCTAATTTTATATTTGTAGGGAAAAAAGAATATAAGTTAGGTGAAGAATGTTCAAAGTTTTTTTCGACAGCAATTTTTATTTGATAAAGTTCTTCCTCTTTTTTATTTGAATCCGATAATTCCTCTGGTAATTTTTTCTCTTCTTCAAAAATGTACCAGGTATAATCATTGAAAGTTATTTTTCCTTTTGGAGCAAAATCAGTACTATCTGTATTTATAGCTTCTCGTTTGCAACTGATATTATCTTTATCCTCAAAACCTTCAAATTTAATTTCTTCAATGTTTCGTAAAAACAATAATGTTTCTGACGTTATTTTTTTGATTTGTTTTTGGATGTCGTTAAAATAATCATTTTTATAATGAATTATTATTGATGTAACA
The DNA here is from genome assembly GCF_040049115.1 of Flavobacterium aestuarii. NCBI lineage: Bacteria > Pseudomonadati > Bacteroidota > Flavobacteriia > Flavobacteriales > Flavobacteriaceae > Flavobacterium > Flavobacterium aestuarii. The sequence goes on from NZ_JBDLZZ010000028.1 coordinate 7,629, forward strand.
TATTCTAATTGTCCAATATCGTTAAGTATTGGCATACTTAAAAAAGGCATAGGTGTTACATAATCGCTTAAATTTTCTTCACTCCTAATTTCTTTTTGCAATTCTTCTGGAAAGAATTGATTAAAGCAAACTGCTACATTTTCTTCTGAATAGGTTAATGAAATAGTATTGCTTTGAATTTCGATAGTATTACTCCAATTTATTATGGAACGAAACCCCAAGCCTTTATTACCAATGTACTTTTTTTTTGTAGTTTTTGAGGATAAATTAGCAATGAATAACGAGCGGTAACCTTTTTGGGAAAACGGTTTACCATCATTGCTTATGGTAATTGTTTTTAAATCTATATCAAGTTTTATTAAAACTTTTTTAGCTCCTTCATCATCACAATTTTGTAGTAATTCTAATATTTGTCTACCATTGTATCCCTTAACTGTTTCTAGTTCACGATTATAGTCACCCAACATCTCGCTATAATCATCTTGATAGCGTTTTTTCTTTTTCTCTATTAAATCTAATACAAATTCTTTCATATTATCTACCTTAAGTTTAAGATTGATCTTCTTTAGTTTTATACAATTTGTCGACTAAAGCGAACCAATCTTTGAAAGTCATATTACTATATTTGGAAGAATAATGGTCTATACAAATTCCAACAGCCTCAAGGACACGATTTTTTTCTAATAGAGGGTTTATTATATCTAATACCAGAGCATCTGTTATTTTATCAAGTTTATCAGAGTAATTAATTACAATTGGCTCAGATACAGTATTTACACTATTGTCAATTTTAAAATAATTATCATCAAATAAAACAGGTAGCTTTTGAAAAAAAAGGTGTAAATCTTCCCTTCTAAAAAGTATTATTTTTTCGCCATTGGAAAGAAAACCAGTTTTAAATTCATTCTTTTTGATATTTGATTGAAGTGAGTTTCTTGAATATAGAGATACATTACTTTTTGCATTTAATCGGTCTTTAACTTTTATTGGATTCCAGCAAGCTACTGTGTCATTTTCAACGTCATAACCAAGAATTACAAAAGGTATATTAGCCTTGAATATTTTATTAAAATGATCACTAAACGGTAATTGAACACGTGTTACATCAGGAGAGTTTTTAAAATAGGCGGGGGATAAGTTTTTGAGAAAAACAAAAAGTTGCTTTTCGTCAATTTTTACAAGAAATGGATTTCCATCTTCATAAGAAAAACTGTCTATTTCATTAAGTGTTTCTACGAATTTTATTTTAAGTTCTTTGGCTAATATATTCCTCATCTTCTCTGCTTAATTAATTTGCTTGTTTTATTAAAGATTTATGCAATAAAGAATTTGTCTTTATTTTCTTTAATTGTTCAATTTTTGATAAATCACTATCAAAATGGATATTTGAAACTTCATGACTAATATTTGATGATTCAATTTTGGGAATTAATTTGCTATCAAAAAAAGCCAATGAATCTACAGCAAGTTGATAATCAAAATAATGTTCAAATGTTTTTTCAAAATCTTTACCTAATGTATCTAGCAATACTTCATTAATTCTAAAAAGCAACTCTTTTTCTTTTATAGTACCATCAATTAATTTAACTAAATCAAATATTGTTTTACCTTTTCCTGTTTCAACTGCAAAGACAGATGCTATAATTAAGTTGGAATTTTTGTTAGGATTTAATTGTTCTAAAGAAAAATTATGAACTCTTCTGCTTTTCGCAGTACTTTTGACTTCGATTTTATCTATTCCATCGTTGAAATCAAATTTGTCAGTTGGGGAATAATGCCAAGATTTAATTAAATATTCGGGATTAATTGATTGTTCAATAACTAAAAGTTCAGCCCAGAGTCCTTGAATTGTTTTTGTTGGTAGTTTTGTGAACTTATTAAATAAGTTAATCAATTTTTCAACTTCAATTTTAAGTTCTTTCAGATTTGCGATGGGAGGTAATTTGGAAATAACAAAATATAATATACTTAAAAAGTATTCCTGTAAGTCTACAGAATCAGTCTTTAAAGCGACTATAGTATAGATACCATCAGTAATTTTTTTATCATTTGATAAAAGTTGACATTTCTGATTGAATTGAATTGAAATATATTCTAGATTATAGTCTAGTACTCTTTCTTTAGAAAAATCTTCACATTTAACAAAAAATAAAGGCAATCCATTTTCGGAAATTCCAATTTTATGATTTTTAATTTTAGGCAAATTAGCAATAGTAAAACCATCTGTTCTAATAGATGGTTTATTCTTTAAATCTTGGAATATTTTAAAAATGGATATCATAAATTTATTTATTAATTCCAACAAATGAATGTGCAAAATTTTCAGGATAATATATACCAAGAGTGTGCATTAGTTTTTTATCCCATTGCATAGAAGAATGTTTCAATCTGATTCTATGAATTTGAATACATATAGAATCTTCAAATTTTATTGCTCTATCACCAGGATATATATCAATACCTTTTGGATCAGGTCCAGAAAATATGTTACTAATTTTTAATTTACCATCTTCAGTATCTAAACTCCTTTCCCTTCCAGTTTCTACTGAATATGCCGTTTGAAAGATATAAATATGATTCACTTCGCCTCTGTCTGCCAAGTATCTAAGATATTGAATGGTAGATGACTTTCGTAAAGCATCTGGCATATTAGCTATTTTGAAATTCTTTAAAAATTCTATTGCTTTATTTATATCTAATTTTATATATCTATGGCGTCTCCCAGGAGTTCCAAAATCTTTAAAATTTGTAAATGTGTGGTTTGAAATAAAAGAATCAATAAAATTATTATTCTCATCAATGTGCTGTAAAGCATTTAGTTGTCTCCATCCGCTAAGTTTATGCTTTATCAAATCACTCGATAAGACATTATTTCTAGTTGGATTTACATTACCATTTAAGATCAAAAGTTGTTCATATTCTTCTAAAGTATGCTCTTTTAAATTAGTTCTAAATATTTCTTCATGATTAACATATTCCCTGTATTCCACAATTGATTCGTTTGGAAGAAATACTCTACAACTGTCAAGAAAATTCATTTTATATCCAAAAAAACGACAACGTTGCTGAATTGTATCAGCGTTCGATTTTCCAATACTATATCTAGGCATATAAGAAACCATCAGACCCTCAACAGTATAACCTCTATTTAGCATATCTGCACCAACTAAAATATGTGCCGTTGCATTACTCCAATCAATCTCTCTTGAACCAGCAATAACAAGTTCTATGTTTGTATCAAGAATAACTTGTAAAACTTCAACCATTACCTCATTAAAACTAGGTGGATTTTCAATTCTTCTCACAGCTTCAATGTAATTCTCTTTAAATTGCTCTATAAGTTCAGTTTTACTAGGGTCACCATCGGGTAATTGCAATTGATCTTCCCAACTATCTTTCAGCATTTTAACCCAATCATAAAATTGACGACTAACATCTTTTAGGCTATCAGCATGAATTAGCATAGAAAGAAAGTCTTCTTTAGATTGAATATTTACAGTAATAGCAACACCACAGATAAAAATCTGCAAAGCATTAATTAAACTTTGTGGACATTCAGAAAGTTGATTATTCTTGTGATGGTATACTTCTCTATCTGGAATAGAGATTATTAAATCGGGATTGTCTTCAAAAAAAAATTTCCCACCAGTATATGATTTACCAGGTGTTAATACTTTGTGGAATTTGGGAGAAAGCAAATCCATAATGTTAATCAATAATGGACCTTGAGGAGTTGCTGTATATTGAATATAAGAATGATTTTGAAGTACAGCTCTTAAATTTAAGATACTTGAATAAGTAGAACTAAACTCATCTTCTTCCCAATCTTCAGATTTACTATTTTTCCTAGCATAAGTATTTAAACTTGCTTGATCAGCTTCATCATCAATTATTAAAACTCCATTATTACCTAATGCTTCTTTTACTTCAAAAGTTTCAAAAATCCTTGTTAATTCAGAAATATGTTTGTAGTGTTTTAAAACCGTTATAAGTATTGCAGGTTTAGTGTTAAGTAATAAATTCCCCTTTATTTTTAAATGGACATTTTGAGCCATCGTTGGGCTTGGATAAACTTTGAAATGTTTGCTGTTAACCGAATCTGTAAGTAAATCTTTTTTTAAACGGTTAGTTGTCTGTTCAAGTAGATTAAGTTTTATTCCTGCAAAATATATAATAATTCTAAAACCGTTATCAATTGCTAGTGCTGTTAATGTGGTAAATGACATTGTTTTACCACTTTGGACATAACCAATTGCAATACCAGTTGTACTCCCAATAGTATGGATAGGATTAATACAATTCTTTAAAATGCTTTCTGCTTCATATAGCAATGTTTCCTTTTCTTCCCTATCTAATTTAGTAAGTCTACTGATTAAATCTTGAGTACGAGAACCTTGAGTTATTTTGAATTCAGAATTCTTATCACTGATGATTTTAATTACTTCTGCCATATGTTAAAGGTTTTTTATAAAAGAATTAAAATTTAACCTAACATTTCCAGCCATTTTAGTCCCTTGTGACGGAGCAATAATCTCCGCAAGTACAAGTGATCTAATAATAAGTAAAATTGGTTGATAATCTTCTTCTTTTTTTAATTTTTCAAATCTAGCAAAAAATGGATGTGCGAGATTTATTTTATAAATTACTTTTCTTGCAAAAAGTTCATCTTCAAGAATTATCAAAGAATATAAATCAGATACTAATGGCTCAGTAATCAATTCAAGTATAAGTTTGTACTTTTCGCCTTTAAGATTTATAATCTCTTCGTGAGAATCAATGGTTTCAGCTTTTTTAGAATATTCTACATTATTTTCAGCTAAAGTTCTACATTCAATATCCTTAATTGAGATTTCTATTTTTTCTTTAAGGACTTCTTTATTAGATGTTTTTTTTAATGTGCTTACAATATTTTTCCCGACTGTTTTATTGTCCTCAATTGTTTTAGGCTTAATATATTTCTCTGCCTGATTGTATAAATCAAATTCTTTACTGGATATTTCTGCTTTTAAAGCCTCCATTAAAGCTTCTAAATCATCTTGTTCTTGAAAACTTCCTTTATTAAAACTAACGGCAAATCCTTCTAATTCTAATTCTCCGAAAATCCTTTTGTATCTAGGAGAACCTATTTGACCACATAAAACTTTTGGTCTGTATTTCTCATCATGACTACCTTCAATTACCCTACCTCGTCTAAAAAGAGAAATACCATTAAGTGTACTTGTACTCATTGTACTAAGTATTGCAATAAAGCCATTGACTTTATATTTACCTGTAGAGAAATTAATTTCTTTTTTCCATTCAATCGGCTGTCCGGACAGATCGTTATAAAAAGGGGCTTTTAAGATCTCAGGTTCTTCATATACCAGTTCCTCATCATTTATAAAAAGTTTCATATCGCCATTACGAATGAATTTTCTATAAATGCTTAACAAATGCCTTTTTATCTTATCAATTTGATGATTTGAAGGCGCATTTTTTGAAAGATTGTTTAGTGTTATCTCGGTAAAATGCGTTGAATATTCAGCCTTAATATTTTCAACTTCTAATAATTCTTTTTCATCCGCCAAGACTTTTTTTAAATCAAATTCAACTAATCGTTCTTCATTTTCATCAAGAGCTGTCGTTCTAACCGACCATAAATCAGCCAACCATATTGATGCCGTTTTCATACCCATTCCAAATTCATGAAGGCCGGTACTATCTATGGGTATATTTGCAGGTTCAAAAGCTCTTTGGAAATTATCTATGTCTATACCAGATGCATTGTCATAAATTTTTATAAAATCATTCTCGTTATCAATATTTATTCTTACTTCAAATTGATATTTGTTATTGTTAGCATGAATTAATCTTGCCTTATTGTTTTCAAAACTTTGAACAGCATTGTCAACATATTCACCCAATGCAAACCAAACGGTGTTTTTTAAGTTTCGGAACTGTCCATATACTCCAGTCTTAATTTTTATTGAAACATTATCTACATTACTCATAATCTCTTATTAGATTAATTGCTATTTTTTTTACAACGCCGACATTTACTGCATTACCCAATGCTCTAAAAGTTTTTGCAATTGTAGGAGGTAGTTCATTTAACCCTTCCATACATTGTAATCTTGCAGCTTCTTTTCTTGTCATATATCTATTAAGCCAAGGGAACATTGGAATTTGTGTTGTTGTTAATACAAGAGCTGGTGAATAAGTAGGCATTTTTACTCGTATTCCAGATGGTCTGAATTGTACTATTTTGTCTTCAATTGTAAGAGGACCTTTATCACCACAATTCCATTCGAATTTTTGATGACTATTTTCAAATTCTAAAATCTTTGGAATCCAATTATCTAACCATTCTTTATGCTTTTGATAAAATTCTCTATTAGCTTTTATGTAATATTTTTTCCAATGCGGAAATTCGGTCTGATTAGATTTCAGACCATCTTGTGAATAAATAGGTAAACATTTAAGTATATCATCAAGTGAATTCCCTTGTATTGAACATCCAAATGCTCCTTTGAATTTTATTAAGTCAGAGGCTTTCTGTTTTATAGGTGCTATAGTTTCAAATGGGTAATTTGCACCAAATTCCATTGCCCAAATAGGAAATCTTGGAACTTCTTCAGGTTTTAAATTATTCAAAAATTCTTGCCAGATTAATAAATGATTTTTAGTAGTTTCCCTAAGTGTCATAAAATCATCATCATCCTTAATTATTATATCATGTATGCTACTATTTTCATTTTCTTCTTTTTCAGGAAATTTAAAATCACATAATCCTCCTTTTTCTTTTAATCTTCCAACAATATAAAATCTTGAACGGTGTTGAGGAATGCCAAAGTGATGTGGTGATAATATTTCTTCTTTAACATCATACAACTTTGATAATTCAGTATTAATTACTTGCCAAGTATTTCCTTCATCGTGTCCTTTTAGGTTAGCAACATTTTCAAGAAATATAAATTCAGGTTTATGACGATTTAATATTTCTACTATCTTATAAAATAAATTACCGTTTTTAGGATCTTCTAATCCTAATTGAGCTCCGGCTTTAGAAAATGGCTGGCATGGAAATCCCGCACATAGTATATCGTGACTAGGAATAAGATTTACATCAACTAAATTAATATCACCAGAAATTTCAGTGTTATGATTCTTAGTATATAATTCTCTTAGTTCATTATTTAGTTCGCTTGCAAACACACATTTGTGACCTAATTGATGAAGTGCTAGGTGAAATCCTCCTAAACCAGCAAATAAATCTATAAATTTTAGTTCCTCCATTATTGAATTTTTATTCTATTTGTATGCTTTTTTAGTTACTGGCTTTGTTGTCTTCAAAATTTTCTATAACTTTTTTTTACTTCTTCTAGTAATTGTTTTAGTTGGTGTGTATGAATAGGTATTGATTTCTTATTATTCAATTTCTACAACAATTTTTTTCTTTCTATTCTTTCTTTTGCCTCGGTTAAAAGTAGGTGTATTTTTTCTTCAAACTGTTTTTTTGGCGGTAAATCTGTCCAATATTCGGCAACCATAATTCCGTCTTTGTGCATTTCGAGAAGTTCTATTTGTTCACGGCTACTTTCTGCGCAAAGGATTAGTCCTATTGGGGTATTTTCTCCTTCTTGTTTTTCGTATTTGTCCAGCCATTTGAGGTATAACTCCATTTGCCCTTTGTGCTTGGCTTGGAATTTTCCTAATTTTAATTCTATAGCTACTAATCTTTTTAGTTTTCGATGGTAAAACAGTAAATCTAAATTGAAATCTTCACCGTCTATAATCATTCTTTTCTGGCGTTCTACAAACGTAAATCCTTTGCCTAGTTCGAGAATGAATTTTTCTAATTCGTATAAAATTGCTTGTTCTAAATCCTTTTCCAAATAAGCATTTCCTAAATTAAGAAAGTCTAATAAATAAGGGTCTTTGAAAGTATTTGGCAGGCTGTTTTCTATTTGAATTGTCTGGGTGTTTGCTATTGCTGTACGTTCAAAGGTTTTGGTTGCAATTTGTTTTCGCAAATCTCGAACACTCATTAAATGACTGCTTACTTGATGTGCGTAGAATAATTTAGCTTCCTGATTATTTATTGGTAATAATTCGACAAAATGCGACCAACTCAATTGTTGTGACAGTGTAACAACAATTTGCTTCTCTGTAAACTGTTCTGCAAACTGCATCATTCTTCTAACATTTCTCAACTCAAAATTTCTACCATATCGATTTTTCAATTGTGTCGACACTGTCGACACAATTTGTTTTCCGTATTCGGCACGTTTGTTTTGAAGTATTGTTTCATTGATACGAAAACCAATCTGCCAAAAAAGCAACGTTAAAACACTATTGTTTTGAACAATAACTTGTTGCTGGCTCTGTTCCACCAATTGCGATAGCTCGTTGAGTAAATCTGTTTCTATAAAAGTTAAACTATTTGTACTGTCTGCCATCATTACTAATTTTATCCCCCTGTATTAAACTATTGTTTTGATTTTTATTTAATTATGAACGTTATGTGTCTGTAATTAAGGAATTAAAAAGGCTAGTTGTTTATTCTTAATTTGGTAATATAGTATATTACTACTAATCTACAAACATACTAAAAAGCAATCGGAAGCAAAAGAGAATTTTCTGATATTTATGGATAGGATAACCAAAAAAAGGATAAAATATTTTTTTATTTTTTTATGAAACAAAAAACAGATTTAAGAGGCTGTTTGAGTGTAATTTGATTGTCCTATTTTACCGAATTGCATTGTTATTCTCTTATGTTTCCCAATTATTTAAAATTTGAAAAAACAGTTTTTGTTTTAGGTGTTTTTTGGTTATCCTATCTTATCTATTCTTTTAATGCAAAACTGTGCAATCAGCTCCTTTTTAATCCATACTGAATTTTAGAGCCGATTATGACTCGAATTATTGGTGTTTTTTTCATCTACTTCTTCATAAGTAAATTCTCGAATAGCATAAACATACCCTGTTTTGGAACTTATTCTTATGAAGTTATGTTTTTTCAATGCTTTACCAATTTTGTTTATTGTTCCATCTGTGATATTGATTTTTGCTCTTTCAGCTAGTTTTGCCCCGATTTGGGAGGCGTTTAGAAATAGTGTTGCTTTTTCTCTTTCCACAGGTTCAAACCAAGTTAAAAGCAACTCTTCTTCGGGACTTCGGAGTTGGTATTGCTCGTTACTTTCGGTGATGGATTTTATTTCTTCCTGATCGAACCAAAATCTAAAATCACTTTTGAAAAGATATAAAGCCTGTGAAAAAACCATATTAATATCTACATCGTGTTGGTATTGGATTCCTTCTAACTCAAAACAAAGAAATCGTCTGCTTCCTGTACTGTCGTTTAAGAATTGTGCTGTATTGACACTTCCTGCAAATGATGCCCTGCGAGGCATTGTTTCGTTGTTGTGCCCGTAGGCTTTTCGCATCCGGATTTGGGTTTTTGTGATTATTTCTTTGAGTGATCCAATTTCGGAACGGTTTAGGTTTTCTAATTCGTCGAGATTGATTAACATACATTCTGCCAGTTGTACCAACGTATCTTTATTGTTTGGGTTGATGGTTCCGGAAAATAAATATTCTTTCAATTGTTTGGGAACCAGTTTTTCTACCCAAGTTGTTTTTCCTAATCCTTGTTTACCACTGAATACAATTACGGTGTGATTTATTACTTTGTCATCCAGTACACATCCGACCATTGCAACCAACCATTTTTTGAAGCATTGTTGCCAAAGGTCTTGTTTTGTAGTTGTGATTGTATTGGCTAATTCCGTTATGTAATCCGTTTTTTCATCATAGGATGGTAAATTGAAAAAGTAATCTTCGAACGGGTTGTACAGTTCACAAAAATCAGAATAAAGCAAATTTCTTAATGATGATAAATTGGTTTTGATTCGTCCTTTTAAACATTCCCGAAGCATAGAGTTTTCAATAAAATCATTCATTACATTCCACTTCTTTTTTCCGAAATATTGAAATTCTAATTTGCCTGAAACTATGTTATGACGAAAAACATATTTGTTTGATAAAAACAATTCTAAACGATCTATTTGTGTTGGTTTTGGTTTGTCTTCATCGTCATAATCATCTAAATCGGTTGATGGTTGTTTGTTGGCGGTTGTTGGTTTCTTAGGTTTGTGATTATCCACCCCGCCCGTTGGGCACCCCTCCGGAGGAGGGGAATTCTTGGCGAACTCGTGAGTGTTTCCATACGCACTATTTACTGCTTGAGTAACTTCTTTTTCGTCATATCCAAAATCTGTTAGAATGTTTCCCAAAGCTTCGTGAAGTGAAACGCCTTTTCGGTTTAGGTTACACGCTAATTGATGTACGAATACGTTTCGACTGCCATTCACGAATTGAACTTTTTTTTCTGTGAATTTTATGCAATGGTTGTAAATGGCTTCGGTATTGGTTGTAGGTTCTGGGTTTATGGTTTTTGGCTCTAGCTTTGTTTCATTTAAAGACATCTCGCCTGCGCTCGATGTGACAAAAACAGAAGCATCCTCATTTAGATATAAATTTTCATCCCAGGAATAAAAGCATAATCGGGTTATGTCTTTGCCGGACTTATCAATTTCCAGATTTAATAATTTTTCATAATGCTCCTGGATCAATAAGAATGTTTCTTTGTGTTCGGTTTTTGGAGTTTCTATTTTTACTAGAATTTTTAATCCGTTTCCTGATGGACTTATAAAACTGGCAAAAGTGAATTCAGATTGATTGGCCAAATGCGAAGCATTTTGCAAATCGGCTGGGCTTAATTTGTCGATGTCCAGAATAATACATTTTGAATATTCTGCCAAGAATTCCAATTTACGACCTCCAACAAATTTTGCTGAAGGTGTAAATGAAAGAAGTGATTTTTTGGCTTTTTCGTAGGCTTCTTGTTTGTTTTCAGACAATGATTTACGGAGATAAACAATAGCGTGCCTGTATTTGCCTATTTTGATTTCGTCCAAAATTGTTAGAATCGTTTTGTGTTCTACAACTTCGTTGAAGTTTTTAAATATTGTTACCATAAGGATAGTTTTCAGTGGTCAGTTATTAGTGTTCAGTTTAGCTGTATTTGCAAATTTTGATTTGAATACATCATAGCTTCTGTAGCAACTGATTCTGTTATTTTCCTTTGAAAGATTTGTTGTAATGCTCGGTTAGGAGTTTTTCAACATCAGATAATTTGTAGTAGATTTTGTTTCCGACTTGGCTAAATGAAATTTTGCCTTCGTCTCTCCAAGTTTGTGCGGTACGTTTTGAAATTTTCATTAGAAGAAGGAATTCCTGATTATCCAGAAAGGTTTCTTTCTTTGGATCTGACTTTGTAGAAAGCTGACTTTGAATTGCGTCTAATTTACTCATTAGATCTGTGAACTGGTCTTTTGTGAAGATAATTGCATCCATTTTTAAAGTTTTTTAAATGTTATGGTGCAAATGTGGGAAGTTGTAAAAAGTCTTTTAGTCCCCAAATGGTCCCGCGGGACTATTTTGTTTTAAAGGAGTTTGTCAATATCCAGTCTTTTATGAGGTTTTGGGCGTTTGTCGCCTCTTGATGGCTTTAGGATTGTTTCGACAGTTTGGGGACTTATTTCGTTTCCGTCTTTGTCAACGAATGAATTTACAATCATTGCAACCATATCATTGATGTTGCCGTCAATAATTGGTTTTCCATTTGAAAACAATTCCCGATGCAGTTGATAGTATATGTCAACAAACTGATTTACATTGCAGTTGAATTGGATTTTGTTGATTTGTTTTTGACAGTTACATTTATTGGTATTGGCTTTTTCGAGCTCAAATTTTAATTTTCCAAGCTCATTGATTTGATCAATTTCCTTAGTGCATTGTTTGTCAAATAAAGGAATTTTTAAATTTATGAATTCAATATTCGATTGTTTGTAATCATGTCTTTCTTTTGTCAGCAATAAGATTTTTTGTTTGTCACACGGAGTTTTGTCCAACTGTTTTTTCAGTTCGTAAAACGAAAAATAACGATCTTCATTTTCAGCATTGATGTGCTTTTTAGGTATGTGAGCTTTAGGATCTTTTACACTCGAAGATTGCACTTCTTTTCGTTTTAATTCGATTAGATAAAAGAGTTTATTGTAACGGCTTAAAGCGCATTTTCCCGTAAACAATGCTTCGTTATTTGTTATGAGTTTTTCTAGTTTGTTAAGCCAGACAATAGGCTCATTTACCAAACTACACTGGTAATTTATAAATGCCGGAAATTCGGATTGTGTGAGTTGAAAAATTTTGTCTATTAAAGCATCACAATAGTTTTGCAAAGTAACCTTATCATTAAGAATAATATCAAAATCAGAGTTGGAGGATTGTGTAGGTTTTATTACAATCATTTCTACAAACGGAGCTGTTTGAATGTGTTGTTCCATAGAATACAGGGGAAATTGTTATTTTATGTTTTTACATTAATTTTGAAATAGAACTTATATGCTATTTTATTCTTCTGATTGACTTGTAATCTGCTTGTTTTCAGGTTTGATTCGTCTTGATTTCATTTCTTTTTCCTCGGAAAAGACTTCCTTACTTTGCGCTAAATTATAAATAAAAAGAAATCCTTTTGCAAAGGATTTCTTAAATATTTGCTAATATTTTTATGAGATTTTAATTACTTTCTTTAAAAGAAACATTTTATGTTAAAAGTTTATTTTAAGTTAATTTTTTTAGAAAATGTAATTATCAACCGCCTTGTCCAGTTCCTCGCTGATGATCTTGGCATAAATCTGAGTAGTACTAATGTCAGTGTGGTCCATTAATTTGGAAACGTGCTCGATTCTCATTCCATTATTTAGGGCATTGGTAGCAAAACTGTGCCTTGATAAATGGAACGAAAGCGTAAAAGGAAGCTTCATTGTTTTGCCCATTCGGTTAAGCTGAAAATTGGCGGAATGATTTTCTTTTTGTGATAAAAAATAACGCATTTCTTCGCTCTGATTATATACTTTTTTGTCGGTGATAATCGGGAAAATATAATCATCCTGCTCTGCTTTTTCTTTGATGTATTTGTTCAAAATATCAATCGCCACTTTGCCAATTTTAAACTGGTGTAATCGTCCCGTTTTGCGAATTACTTTTCTTATTCTTTGCTCTTCAATGCTATAATTCGAATATTGCAGTTCGATAACATCACTAAATCGCAATCCTCCGGCATAGATTGAGAAAAGAAATAAATCTCTCCACAAATCGGCTTTCTTGCCTTCTTTTAATTCTAAATTGGTTAAATCTTGAATCTGCTCTTTGTTGAGGAATACTCTTTTCTGGGTGTCTTTTTTCAAAGTCAGTTTGCTAAAGGGATACATATATTCCGGAATAACATCCTCCCGAATTGCTTCCTTGTACATTATTGACAAAATCATAACCGAAAAGTGCCGTGTCGTTGCTCCATTCTTCAAAACAGTTCCCATATGGGCAACGTAATCTTTTAAAAGCGTAACAGTAATGTCGTCAAAATACAAATCACGGGTTCCTAAATACTTTTCAAATTTTTTGATGTACTGTTTGTAGCTTTTGTAAGTGCCATAAGAAATATTGCTTTTTATTTTTTCACAGCGAGCATAGGAATAATCAAAAAAGTTGACCACTGATTTTCCTTTAATGGCTTCTTTTAACTTCTTAATGGAAACTGTTTTTACTTTGCGCTCCATATCAGCAACCTGTCCTTCGGCATCCGCAATTTTTTGAGACAACGAAGCATTCATTCTGGCGCTGTTCGAATGGTTCTTTTTTACTTTCTGCTTTACTTCATCCCATTCATTCTCTTTGAGCTTTACTCCAGTAGTGATAAATTTCGTTTTTCTATCTTTTATAATTCGGATATACAAAGGGCTGTGTCCGGTTTGGTCTGCCTGATGTGTTCTTAAAATAAGTTTAACTGATGCCATACAATTAGGATTTTAGAAATGTTGTACTATATTTGTAAAGCAATGCAAACGAGTGAAAGTATTGTAAATACAAGGTTTTCAATCTAGTGCATCGTGGTACTAAGGTACAACAATAGGTATAACAATACAAGTATTTCGTTGCTTTTTGATGCATTATTTTGAACTTATAAATTTTACAAAGTCAATAAATACGGTGCTTTAGGTGCAATTCGGAACTGGCTGGAATAAAATGAGGATAACAGCTACTACAACGGATTTGGGCAATTGGCTTAATGGAAAGATGGTTTTGTATTTGAATGATTTGGCAAATCCGAAAAATGGTCTTAATTTAATCCCAAACCCGCTGTAGTAGCGGGACGTTATGCGGGAGTTGTGCCGAAATTACGCAGACAAATCCAATTTGGAAATGAAGTTTGTAGCTCGCAGAAACTTAAA
>NZ_JBDLZZ010000029.1:0-20956 GCF_040049115.1 Flavobacterium aestuarii
CATAGAAGAATTTAATAATCAAATTAATTACAAAAATGTAGCTTAACTTAATGTGTAGTTTTTATTTGCATATCCAAATGTTTCAAATCTTACTAAAGGTATTTACTTGATAGTCTTGAAAAGTAACGAATTTACTACTGAGAAAAAACTTTTAATAAAGTAAAAATTAGAACCCTTTTCTACCCCATTAACCTGTCTGTATTTGAAGTTTTATTTCAAATGCAGACAGGTCTTTTTCATATTAGGGTAAATTTCAGCTTAAAGTGAACATTCTGCAAATACACTTAGGTTATTTATAATATACATATATTTACATTTTGAGTTCATATAGAAGACATATGATTACTTACTCTTATTCACAACTCATTTTCTTATTAAAGAAACAATGCTCCTTTATTGATCTTAAATTTATACTGGCAATGATAAAATTACCACTATCAAGATATCTACACATTATAATTACTATTATAATATTAGCGCACACCTCTCTGTCTGCACAAGAAAACAAGTTAGATTCATTAATCCATATCATTGAGAATTCATCAAAATATGATCAAGTAAAGAAAGCTGAAATTGACAGCATCCGAACAATTTTAAAGAAAACTAAAAAAAGCGATTTAGTATCACTTAATCATCTAAATTCTGAAATGTTCTACCGTTTTAAAGTTTTTAAACGTGATTCGGCTTTTTATTATGGAATTCAAGCTAAAACACTGGCCCATCAGTTAAACAATAAATCGCTTATAGCAAAGGCCAGCATGAATCTGGCAGATATTTGCGTTTCATCAGGAATGTATAAAGAAGCTCTAGATTTTCTCGAACCTTCGAAAATAGACGAAAAAAATCCCAATTACGATGCACTCTATTTTGGTGTATTGGGACGTTGTTATGGAGACATGGCAGAGTACAGCAATACTCCGTATTATAATAAGCAATATTTAGACTTAGCACATAAATACCGTGAAAAAGCACTTTCCTTAACTGAAAATGGTTATTTTTTTCATTATTTTTTAGATGCATTTAATAAATCTAAAGATGGAAAATTACAGGAATCACTTTCAGATTTTAATTCTCTTTTAAAAACAACCGACCAACCACATGATAAAGCTTTAGTTCATTATATGCTTGGTGAATTATATGAACAACTTGGAGAAAATGACAAAGCAATTACACATTTTACAGAGGCCGTAATTTCAGATATTGAAACATCTACCAAAGAATCCTTAGCAATTATTAAACTTTCAGAATTACTATTTAAAAAAGGGGATCTTAAAAACGCCTCTATTCTTATAAAAAAAGCAAATGAAGATGCATCATTTTATGGTGCACAACAACGTAAAATACAAGTCGTAGCTATTTTACCATTCATAGAACAAGAAATGTTGATGATTGTTGAGAAAGAAAAACAAAGAATTTATTGGCAGTATATAATTGTGAGCTCTTTTTTAGTTCTTGCTATTGGTTTTGGGATTATTATTTATTATCAATTTAGAAAATTGAAAAAAGCAAAGAAGATTATTGTTGATGCGCATAAAAACTTAAAAAGCATTAATAAACAATTAGTAAGTGTCAATGAAAAAATAAAATCTCGAAACGCAGAAATCAAACAGGTTAATAAACAATTGTTGGAAGCCAATAAAATTAAAGAAGAATATTTAGGATTATTTTTTACACAATACGATACGATTTTCGAAAAATTTAATTCTTCAATAATGAATATTAAAAAATATATTGACGAAGAAAATTATGAAAAAGTAAAACAGAATATTTCTAATTATAATTTAAAGCGTGAAAAGGAAAAATTATTAGAAAACTTCGACACTGCATTTATAAATCTCTTTCCAAATTTTATTAATGAATTCAATTCATTGATGAAAGAGGAAAATAAAATCAAACTGAAAGAGGAACAAATTCTTACGAAAGAATTACGAATCTATGCTTTAATTCGATTAGGAATTACGCAAAATGAAATTATAGCGCAAATTTTAGGGTATTCTGTTAATTCGATTTATGCTTATAAAACTAAGATCCGCAATAATTCAGTAATAAATAAGGATGATTTTGATCAAAAATTACTCAAAAACACCACTTTAAGGCTATAAAAAACACACTTTTTTCTATATGGTGTTTATAGGTTGTTTATGTGTAAATAATTGTTTTTCAATGGTTTAATTGTTTTGTTAACTTAAAATTAACTATTTATTTCTATACACTTTTTTTGAGCAGTATTCTCTGCAGGTTATTTACGCATTTTTGTATCGGTTGTGTTCAATATTAACCCAATCGAATGCTATTTTAACTAAACTCAAAATTAATGTATTATGAAAATTAAATTATTTAATAGGTCCAAAATCGACCTGTTATTATTAGTTTTTCTTGTTATTCCTTTTATCGGGATGGCACAAGAAACTAAAATTAAAGTAACCGGGAAGGTTGTAGATGAATCAAACAAACCACTTCCTGGTGCAACAGTTTTAGTAAAGAATTCAAACCAAAGCATGAGTACGGATTTTGATGGTAAATTTAATTTTTTGCTGTCAGAAAAAGATCCAATTATTGTAGTTTCTTACCTCGGGTACAAAACGGCTGAGAGAAAGGCTAGTGGCGAGGACTTTTTAGAAATAAAACTATTACAGGAGTCAAATTCACTTAATAATGTAGTTGTAATTGGTTACGGCCAATTGAAATCAAAAGACATAACTGGTGCGATTTCAACCGTTAAACTTACTGATCTTAGTAAACAGCCTGTAGCTAATATTGGTGAAGCGATTCAAGGCAGGGCTGCCGGTGTACAAGTAATTTCTTCAGGACAGCCAGGTAGTAACCCAACTTTTAGAATCAGAGGAACTGGAACTATTGGCAATAACGATCCTTTAATTGTTGTGGACGGAATGCCTTTGACTGGAGGATTGAACCAAGTTAATATGAATGATGTGGAGAGCTTACAAGTTCTTAAAGATGCATCTTCAACAGCCATCTACGGAGCAAGAGGAGCTAATGGTGTTGTAATCATTACTACAAAGAGGGGAGTTGTCGGAAAATCAAATTTAACTTTTAACGTATCAACCGGAATTTCCGAGGCTACTGATATGCTTCATGTTTTGGATGCATCACAGTTTGCAAGCTTGCATAATGATATATTAAACAATGCCGGTTTAGCTCCAAATCCAGATTTTCAAAATCCAGCAGCTTTAGGAAAAGGAACCGACTGGGTAGATGCATTTTTTAATGCTGGCTTTCAAAGGGATTATACATTAGCGTATTCCGCTGGAAACGAAAAGACCAAAACATATACTTCTTTAAACCTATTTGACCAAAAGGGAGTTATCCTAAATACAGATTATAAGAGGTACATTTTGCAATTTAACAGCGATACTAAAATTTCGAATAATTTGAAATTTGGAAACAGTATAAAATTAAATCATGATGTGAAAAATCAAGGTGATTTTAATATTCAAACTGCATTACTTTCGTTGCCGACACAACCGATATACAGAGAAGACGGTGACTTTTCTGGTCCAATAGGACAACCTCTTTATTCAGGGGATCTAGATAATCCAATTGGTAAAGCAACTATCGTTGAAAATACCACAAGAGGGTATAATTTTCAAGGAAATTTATTTGGTGAACTTACCTTTTTTAAAGATTTCAAGTTTAAAACTTTGTTGGGAGGTGAAGCAAATTTTTGGAAAAACAGAACCTGGGTTCCTTCCTATGCGTGGGATAACAAAGTTAGTCAAAATGCATATTTATCCGAATCATCAAATCAGTCAGTTACGTTGCTTTGGGATAATACCCTGACCTATCAAAAGAGTTTTGCCAATGATATGAATTTAACTGCTGTAGTTGGTACAAGTGCACAAGAGAATAAATTTGAATACATCAGCGGATCCATTCAGAATTTTCCAAGTGAGAACACACAAACTTTAAATAATGGAATCGATCAAGCTACTTTGCATGGGAGCGGTTCAGAATGGTCAATATTTTCCTTTTTTGCCAGGGCTAATTTTGATTATAAAAACAAGTATTACGTAACGGGGACTGTTAGACGAGACGGTTCTTCGAGATTTGGTGAAGGAAATAAATACGGGACTTTTCCATCAGGTTCATTAGCTTGGAGAATTTCAAATGAAAATTTTTTCAAATCAAAAGTTATAAATGATTTGAAACTGAGACTAGGGTACGGAATTACTGGAAATCAAGAGATAGGAAACTATTCATTTTCTTCAAATTACAATACCTACTTGTATAATTTCAATAACTCATACGTAAGCGCGGCCATACCTACAGTTTTACCAAATTCGAATGTAAAATGGGAATCACAAGAACAATTTAATGCTGGATTGGATGCGAGTTTACTTGACGACCGAATCAATGTGACTTTTGATGCCTATATTAAAAATACCAATGATATGTTGGTACCTCAGTCTGTACCAGTGACATCCGGTTATTCAGATATTTATGTTCCATATATCAATGCAGGTAAAATTCAAAATAAAGGGATTGAATTGGTAATCAATACAAAAAACATATTGAAAGAAAAATTTTCGTGGACAACTGATTTTGTTCTATCAATAAACAGGAATAAAGTAATTGATTTGAATGGGGATGCACCATTAATCACAGGAGGGCTTGGATTAAATTACAATGTGTCGAGAATTCAAGAGAGCTATCCGGTTAATGTATTTTATGGATATGTACAAGATGGGATTTTTCAAAACCAAAAGGAAATAGATAATCATGCTGTACAAGTGCCAGGATCTTCATCAAGCAACAGTACTTCTCCAGGAGATATTCGATTTAAAGATTTAAATAATGACGGCTTAATTAATGATTCGGACAGAACTTTTATTGGAAATCCAAATCCAGATTTTTCAGGCTCTTTAAACAATACAGTAAACTATGGCAATTTTAGTTTTGTATTGTATTTACAAGGGGTTTATGGAAATGACCTTTTTAATGCCAACAGGCTTTACACCGAAGCAATGTCAATTACCACGAACCAATCTGCGGCTGTTGTAGACAGGTGGACGGCTCCAGGGACTAGTGACAGTATGCCAAGAGCTGTTTATGGTGATCCAAATAATAACAACAGAGCTTCATCCAGATATATTGAAGATGGATCTTACCTAAGAGTTAAAAACATAACGCTTTCATACAAAATTCCTTTAGACTCAGCTGGTAAAAAAGTTTTCGATAATGTAAAAGTGTATTTGTCAGGACAAAATTTATACACATTTACAAAGTATACCGGTTTTGATCCAGAGGTTTCAACTAATGGAATAGATAATAATGTTTATCCTTTAACAAGAACAGTTTCTCTTGGTTTAAATGTTGGATTTTAAAAATAAAGAAAAATGAAATTTATAAAGAAAATAGCTTTTGTTACTGCAATTATTGCATGTACACAATGTTCAAATGATTTTTTAGACAAGGCACCTTTGGATACAATAAATACATCCAATTACCCGACAAATGCAACGGAATTAATCACGATTGTAAATGGAGCTTATCAACCATTACAATGGCCTAAGTTGTATAATATGCGAATGTGGACCTCTGATATTATGGCAGGGAACAGTATTGTAGGTGCCGGAGGAGGATCTGATGGTATTGAAACGCAAGACATGGCAAATTTCACAACTACAACTGATAATCAAGGTGTGTTGGATATTTGGAGAGGACCATGGCCAGGAATTTTAATGGCAAATACTGTTTTGAAAGTCGCTCCAAAATTAGCTATCGATGAAAAAATCAAAAACCGATCTATGGGGGAAGCCTATTTCTTGAGAGCGCATTACTATTTTATTTTGGTGCGATTCTTTGGCGATGTGCCTTTGATTACTGAACCAGGTAGCTCGGATACAGATTTATATCCATCGAGGGTTTCTAAAGATTTAGTATATAAACAAATTATAGCCGATTTGGAAAAGGCTATTGAATTGTTACCAAATAAAAGTGAATATTCAGGAAGTGATATTGGTAGAGCCAACAAAGGAGCTGCAAGTGGAGAATTGGCAGAGGTTTTTCTAACGTTGGGGAATAATTGGCAAAAAGTAGTAGATCTAACAACTAAGGTAGAAAGCCTTGGGTTTAGATTAAATTTGAACTATGCTGACAATTTTAATCCTAGTGCAGAAAACTCTGTCGAGTCTCTTTTTGAAGTGCAATATGCAAGTGATGGAGGTTATAGCTTTTGGAGTAATGAAAATCAAGCTTCATGGACGAGTCCATTTATGGGGCCTAGAGGTGCAAATTTTGTAGGTGGCGGATATGGATGGAACCAGCCAACACAAGAGTTTATAGATAATTATGAAGCAGGGGATAAGCGAAAAGATATAACTGTTTTGTATGAAGGAGCCCCACAATTTGATGGAAAATCTTATCAGGCTTCCTATTCAGCTACCGGTTATAATGTGAGAAAGTTTTTAATTCCATTGAGTGTTTCGGCTTCCTATGACAATAGTCCTATGAATTTTCCAATATTGCGATTTTCAAGTATTCTTTTAATGAAAGCTGAGGCGTTAAATGAATTGGGTCAAACTTCGCAGGCTGAAATTCCATTAAATAAAGTTAGAAACCGAGCCGGACTTCCAAATGTTGCTTCTGGTTTAAGCAAAGATCAATTTAGAGAAGTTGTTTTACATGAAAGAAGAATCGAATTGGCTTTTGAAGGACAAAGATGGTTTGACTTAATACGCGTAAATAGTGGACAATATGGGCTTAATTTCCTTCATTCAATTGGAAAAACAAATGCGACTCAAAAACATTTACTATTTCCAATTCCACAGATTGAAAGAGATAGAAACCCGAATTTAACCCAGAACCCAGGATACTAAAAGATAATATTATGAAAAAAAATATTTTTATAAAAACAGTTTATGTACTTAGTGCTTTTCTCATAGCACTATTAAATACATCTTGTGAAGATACATTATCCGACCCAATAGTTGAATATAACAATGAATTAAAACTGACAGTTTCAAACTCGGATTTAGTGCTTCAAGAGTCAAAACAAAATGAGAAATTGACTTTCAATTGGACTACGGGAACAAATAAAGGTACAAGTGCTTCGATAAGTTATAAATTGCAAATTGATAAAGCAAACAATAATTTTGCAAATGCGCTTGAATATGATTTAGGTGTCAATGTTTTTTCACAGTCGCTGACCGTTAAGAATTTAAATTTTATTTTACTAAATACTTTTGGACTAACGCCGGGTGAATCTCAAAATTTTGAGGCTAAAATTATTGCAACGGTAGCAGGTTTAGAAGCTGAACCACAAGTTTCAATAATTCCTTTTTCGTTAACATCTTATAAACCTGTTTCTACAACGTTATTTATGGTTGGAGACGCTACACCAGCAGGGTGGAATATCACAAATGCAATCGAAATGACTGCTTCAACAACGGCTCCGGGAACATTTGTTTATCAAGGGTCATTAACCGTTGGAGCTTTTAAACTACCTGTAAATAATGATGGTTGCTGGTGTCAGGACTTTTATACTAAAAATGCAACCGATGCTGCAAAAATAGTCTACAACCAAAATGGAAGCGGAGATGATTTGCAATGGCAGATTACACAATCAGGACAATATAAAGTAACGGTAGATTTATTGAATCTAACCATTAGTATTGAGCGTTTATCAGCTCCGCCATTTTCTCAAATTTGGATTGTGGGAGATGCTTCGCCAAGCGGCTGGAATATAAATACTCCTCAGGCGTTTACCCAAAGTGCCATTAATCCATTTATATTCACTTATGAAGCCCAATTTACGGCTGGGAGTTTTAAGATTCTAGCAGGTTCTACCGGAAACTGGTGTGGAGAATGGTATCGTCCTTTAACAGATGGACAGCCTTTATCAGCTACGTCGGTTGCACAAAGTTCAGGTTGCGACCCGGATAACAAATGGACGATTTCATCTTCGGATGCGGGCAGATATAAAATCACCTTAAATACCTCTAACAATACCATCAGTATTCAAAAGGTGAATTTATATATTATTGGTGATGGAGGGCCTAATGGATGGAATATAGCAAGTCCTTCTCCTATGACGTATTCAAATGGGGTCTATACATTTAGTGGCCAGTTAAATACAGGGGAATTCAAAATCTCAAAATTTAAAGGGGATTGGTGTGATGGTGATTGGATAAATCCAGCTACAGCCAACCAATCTATATCAGATGGTAATTACATTATTACCAATGGTTGTAATGGTCCAGATAATAAATGGAAAGTACAGTCTGCAAATGTAGGAACACATACCATCTCAATAAATCTAGATACAAATACTATGACGATCAATTAATTTGAGAAATCAATAGTTTCTATTTTAACAGTGCCATGTAAAGCTATGGCACTGTTGTTATTAATTCAAAATTTTATATTATGAAATTATCACAATTCAACACATTACAATACTTATTTATTGTATTGTTTTTTTTAAGCTGTTCCCCAAAGGAAGATGGTGATTCAGGTACTGCTGTGCTTGATGATTCAGGTATATCTTCAGAAATCATAATCAAAACTGATAAGGCAAAATATGCACCGCAGGAAGTTGTTTCTTTTACTACAGATAAAGTTTTATCAGGTTACACGGTAAGATATAAATACCTTAATAAAATAATAAAAGAAGAGCCAATGAACAGCAAAACATGGTCTTGGACTCCACCCGCGAACGATTATAAAGGTTATTTAGTTGATGTCTATAAAATAACTAATGGGGAAGAAATTATAGCAGGAACGGTAGCTATTGATGTTTCCTCAGATTGGGCTAAATTTCCAAGATATGGTTTTTTAAGTGAATTCAATACTTTAAGCGAAGCTCAGATTAACGCAAATATAGATTTGCTGAAAGATTTTCATATCAATGCAATCCAGTTTTACGATTGGCAAAATAAGCATCATGCTCCATTGAAAATGAACGGAAGTCTTCCAGCAAATTCATGGGTTGATATTGCTAACAGAAGTATTTCTTTTAATACCGTTAAAAGCTATATCGATAAAGGGCATAATAAAAATATTGCTTCCATGTTTTATAATCTTTTGTATGGAGCGTGGAACGATTATGCCACAGACGGAGTTTCTCCTGAATGGCTTATTTATAACAATAACAGCCATACCGATATAAATAAGCATCCTCTATCAGGTTGGTTAAGTGATATCTATGTGACCAATCCGGGAAATACAAACTGGCAGAACTATATTTTTGATAAAACCACATTAGTTTATAATAACTTAAACTTTGACGGTTGGCATTTGGATCAATTAGGCGATAGAGGAACAGTATATGATTATAATGGGAATACGGTTCAAATCAATCAAACCTTCACTCCATTTCTTCAAAATTTAAAATCAAAATTCCCTAACAAAAAAATGATTTTAAATGCTGTTAACCAATATGGTCAGTCTAATATTTTAAGCGCCGGTGTAGATGTTGCTTATACTGAAGTTTGGAGTCCGAACAATAGCTACAAAAGTTTAGCAGATATTATCCAATACAATAATTCTCTAACGAACAACCAAGTGAATACGATTTTAGCCGCTTATATGGATTATGACAAAGCGAATTCAGCAGGTTTTTTTAATACCCCGGGAGTATTGTTTACTGATGCGGTAATTTTTGCTTTTGGAGGATCTCATTTGGAACTGGGTGAACATATGTTAGCGAAGGAATATTTCCCAAATAATAACTTACAAATGAGTGGTGAATTAAAAAAGCGTCTTCAAAATTATTATGATTTTATGGTGGCTTATGAAAATATCTTAAGAGAAGGAGGAACGTTTAATTCACCGGAAATTAATTCTGGCGATGGACAACTCAATTTAAAAAGTTGGCCTCCAGTTGCTTCGACTGTTTCTGTAATTGGTAAAACTTTGGCTAACAAACAAATTCTCCATTTAATTAATTTTTCCAATACCTCAAATTTAAATTGGCGTGATAGTAACGGAGAACAAACTGCACCAACAGTCAAAAAGAATTTTACTTTAAGTTTGGCTAATACCAACACAGTGTCTAAAGTTTGGTATGCTTCTCCTGACCTGGATGGTGGTGTTTCAAAAGAACTTACTTTTTCTCAGGTAGGAAGTAACCTTGTATTTAAGGTTCCATCTATGCAGTATTGGGGAATGATAGTAGTCGAATATCAATAATCCAAACATATAGTAGACTTTTCTATTATTCTAATCACTCATCAATACAAAATGAAAAAGACTTTTTTTATAGTTTTAGTAGCTGTGTTATTCTTTAAAACAGCTATTGCCCAAGAATTAAAATCTCCCAATAATAAATTGCAAATGACATTTTCTTTGCAAAGTGACGGTACACCAATTTACAGTTTAAATTACAAAGATAAAGTAGTTGTAAAGCCTAGCAAATTAGGGTTTTATCTTAAAGACGATGCTAAATCTTTACTCAATGATTTTACACTGATTGATACAAAAACAACTGTTTTTGATGAAACCTGGCAACCGGTATGGGGAGAAACCAAAAACATCAGAAATAATTACAATGAATTGGCGGTAACTTTAAGTCAAAAAGGAACCGATAGACAAATGATAATTCGTTTCCGTTTGTTTAATGACGGACTAGGTTTTCGTTATGAATTTCCTCAGCAAAAAAATCTGGTTTATTTCACAATAAAGGAGGAACGTACACAATTCGCAATGGCGGGAGATCATACCGCTTATTGGATTCCGGGCGATTATGATACACAGGAATACAACTACACCACTTCAAAACTTTCCGAAATAAAAGGGTTAATGGAAAAAGCCAATACAAAAGGAAATGTTTCTCAAACTTCGTTTTCTCCAACCGGAGTACAAACTTCTTTGATGATGAAAAGTGCCGATGGATTATATATCAACTTGCATGAAGCTGCCTTAATCAATTATTCCTGCATGCATCTTAACCTGGATGACAAGAATTTAACTTTTGAATCCTGGTTAACTCCGGATTCACACGGTGATAAAGGCAAGATGCAAGCGCCTTGTAATACACCGTGGAGAACTATTATAGTAAGTGATGATGCACGTGATATTCTAGCTTGTAAAATGACTTATAATCTAAATGAACCGAGTAAAATTGCAGAAACTTCATGGATTAAACCAATAAAGTATGTAGGTGTCTGGTGGGAAATGATTTCAGGTAAAAGCAGTTGGTCTTACACCGATGAATTTCCTGCGGTACAATTAGGCGTTACCGATTTTGCAAAAGCGAAACCCAATGGTAAACATGGCGCCACTACTGCTAATGTCAAAAGGTATATCGATTTTGCTGCGAAAAACGGATTCGATGCGGTTTTGGTTGAGGGCTGGAATACGGGGTGGGAAGATTGGTTTGGTCATTCTAAGGATTATGTATTTGATTTTATGACGCCTTATCCAGACTTTGACCTGAAAGGCCTAAATGAATATGCTCATTCCAAAGGAATAAAACTTATTATGCATCATGAAACTTCGGGGTCTATCCGTAATTATGAGCGCCACATGGATGATGCTTACAAGTTGATGAAGCAATATGGATATGATGCTGTAAAAAGCGGATATGTAGGTAATATACTTCCGATTGGTGAAACGCATTACAGTCAATGGACAAATAATCATTATCAATATGCCATCGAAAAAGCAGCCGATTATCAAATTATGGTCAATGCTCATGAAGCGGTACGTCCAACGGGAATTGCACGTACATATCCGAACCTTATCGGGAATGAATCTGCCCGTGGTACCGAATATCAGGCTTTTGGAGGTGATCGAAATAATCCAAATCACGTTACAATATTGCCTTTCACAAGATTAATAGGAGGGCCAATGGATTATACTCCTGGAATTTTTCAGATGGATGTTACCAATGGTTCACATGTAAACGCTACAATTGCAAATCAACTAGCACTTTATGTTACCATGTACAGCCCATTACAGATGGCGGCAGATTTCCCTGAAAATTATGAGCGTTTTGCAGATGCATTTCAATTTATTAAGGATGTTGCAGTAGATTGGGATGATAGTAAGTATCTTGAAGCAGAACCAGGACAATATATTACAGTTGCTAGAAAGGCCAAAGGAACTAATAATTGGTTTTTAGGAAATGTAAATGGAGAAACACCACGTACTTCAAACATTGATTTCAGTTTCCTTGAGAAAGGTAAAAAATACACAGCTACTATTTATGCTGATGCCAAGGAGGCACATTATAAAACGAATCCACAGGTCTATAACATCCGTAAGATAACGGTAAACAATAAATCAAAATTATCACAACTTTCTGTGCCTGGCGGTGGTTATGCTATCAGTATTATTGAAATTAAAAAATAATTTTCATTTCAACAATAAACACATCCAAATATAAGCATTTTGAATTATGAAAAAAACATCAATTTATTTACTCCAGATAATCTTATTTATTCAGGTTACTCTCAACGCACAAAATTCTGAAAAAGGAAGTCAAACTCTTGGCAATTGTTCCTCTTATGTAACAAATAATAATCAAGTGATTTTTAATTGTGAGAACAATGCAAAGGTACTTTTGCAATTTTGTAGTGGTCAGGTGCTAAAAGTATGGATTTCTGCTGATGGAACTTTTAAGCGGACTAATGAATCGTTTGCGGTCATCAATGAAAATCTTGGTTGGTCAGGCAACGTTAATGTAAATGAAGAAACTTCAGCCTATGAGATTTTTACGGAACAACTGAGGATACGAATCAATAAAAATCCTTTTAAATTGCAGGTTTATGATAAATATCAAAAGTTGTTATTTAATGATTACAATGAAAAGGGATATGTAAAAAACAACAAGCATATTGCGAGTTACAAAACATTAAAATCAGATGAGCAATTTTTTGGCTTGGGAGAAAAGGCTGGTACCCTTAACCGTCGCGGAAAGAGTTATAAAATGTGGAATAGTGATCAGCCTTGTTATGGTGTAAATGAAGACCCTCTTTATAAAAGTATACCGTTTTTTATGAGTACCAATCATTATGGGATTTTCTTTGATAATACTTATAAAACAGAGTTTAAATTTGGAAGTGAAAGTAATGACTATTATTCGTTTGAGGCTCCAAATGGTGAAATGGTCTACTATTTCATGTATGGGAATGATTATAAAGAGATCATTAAAAATTATATAGATCTTACCGGAAAACCAATTATGCCACCAAAATGGGCTTTAGGCTTTTCGCAATGCCGAGGAAATTATACCGCAGAAAATCAGGCCAAGGAAATTGCTTCAGAATTCAGAAAAAGGAAAATACCGTGCGATATTATTTATCAGGATATCGGTTGGGTTGAAGGACTTCAGGATTTTGACTGGAAAAAAAGCAACTATCAAAATCCTAAAGAGATGGTAAAAAAAATGGGAGACCAAGGATTTAAAATGATTATTTCTCAGGATCCTGTTATTTCGCAAGCAAATAAAAAACAGTGGGAAGAGGCTAATTCTAATAGCTACTTTACTATTGATTCTCGCACGGGTAAAAGTTATGATATGCCATGGCCTTGGGGTGGAAATTGTGGCGTAGTTGATTTTACCAAACCAGAAGTAGCCGATTGGTGGGGTAGTTATCAACAAAAGCCATTAGATGATGGAGTACGAGGCTTTTGGACTGATATGGGAGAGCCAGCTTGGAGTAATGAAGATGCAACCGACAGACTAAATATGAAACATCATTTAGGAATGCACGATGAGATTCATAATGTGTATGGTTTTACTTGGGACAAAGCAGTAACCGAACAATTTTACAAGCACAATCCTAATAAGCGTATATTCCAAATGACAAGAGCCGCTTATGCGGGATTGCAACGATATACGTTTGGTTGGTCTGGTGATTCAGGAAATGGCAATAATGTGCTGGAAGGATGGAATCAATTTGCAAATCAAATACCAGTTGGATTATCAGCAGGTTTAGGGATTATTCCTTTTTGGACTTCGGATATTTCGGGTTATTGTGGTGATATTAAAGATTATGATGCCATGTCGGAATTATATGTACGCTGGATGCAATTTGGTATTTTTAATCCGCTAAGTAGGGCACATCACGAAGGAGGAAATGCTGTTGAGCCTTGGGTTTTTGGAACAGAAGTTGAGAATATTACTCGAAGCGCGATAGAATTAAAATATCAATTGTTTCCGTATATCTACACCTATGCACGAGTAGCTCATGATACAGGAATGCCACTGATGCGGGCATTATTTCTTGAATTCCCTAATGAAATCGAAACATTTGAATTGAACGGGCAGTTTCTTTTCGGTAGAGAATTATTAGTAGCTCCAGTTGTCGAAAAGGGAGCTGTAACAAAAAAGGTTTATTTTCCTGAAGGAGAGTGGATTAATTATAATAATAACAAAAATATTTATAAAGGGAATCAATGGGTAACGGTAGATGCTCCTTTAAATGCCATTCCAATATTTGTCAAAAAAGGTTCTATAATACCAACTATGCCCGTGATGCAATATATACATGAAAAGCCAATTTATCCAGTTAGTTTTGACGTTTATCCGGATAAAGTCGGTAAAGAATCTTCCTTTGTTTTATATGAAGATGATGGCGAAAGCAGAGACTATGAAAAGGATGTGTTTTGCAAAACAAAAATCACTGCTTTAGCCAACTCATCAGGCTATGAAATTCATATAAATGCTAGAGAAGATAATGGATACAAGCCATTGGGAACCAGAAATTACATTGTAAAATTACATTGTGATGGTAAACCTAAAAATATATTGGTAAATACTTCAAAAATTAAAAAAGAGCAAATTGAAAAATTAAATGAAAAAGCGCTAGCAGATTATGAAAATATATCCTATAGCTGGGATGACAAACAAGGAATTGTTTATGTAAAATTACCCGATACCGGACAGGATTATCAGATCGCAATTAATTCTTCTAAATAAAGTGAGTTCGACATAAGAGTATTGAAAAAGGATTAATTGTTTTGTGTTTGCAAAATTGTTTTTGGTAATGTATCAGATGTGTGGTTGGTTAATATGAGATTTTGTATTTCTAACGTGTTGAAAAAGAATAATTATTGAAAATAAATTAAAAAAGGATGGGCGGTATTACTCATCCTTTTTGATCAATACCTTTCTGAAATAATGCAGAAGTTTAATCACAATATACTGCCCTCAAAAAGTTAAACAGTTTGGGGGTATTTTTATTAGTGAAATTAATAGTAAAGATTTGGACTGTCATGAAGAAGCAAAACAATTATAACGGAACGGTGGTATACTGTTATTTATCTAAAAACCAAAAATCTCTTACAGAGAAGGATTATTGGGTGGTTTATGTTTTGCATTATCTGTTTCCGTCAGAGGCTGGATCTAATAAATCATTTTTCTTTGTTCAAGAAAGAAATAGTTAAATCGAGGATTTTAATACAATTCTTGCGGTTTAAAAATGTTTGCAAATTATCAATCCAAATTTGTGTTCTCTTTATCAACTTGAAATAATAATTAAATTCAGTTTCAGTAGCTTTTTCACCACCAATTATAAGCCAAGATTTCAGCTATTTCATTTCTTAAAAAGTATTTGAGAACTCAAGACTTATAATATCTAAAGAAAAGTTAGAAGTAATAATTAAAGATTTTGGAAGTGAAGATATGACAATCGATTATCTAATTATCAAAGATATAATTGAACAAGGTACTGATGAAAATATATTTTATTGGAAAAAAAATAATGAGCATACGAGACATTGCAAGCATCTAGTTATGTCAATTTTATCTTTAGGAATTTCTATTTCTTTACCCTCTCCTTCTTTATAGTAACCAACTCTCCAAATAAAGGTTCTAACAACTTCGGGTACTGCTATTTCATTATTAATTATTCTTATCCACTGAATATCTTGGAAATCTTCAAAAGTTAATTTTGTTAGATTGTTTTCATTGTATTCTTTAATGCAATCCAAGAAGCTTTGTTTACTTCGATTAATAAAATCAAGTTCTAATATTATTTTAGATATTAATAAAGATAAATTATATTTAAGGTTTTCGGATTTAATTTTCGGATCACTATATTCACTATAACTGTTATTTTTTGCTAAATATTTTAATTTTTCACTTAATGCTTTTATATTTTCTATCAGAGGTTAATTTTTAAAAATTAAATGCTTTGTTCATTAACTCCTGCTCACTTCTTGAAATCCCTATTTCTTTGGCAATCGTTTTCCAGTTGCTTGTTGCCTTCAGCACTTCTTTTATAATATCTTCCATTTGTTGTTTGTTTAAACGGAAATATTCACCAACGCTTTTTGCTAATTCAAAATCAAGTTCATTGTTATTAGTGTCTATGTTAAGCGCTAAACCATCTTTGTCAATAGATGGATTAAGATCATATGCCGGTGAGAGTATCCAACCTTCTTTTGTTAATATGAAGCCATGATTTCTTAAATGATCGTCTGTATTCGAAATAGCAATATTGAAGATTATTCTGCGCCATAACTGATGTAAATTGGCTTCTATGTTTGTACCGTAATTGCTAATAAACTCGGCAATGTCCAGATAGCTAGCGTGATTGTCACGAATTGTATCTTCATTATTTGCTGTCATTGTCATTGCAGAAGCAAAATGTATTCTTTCTCCGTTTTCCCGGTCAAAACGTTTTGTAAAAAAAGTGTGGTAGTTACCCATTATTTTTTCTATTCGGCATGGTGCCATTTCTATTCCAGCATTTATTGCCAATTGGTAGGCGAGGAATTCCCAAGCCGCTTTATCGGTCGTATCTGTTTTAGACGGGAATTTGGCAATCCAAAGACTTTTGTCGGCATCTAAGATATTAGCTTTGGGTCTTGCTCCCCCTAATGAGGAACCGGGTGCCATTAAAACGGATAACCATTTTTTTACCTCATCATTATCTTCGTCCTTTTCAAAATTAGCAGCTGCGTTTTGCAACTCACGAATGGACGACCATGGTGGAGTAGAGGCGGTTTTATTGTTATCCAGAAAATCTCCTTCAGGATCTGTTTTAAAACGTAATGCTCCCATACGACTTTCATCGTACACCCCTAAAAGGAAATCAATATCATAGAGCGTTTTAGGTTTTTCATTATTTTCTCTTGCTAACTGGGCTTCTCTTCGTTTCATTAATGTACGTCCCCAAGTGTCGGGCATACTGTCCAGGAATATACCAAAGTTTTCTTTTTGGTTTGGGTATTGCGGACCGCCATATAATTGAATATCCGGGTCAAGTATGAATTTTTGTTCTGATTTAAGCCAGTCTTTATCATATTCAAAGCTGAATGCTTTTTTACCTTTGGCTTGTTGTGCCGATAGAATGCCAATGATTTTTGGTTCTTGTATGCCTTTCCAGTGGGCATATACATATATTTCGGTTTTTAAAGACATTTTATATTTTTTTGTTGAGATTATACCTGACTGCCACTGGCAGTCCTCCTCTTAATATCAAATCTTTCCAATGTGCGTAAACGTATATGTTAGTTTTTTTGGAAGACATTTGGATTGTTTGGATGTATGATTATTAATGAGGTTGCTTTGCTTCGTTCCTCGCAACTCCTCGCAATGACATTATTTTAGTAGATCGAGATCCTGGAGTTTTCTTCCCAGTTCATCATCTGCAGCGAGTTTAAGAAAATCATCCTGAAGTCCTAATACTCTTAGTACATTAAAATAGGCACCAATAGCAACACCTGGATTACCTTTTTCTATTAGATATAAGGTAGTCCTAACAATGTCTGCTCTTTCTGCTACCTGAACAGCAGTAAGCTTTCTTCTTTTCCTGGCTAGCTTTATGTTTTCTCCCATCTGTTCTAATGTCATCTGGTGCTTAGGAAAAATAGTTTGTTTTTTTCTGTTCATCTTATTAAATGTTCATTATTATGAACAAAAATAATGTTTATGTTCATAATAACAAACATTTTGTATATTTTATTCTTTAGCAGCTATTACTGTATCATCTTTATAACTACTAATAGTAATTACTATTTTAAGTGTTTTTTTCTATCTAAATGCGATTAAGTTTCGGCAGTAGTTAGAGTTTACTGCCAAAACTTAATTTTATTTTCTCTTATCCTCAATTCCTTTTTCAAAACAATCAAATTAATCATTTACTCACGCTTTATTTTCGTTTGTCTGTCGAACTTCTATCATAGGCTACCAAATTGCATAATTCTCTCAATCTGCTCCTTACACGATTCCCATATGCATTCTCAATTTCACTTGCTGAAAGGTTGGTAGTAATATGTGTTTGGATTTTTTTGGTTGTGAAAATGTCGTAGCGACTTAATAGAATTTCTGCCATTACGTTGCATTCGTTTCCGTAGTATTTTAAGTTGTTTTCTATGCCTAAATCGTCAAAACATATTGTTTTGGACTCAGATTCGTATAGTTTGCCCTTGCTGTATTTGTGAATGATTTGGTAGCCATCCTGAATAAATTCAAAACTGATATCCCGACAGGGTTTTAAGATGAATTTATGTTCAGTAGGAGTGAGGTGTTTCATTAAATTCATTAACGATGTTTTTCCACATCCAACTGGGCCAGAAAGCAGAATTCCTTTATTCAGATTGATATTGTACTGATAACATGTTGTTTCATCTTTTAAAAAATAAGCAATTAGTTTGTAAATTATTGGATAATCGCTTTCAAGTATTTTGAAATGGCTTCCGTATAATTCAATGCCTTTTCTTTCTAGCCAAAGGATTACTTCCTGATAGTTGTAATGGGATTTTATTTCGTTTTCCATGGTTTAGAATTTAACCGCAAAGGGCGCAAAGGTTGGACGCAAGGTTCGCAAAGTTTACCTCTCCCTAAATCCCTCTCCAAAGGAGAGGGACTTTGAGCACATTTGTTATAGTGGTTCTGAATAATCTTTGTCTTTTCCTGTGTTGAGGTGCTTTGCCCGATTCAGCGGTGTAGCCTCGGTGTAGTGATTGAAATTTATGCTATTCAACATCCAATTTTGTGCTGCAGCTTGCCAATCTACCATCGGGGTTTTGCCACCAACTAACCAACCATTGCTCGCGAAGTAATTATAAAACTTAATGGCTTCGAGTTCCGGAAAATGTTCTTCGAGAAAATAGGATTTGACTTCTTCAATTTTTGGATTGATAAAATCTTCTTTCTTTTTTTCGCGCAACTTTTTTTCTTTCTCTGCGCCATCTTGGTTTTTAAAAATGGAATTGTCAATTTCGGAATTTTGAGGTTGCTTATCCAAGTTTACAATCTTTAAATCGTTTGAAATGTTTGGTATGTTTGTATTGTTTATATAAGATACCAGAGCTTGTTCAGTACCTGACTCATTACTTGTGTCAGTACCAGTATAAGACTTGTTTACTACTTGTTCACTGACTAGTTCAGAAACAGGTTCATTTTTTGGTATTGTGATTTTTTCGCTTTTAGGAATTGGTTTTAGATCATCTGAAAAATTGAATAGGTAAACGTGGCTTCCCCTGAATGGATTGTATGATGGTTCATAATTGATATAGCCTAACGTATGCAAGTTTTTAAGGCATTTATGATAAGTCGCTTTGGAACTGATTTTACTTATCCGCATTACCTCATCACGAGAAATACTTATTGGATTTCTGAACCGATTGCAATTCCAAAATTGGAACAATGACATATACATACTTACATGTGTTGGATTGAGTGTTTTATCGATTGCCACTTTTTCGAAAAATCCTGTTAGATGTTTTATGTAATTCATCGCACCAGCCATTTTGGATTGAATAAGGTAACGGTTGCATCCACCTTATTTTCTTCTAGCATTTTCATTAAATCACTATGTGCGTAATAAATTGTTCCACCAATTTTAGTGTAGGATAATGTTCCATTGATTCGGAGGTTTTGGAGTGTTCCAGGTGAGATGTTAAGAAGCTTGCGTACTTCTGTAGATTTTAACCATTTTTTGGACTGCTCATTTTCGCCTGTAATTATATTACGGATGTTTTCTAAAAGTGTTTTTCCGAATTCGTTTAGGTCTTCTTTTGTAAGGATTTCGATTGCCATAACTAGTGTTTTTAATTTGTTATGGTACAAAAATGTTGGTTTTGGCTGTTTTTATATCACAAGCCGTTCACAAGTTGTGAAAGAAAAAGTTTGAATTTCCTTTTAAATTATCAATAATTAATGATTTTTAATAAAGCAGGCAATTGGTTTTTATTCAGTATTATCTTTTAGCTTAATTGATTTTATTTTTATCGGTGTCCGCAACATCTTCGATTTGTCTTGAAATAAAAAATCACTGCCAGAAAATTAAAAGCTTAAAATCAGTTTAGAAATATTGCTGTTAAGTAATCGCGGATACTGATTTGTTCAATTCCTTAATGAAATAGGTCGGGGATATGCCAGTGCGGTTATTGAATGCCCTTGTGAAGTTTTGAGTGGAACCAAAACCAGCTTCATCTCCTAGTGCTTTGTTTGTGTAATTGCGGTATTTGTTTTCGTTTTTGAGTAATTCTATAATATGGTCAATCTTTAAATGGTGTATGTAGTCAACTGTTCCCTTATTTCGATAACGTGCTATAATTTTTGAAGCATATTTCATATTAGTGTTTAATAATGAAGCCATTTTGGCTAAAGTCATGTCTTTTTCAAGATATTTTTTATTCCGCTCAAATTTTTCTAATTTTTTAGAATTGTGGCAACTAGGTCAGGATTGATATCGAGTTCAGTTTCGGTTCCTGTTTCGGTTTCTTCACTGCTATTGTCTGAAACCAATGATTGAATGATTTCAGGTTTGCGATTCATCAATTCTTCAAATAGTCTTTTATTTTTATAGTGCCTGTGTACCAACACCATTATAATTATTGTCATTATAGTGATTATAATGAATACTACAATTGTCCAATTTTGTTCAATATTTCGTTGAATCTGCAGTAATTTTTTTGTGTCGTATTCTTTGTGTATTTTCTTAGAAAGGTATTTGAAATCTGGATATGCAAATAAAAACTACACATTAAGTTAAGCTACATTTTTGTAATTAATTTGATTATTAAATTCTTCTAT
>NZ_JBDLZZ010000030.1:0-19506 GCF_040049115.1 Flavobacterium aestuarii
TTTCTAATAAAGCTTACATTGTTTGTATTTGGATTACAATTAAACAAATCAATTAACTAGCAACTTGAATTAATTAAAAAAGAACAATATGAAAAAGTATTATTTATTTGTTATAATTCTAGTGTTTTTTGCAGCGGCAGGCTTTCGGAAACAAAATCTGGAAGAAAAAATAAATGCCACTTTGCAGACGGCAATACAGCAATATGCTTTTTTGAGCAAGCAGGTAACTGCCGGCAAATATCCAAAAAAATATTTTGCAGACACGAATAAGCTGGAAACCTCTGATTCTGGCTGGTGGTGCAGTGGTTTTTATCCAGGTACTTTACTCTATTTAGACGAAGCCAAAAGTGCTCCAGAGCTGAAAAAAGAAGCGCTAAATGTATTGGAAGACCTGAAAAAAGAACAGTTCAATACCACCACGCATGATCTTGGTTTTATGATGTTCTGCAGTTTTGGAAACGCACAGCGATTAAATCCGAGTAAAGAATATGAAACAATATTAATGAACAGTGCCAAATCATTGGCTAGCCGTTTTAATCCAAAAACAGGCTGTATAAAATCATGGGACAGCGCACCGTGGAATCACGCCTCAAAAGATGAATCTCCTGTTATTATTGATAATATGATGAATTTGGAGCTTCTATTCTGGGCAACAAAACATAGCGGTGACAGCACCTATTATAATATTGCCATTCAGCATGCCGATAAAACTATGGTGAATCATTTCAGAAAAGATTATAGTTCATACCATGAAGTGGTTTACAATAATGAAACAGGAAAAGTAACAAAACAAATCACAAATCAGGGTGCTGCTGATAATTCATCCTGGGCACGCGGTCAAGCGTGGGGATTGTATGGCTATGTTGTAATGTACCGGGAAACAAAGGATGCCAAATATTTAAAACAAGCTCAGAATATTGCAAATTATCTTTTGAATCATCCTAATCTGCCTGCTGACAAAATTCCGTATTGGGATTTTAATGCTCCTGATATTCCTAATGCTTTGCGGGATTCATCGGCTGCATCCGTAATGGCATCGGCCTTATTGGAATTAGGCGGGTATGCAGAGAAAAAAGAGGGAATACACTATTACAATTCTGCCAAAACGATTTTATCAAATCTGCTTACAGCTGAATATATTGCTAAGGCTGGAACAAACGGCGGTTTTCTGCTAAAGCATGGAGTAGGTAATATGCCCAATAAAACTGAGATTGATACGCCTCTTACCTATGGGGATTATTATCTTGTCGAAGCGATGATGCGTTGCAGAGCCTTGATGAAAACAAACCCTGAGCTTCGATAAATAAGAAAAACAAGTCAGGAAGAAAACGGTTTAATGAATAGTGTCACCACGAATTATTATCTCGTTTGATTTTTTTATATTCTCTTCCGATTTATTAATCACCTTTATAACACTCAAATTTGGGTTTTCCAGCTTGTTGACAGTTATTTTCAAAATGTAATTTTTGTCTACTACATATTTTTTGCAGTCACCATCAACTATTTCATTGTCAATTTGAAAAATTACTGAATTTTCTTCAAGAGTGGTGTATTGTTTTCTTAACTCGTCTAAAGAAATCAGTTTTGGTTTGTAACCATTTTTCATTTCAATCAAAATCTTACCGGAATAGTTAATGTTATCTATCTTAACATCTTCTTTTTCGACTTTGACATTATCAATTTTGTTTGGGTCTAAAAATTTTACAGCACTCGGATCGACCAGTTCCCCATTTATAAAGTAAGCCGGTTTTTTGGCATTTTTAAATTTAATTACATTAACAACGTTGATAATAGTATCCTGTTCAGAAATTGCCTGTGAATTTTCAGTTTTCTTTTGGCCAAAAGCATTCGCGGTCAAAACTGAAATGGTTATGATAATAAATTTTTTCATTTTACATTGTTTTCAGATGCTCTTAAATACTGTTTTTTAATTTTTTGCAAAAAAATTTTCAGTAAAAAGAACAATAATAATTCCCGCAATATAGCATACTAAATCAATCCAGGCAAATGAAGTTCCAATAACTGTTCTGGCAATTTTAGAATTTTGAAGGCCCAGTTTTTCAACAATATTTAGATATTGAAGAAATTCTATGCCAAAAGAAAACAGCAGAACGAATATTGCAGCCGGCAAAACTGGCAGCTCCAAAAAAGATTTTATAAAACAGTAAATCAAGATTACAACTAACACATCGCCAAGATACGGGCGAATCAATTTATCATGAACAAATAGTGCAATTAAAACTTCTATAATTAATAGGATAATTGATAAGAAAAAGTACTTTTTGTTGAATGTTAGCATAATTATAGTTGCGGATAATAGCTGTCAATTGTTTTTTGTAGCTAATATAGGGATATAAAATATAAACAATCAGTTGAATTTTTATAAAGAAAAAGTTTTAGGTTAAAAAAAAGGCAATTTTACCAAATTAGTAAAATTGCCTTTCTGATCTATAAAAAACTGAGCTGTTACATTTTCACTGCGTCTTTAGTTACATCTTTACCAACGGCTGTTTTTGTGCTAAAATCAGTTTTTGTATTCGAAATCAATTCAATATTCTTACTGGCTTCACCATCAATAGTTACTGCTTTTGAGGAATTGGAATTGAAATTAACATTTTTCAGCACCATGTTTTTAGTGTTGTAAATTTCAAAAACTGTATTGTTTTTAATTTCCAATTGAATGTCGTGCAGTTTAATTCCATCAGCATCAATTATTGAAAATCCTTTATCAGCTTTGGCGGTTAAATTTGAAATTTCGATATTTTCTAAATTCATTTCGGGCAGTCCTTGCAAAAAGACCGCTTGCTGTGCACCATCTATAAACACATTATTAATAATGATGTTTTTAAATTGTGGCGTTTTTTCGTCTACGGGAATGCCTGCTTTAATTTTGGCATCA
Source organism: Flavobacterium aestuarii (assembly GCF_040049115.1). Lineage (NCBI taxonomy): Bacteria > Pseudomonadati > Bacteroidota > Flavobacteriia > Flavobacteriales > Flavobacteriaceae > Flavobacterium > Flavobacterium aestuarii. Next base: position 2,900 of record NZ_JBDLZZ010000030.1, read on the forward strand.
TCACCTTCGGCAAGTTTTTCTGCAATTGATTTGCCTCCATAATATAAATCAAAAGAAATGGCTTGCGAAGGGATATTTGTCATAAAAATATCTTTTATAAAGATGTTTTCGACTACTCCGCCACGTCCTCGGGTACTTTTAAAACGCAGACCCACATCGGTTCCCATAAAAGTGCAGTTGGAAACGTGCATGTTTTTTACACCGCTGGACATTTCGCTCCCCACAGTAACGCCGCCATGTCCATGATACACGATATTATTTCTAATTATAATATTTTCGCAGGGAACACCTCGGTCACGTCCATCTTTATCTTTTCCTGATTTAATGCAGATGGCATCGTCACCCACATCAAAACTGGAGTTCTCTACCAGTACATTTTTGCAGGATTCTACGTCCAGTCCGTCTCCATTTTGAGAATACCAAGGGTTTCGAACAGTAGTGTTGCGTATAATTAAATCTTCAATCATTAGCGGATGAATATTCCACGCTGGCGAATTTTGAAAAACCGGGCCGTCAAATAAAACACGCTTGCTGTTTTGGATGCTTACCATTACAGGACGCAGGAAATCATGAATTTCTTCGAATTGCTCCTTGGTTTTTAAATCGCTTCGTACATTCTGATCGGCATTCTGATTTCCTTTAGCATATTGTTCGGATGGATACCAGCTGTTTTTTTTATCATTCAATACTCCTCCAGAAGCCAATAAATTTTTCCATTGGCTTTCGGTTAATTTATCTTTTTTAACCATTCTCCAAGCTTCGCCAGAACCGTCATAAACACCATTTCCTGTAAATGCTATATTTTGGAGATTTTTTCCATAAATGGGAGAGATGCATCTCCATGTATTTAATCCTTCAAAACTGGTTTCGATAATTGGATATAAATCTTTATTGGTCGAAAATTTAATTAGTGCTCCTCTTTGTGCATGCAGCTCAATATTGCTTTTTAGAATAATTGGTCCTGTAAGCCAGATTCCAGGCGGAATAATTATTTTCCCGCCTCCTTTTTTTGCCACAGCCTCTATGGCTTTGGCAAAAGCTTCTGTGCATAAAACTGTTCCTCCGTTTACTGCGCCAAAATCAATAATATTTACACTGTTATTTGGAATTTTGGGCTCGTTTATTTTATTCATTTTAAATTCGATACCCCCATAAAAATCTTTTGTGGCTTTTTTGTTTTGCGACCTACCGCCAATTGAAACCACAATCATTGAAAATAATAACAACTGTTTTAATTTGAAATTCATACTTTCTAGTATTTATGTTATATTTGTATTTTATGCAATCGATTACACAAATATATGTTTTTAATTTTGCTGTACAATCATTGCGGCACTATTTTGGTAATTTTTAAATTAATTCAATTTGATGAATGAAGAGTAATTGCACGTGATTAAAAATATGATAGACTATAAATCAGGCAAAAATAATTACTCAATTGTATGTAAAACTCGGCAGGTTATTCTAAATTTGAAGGAATCTTAAAAAACTAGATTAAAACGCTTTATACTTTTGGAGCAGCTTTATCAATAAGTTATAAATATATGAAAGTTGGACTTTTTATCCCTTGTTACGTAGACCAGTTTTATCCAAAGATAGGTATTGCAACGCTCGAATTATTGCAGAAATTAGGCTGCGATGTAGATTTTCCGATGAAACAGACCTGCTGTGGCCAGCCTATGGCTAATAGCGGTTACCAGCATTTGACTAAAGGATGTGATGCTAATTTTATTGCCAATTTTGCCAGTTTTGACTATATCGTCTGTCCATCAGGAAGCTGTGTATTGCACGTAAAAGAGCATCTGCATAGTGAAACGGATATTGAATCTGCTGCAAAAATCCGATCTGCTGTTTATGAGCTCACGGAGTTTATTACAGATATTTTAAAAATAAAAAGTATTGAAGGAAATTTTCCATTTAAGGTTGGTATGCATCAAAGCTGTCATGGCCAGCGCGGATTAAAGCTTTCGCAGATGAGTGAATTAAATGCTCCCTATTTTTCAAAACCCGAACAATTATTAACCAATATAAAAGGTTTGAATTTAATGACATTGTCCCGAAAAGATGAGTGCTGCGGTTTTGGAGGTACTTTTTGCGTAACCGAAGAAGCTATTTCAGTAAAAATGGGACAAGACCGTATCAAGGATCATGAAGAACATCACGTAGATTATATTACTGGTGCTGACATGTCCTGTTTAATGCACATGGAAGGAATTTTGCGAAGAGAAGAAAGTTCAATTAAGACTATTCATATTGCAGAAATTCTAAATACTTTGAAAGCGTAAGACTAAAATTGACCGAATGAGTTCCAATAAAACAATCCCGCACAGTGAAGCCGCCGCCATTTTTAACAAGAATGCAGCGCGTGTCAATTGGCATGATGAAACATTATGGTTTGTCCGCGAAAAAAGAGACAGATCTGCTCATCAGATTCCAGAATGGGAATTACTTAGAGAAACAGCCTCTCAGATAAAATTCAATGTGCTTTCAAACATTCATGATTATCTTTTGGAGTTTGAAGCCAATGCTCAAAAAAACGGAATTATAGTTCACTGGGCAGCTAATGCTGAGGAACACAATACCATCGTTCATTCGATACTAGAAAAACATAATATCAGGCAGATGGTCAAGTCCAAATCGATGCTTACCGAAGAATGCCATCTGAATGATTATTTAGCCGAAAAAGGTATTGATGTTATAGACTCAGATTTGGGAGAACGTATTGTCCAGCTTCGAAAAGAACCGCCAAGCCATATTGTACTGCCGGCCATTCACCTTAAAAAGGAAGATGTAAGCGAGACTTTTCATGAACATCTTGGAACACAAAAAGGAAATAATGACCCACAATATTTAACCGAATCTGCCCGCCAGCATTTAAGAGATGTTTTTTTGACCCGCAGGGCAGCTTTGACAGGTGTAAATTTTGCAGTTGCAGAAACTGGCGAGTTTGTTGTTTGTACCAATGAAGGAAATGCAGATATGGGTGCGCATTTAGCCGATGTTCATATTGCCTGCATGGGATTTGAAAAATTAATTCCGAAACGGAAACATTTAGGAGTTTTCTTGAGAATATTGGCAAGAAGTGCCACGGGACAGCCCATAACGACATTTTCCAGCCACTTCAAAAAACCACGAGACCGAAAAGAGATTCACATTGTTATTGTTGATAATGGAAGAAGCGAGCAGTTAGGCAGAGAAGATTTCAGGAATTCATTGAAATGCATCCGCTGTGGTGCCTGCATGAATACTTGCCCCATATACAGACGAAGCGGAGGACACAGTTATCACAATGCCGTTGCTGGACCAATTGGTTCAATCTTAGCTCCAAATCTGGATATGAAAAAAAATGCTGATCTGCCTTTTGCCAGTACATTATGCGGTTCCTGTACCAATGTATGCCCTGTAAAAATTGATATTCACGACCAGTTGTACAAATGGAGACAGGTTTTGGTAAAAGAAGGTTATACGCCAAAGGCCAAAACAATAGCAATGAAAACAATGGCAGCGGTTTTAGCCAGCCCAATGGTATTTGACATTGCTGGTAAATGGGGTCGTTTTGCAATGAAAAATATGCCTGTTCTGGTAAATAATAAGTGGAATAAATGGCACAGCCAGCGCGAAATGCCAGAAGTTCCAGAAGAATCTTTTAGAGAGTGGTACAAGAAAAACGGCAAAGCAGCAAAAGGGAAAAATGATGAACAGTAAGGAGAGAATTTTACACAAAATAAAACAGAATCAGCCAAAGGAAATTCATGAACTTCCTGATTTAAGCCTTTTGAAGAAGTCTGATTCAGATGTTTTAGAGCAGTATAAAACAGTTTTAAAAAGCATTGGCGGTGATTTTGCAGAAGTATCGGATTTTGCAGAAGTGATTAATTTTGTAAAAGAGAATTACGATATTAATAAACGGATATTAACTGCCATTCCAGAGCTTTCAGAGATAGCAGATCTGGATTGGATCAACGATGGCCCTCATACTCTGGAAAACGCAGAATTACTGCTGCTTAAAGCACATTTTGGCGTTGCCGAAAACAGCGCGCTTTGGGTTACAGATGAATTAATGGGACAACGTGTTTCGAGTTTCATTCCTCAGTATCTGGCTATTATTGTCAATAAAAAAGATATTGTTGCCAAGATGCATCAGGCTTATGACCGTATCGGGAATCAGCAGTATGGCTTTGGGACTTTTATAGCGGGACCGTCAAAAACGGCAGATATTGAGCAGTCTTTAGTCTTAGGCGCGCATGGAGCAAGAGGATTGACTGTTTTCCTGATGGAGTAATTCTGCTGCTTTAAAAAAAGCACTTTTCATGCTGAAATTAAATAAATAGTAATGTAAAATATAATCAAAATTGAAAACAGATCTTTTATTAAGTGATAAAGTAATAATTGTAACCGGTGCTACAGGTGTTATAGGCGAAGCTTTTATATATGGAATTGCTGATGCAGGTGCAGCAGTTGGCATTTTGGGAAGAAATGAAAAAACGGCTAATGAACGTGCACAGAATATTTTGGATAAGGGAGGAAAAGCAATTGCACTGATTGCAGATGTGACTATTGAATCTGATTTGATTGCGGCCCGGGATTTAGTTCTTTCAAAATACGGTAAAATAGACGGTTTAGTAAATGCCGCCGGAGGAAATATGCCTGATGCTGTAGTGCAGCCCGATCAGGATATTTTTAAATTAAATATGAATGCTCTTCAGCAGGTTATGAATCTTAATCTTTTTGGAACGCTTCTGCCGACACAGATTTTTGGCGAAGCTATAAAAGATACCGCAGGTAAAGGAAGTATTGTAAATATTTCCTCGGTAGCGACAGTTGCAGCGATGACAAAGGTTTTAGGATACAGTTTGGCAAAATCAGCAATCGATTCTTATACCAAATGGTTTGCTGTAGAGCTTGCTAAACGGTATGGTGATAAAATCCGTATGAATTCGATAGCACCAGGTTTTTTCTTGACAGAGCAAAATAGAACTTTGCTGACTAATGAAAATGGCAGTCTGACAGAAAGAGGGAATCTCGTTATCCAAAACACCCCTTATGGCCGTTTCGGCAGTCCTGATGAATTAGTCGGAGGATTGGTATGGCTGTTAAGTGATGCTTCAAAATTTGCAACAGGTTCCAAAATTACCTTAGATGGTGGTTTTACCATTTTTAGCGGGGTATAATAAATAAGCTTTCCAACGGCATATATAATTAAAATTCAAGTAAAAAGCAGTTAAAGCAATAACTGCTTTTTTTGCTTTTTAAACGTATGACATTTACATTGTATTGGTTAAAAAAGCATAAAAATAATACTTGGTATTAAGTTTTATTTAAACAAAATTTTCTTATATTTCGTCACCAAAAAAAATCTTATGCCTTACAAATTAATTACAGCCTTTACGGTTGTTTTACTGCTTGCCACTACGCAGCTTTTCTCTCAAAAAAGTGATTACAGTTCCCTTGCTATTTCTGATAGCCTCAAGGAAAATGCCAATGCAGTTGTCCGTTTCAATCAGACTGATATAGTAATAGCGTCACAGCGCAGTATGAATATTAAAACCAAAAGAGTGGTTACTGTTCTAAATGACAATGGTAATGAAACTATTGAAGCTTATGAAAATTACAATAAATCATGGACAGTAAGAAGCATATTGGCCACAATCTACGATGCTTTCGGCAAAGAAATTAAAAAGGTAAAAAAAGGCGATTTCAGAGATGTAAGTGCAGTAAGCGGCAGTACACTCTTTTCGGACAGCCGCTATATTTATCTGGATTACACACCAATCCAATATCCTTATACCGTTGTGTTTGAATGTGAGATAGAAACATCAAATACGGCTTTTATCCCGCAATGGATGCCCTTGAATAATTATGCTGTAAGTATAGAAAAAAGTATTCTGAATGTTACCTATCCTTCAAACCTTGGATTTAAATACAAGGAATTCAATTTCTCTAATTTTAGTGTCAAAAAAACTTTAGAAACTCCTGCAGGGCTTTCTTTTGAAGCATCAAAAATAACTGCTCAAAAAGAAGAATCAGTCTGCCCCTCAGCGATGTCGCTTTTTCCAAGAGTAATGATGGGATTAGAATCATTTCATCTTGAGGGAGTTGATGGCAATGCTAAAAACTGGACTGAATTTGGAAAATGGTATAACGAAAAAATCTTGAATGGAACTACAGATCTTCCTGAGTTGACAAAAGCAAAAATTAAAGCCCTGGTAGGTACTGAAACCGATCCTGTCAAAAAAGCCCAGATAATTTATAAATATGTTCAGGAAAAATCCAGATATGTTAGCATACAAGTTGGAATTGGAGGCTGGAAACCAATGTTAGCCAGTGATGTAGATCGTTTGGGATATGGGGATTGCAAAGCATTGAGCAACTATACCAAAGCACTGCTGAACGTTGTGGATGTACCATCTTATAATGTGGTTTTATATGGTAATCCAAGAAAGCGTGATATTGAATCAGATTTTGTTTCCATGCAGGGAAATCACATGATTCTAGCAGTGCCTAATAAAGATTCATATATTTTTTTAGAATGTACAAGCCAAGATGACCCTTTTGGCTATCAGGGAACATTTACAGATGATCGTAATGTTTTAATAATAAGACCCGAAGGAGGAGAGATTGTTCATACCAAAATTTATGATGACATGAATAATAAACAGACGAGTAAAGGGGTATATGTTATTGCCGAAAATGGTGATTTCTCGGGTAAAATTGGAATAGTATCAGAGGGTTCTCAGTACAATCAAAAATTCCGAAATGATAAACTATCGCCTACAGAAATGGAAGCTTTTTATAAAGACTACTGGAGTACTATCAATAACTTAAAAATCAAAAAAATTACTTTTAAGAATGATGCCGAAAAAGTAAGCTTCACCGAAAATGCCGAGATATCAGCCGTGAATTATGGAAATGTTTCAGGTAATAAGATGATGTTTGCCCTTAATGCTTTTAATCAATCAACTCAAAATGTAAAGCGTATCCGAAACAGAAAGAATCCAATGGAAATTCAAAGAGGATACGTAGATGTAGATGAAATTGAAATTATTCTGCCCGCTAACTTCTCAATCGAATTTCTTCCGAGCAATGTTGAAATTAATGGAAAATTTGGTGAATATAAAACTGAGATCATAAAAAAAGACAATACTGCTGTTGTATACAAACGAAAGTTCATGTTAAAAAAAGGATTGTATACCAATAAAGAATATGACGAATATCGCCTTTTTAGAGAACAGATTTCTAAAAACGACAATGCCAAAATAATTTTAACCAAAAGCTAATTTCAAAATGAAAACCAAACACCTGTCCAGCTTAATTTTACTATTGCTATTTAGCTATAGCATACATGCTCAAGAATTTAAATTAGGCAAAGTCTCTATAGCCGAATTAGAACAAAAAGTACATCCTAAAGATTCATCGGCTGTTGCAGCAATATTATTTAAAAAAGGACAAACCAGTTTTCAGTTTTCGGAGCATGAAGGATTTATTGTGCAATGTGAGGTTTCTATGCGTATTAAAATTTACAAAAAAGAAGGTTATAACTGGGCAAATCAGTCGGTTGCTTATATTGCCGGAGGTGGTAATATTTCAGAAAAAGTATCAATTTCGGATGCAGTAACTTATAATCTAGCCGCTGGAAAAATTGAAAAAACAAAGCTGAAAAGTGAAGGCGAATTTATTGAAAAGATTAATAAATACTGGAATAGAAAAAAAATCACATTGCCTAGTGTACAAGAGGGTTCTGTTGTAGAATTTAAATACACTATAAGGACAAATAATATTGGCATGCTTAGAGAATTTGATTTTCAGACAAATATTCCTGTAAATTATGCTGAGTATAAGACCTTTGTGCCAGAGTATTATATCTACAACACTAAACTAAAAGGTTTTATTACACCAAAAATTGTAACCGAAAAAGCTTCGCAATCACTTTCTTTTACAAGCAAGGAGCGGTCAGGAGGAGGATGGACTCCTACTAGTACTACTTTTTCAACAGATAAAGTTAATTATCAGGAAACTAGAAACACTTATACGGTTACGGATGTGCCAGCCATGAAAGAGGAGGCGTTTGTAAATAATATTGACAATTATACCACAAGTATAGTTCAGGAATTATCTATGATACAATATCCTAATGAAACCAGTAAGCCATATTCTACAAATTGGAATGCTGTCGCAAAAACTATTTATGAGTATGAGGATTTTGGTCCAGAGTTAAATAAAACGGGTTATTTTGAAGATGATCTGAAAGCAGTAATTGCCGGTCTGACATCTCAAGATGAAATTATTGCCACGATTTTAAGTTATGTAAAATCCACAGTAAAATGGAATGAAGATTTTGGCTATTCCTGTGATAATGGTGTAAAAAAGGCGTACAAAGATAAAATAGGGAATGTTGGCGATATTAATTTAATGCTTACAGCCATGTTGCGTACTGCAGGACTAAAAGCAAATCCAGTACTCGTGAGCACAAGATCTAATGGAATTTCAATTTTTCCAAATAGATACGCTTATAATTATGTAATCGCTGCCGTCGAAACTCCAGAAGGTTTAATACTGTTAGATGCTACGAGTAAATATTCTAATCCCAATATATTGCCGTTTAGAGATTTAAATTGGTTCGGCAGATTAATCAGGAAAGATGGCTCATCAGAAGAAGTTGATTTAATGCCTAAAATTGCTTCAGCAGATAATGTAATCATGATGTATTCAATTGATGGCGCTGGTAAAATAACAGGAAAACTAAGAAGGCAAAGAACAAACCATAATGCGATGAGCTTTAGAGCGGAGATTGAGAATCTAAAGGAAGAAGAGTATTTGGAAAAATTAGAAAATGAAAATCAAAAAATTGAAATTGCAGATTATTCCAGATCCAATGAAAAAGATGTAAAATTGCCAATTATGGAGACTTGTTCTTTTACAGGAACTGATCTTTGTGAAGTTATAGGTGAAAAGATTTACCTTAATCCATTATTGTTTTTTACCAAAGAGCACAGCCCCTTTAAGCAGGAAACAAGAGAATACCCTATTGATTATGGTTTTCCTTTTGTAGAAAAATACAGCATTAATATTGATATTCCTCAAGGATATGTGGTTGAGACTTTGCCAAAGTCAGCTCAGTTAAATATGGAAGATAATATGGGAGGATTTAAATTTATTGTCAATACTGCGGGTAATAAAATACAGTTGACTATTTCACATCAGATAAATACTCCAATCGTATCTGCAGAATATTATTCCATGCTGAAAGATTATTATCAAGGAATGATAGCCAAGGAAACGGAAAAGATTATTTTGAAAAAAGCATAAGCAATGAGAAAAATCAAAACTGTATTGAGCTTGCTTATTTTGCTTTCATTTGCAAAAATAAATTCCCAAAATTTTGAATTAGGAAAAGTATCGCTTGAAGAGTTAAAAGAGAAACTGCATCCAAAGGATTCCAGTGCCGCTGCAGCTATATTATTCAAGAAAGGAAAAACTAATTTTGAATACCACCGGGATAAAGGATTTACAGCTATCACGGAAGTTTCCATGCGAATTAAAATCTATAAGAAGGAGGGGTATAATTGGGCCAATTTTTCGGTTCCTTATTATGTAGGGTACGAAAATTATAATGATGATATTGTTACATTTTCTAATGCTGTAACTTATAATCTGGCAGATGGAGCGATTGTTAAAACGAAGCTTAACAATGAAGGAAGCTTTAAGAAAAATGTAAACGAGTACTGGAATGAAGCAACAATAACATTGCCAAATATAAAAGAGGGATCAGTTATTGAATTTAAATATGTTTTGAAAAGCGAGAACATTGTCAAGTTTCCTGTTTTCTATTTTCAGGAAAAAATTCCAATAAACGCAGCCGAGTATACTACAAATATCCCTTATTTTTTCACATATAAACCTATTCAGATTGGTTATATAGATCTTAAGGTAGATTCAAAAGCAGTAGACGGAAGCCTTCACTATGACAATCAGCACAATCAGACAGTCAATTTGAGTTTTAATCAGCTGAAAACGAAATACAGCATCGAAAATGTTCCAGCTTTAAAAGAAGAAAGCTTTGTTGATAATATTATGAATTATCAATCGTCGTTGCATCATGAACTTGAAAAAACAAATTTTCCTGATGAAAAGGAGAAAAATTATTCAAAAGATTGGGACGGCGTGGCCAAAACTATTTATGCAGATAAAGAATTTGGAAAAGAACTGGAAGAGACTTCTTATCTTCTAGAAGATCTGAGATTGGTATTAAAAGGTATTGATTCTAAGGATGAAAGGCTGGCAGTAATTTTTAAATTTGTGCAAGACCGAATGCACTGGAACGGGGATAATGGATATTATACAGATAAGGGCGTTAAACAGGCATATATTGCCAAAACTGGAAATGTAGCCGAAATAAATTTCATCCTTATCAGCATGTTAAAAACAGCAGGATTAGATGCCTCACCAGTATTAGTTAGCACCATAGAGCACGGAAAACCAGTTTTCCCCAATAGAACTGGCTTTAATTATGTCATTGCTGCAGTGAATCTTGATGGAAAACAGATTTTATTAGATGCTACTCATAAATACACTACCCAAAATATTTTGCCTTTCAACGTTTTAAACTGGAAAGGAAGACTTATTAGACAAGAAGGCATTACCCAAGAAGTAGACCTGGTGCCAGCTAAAAATTCTGGAAAATATTACACCCTGATGTTAAAACTGGACAAATCGGGTCAAATTGAAGGAAGGTATAGATCACAGCTTACAGATTATGATGCGTACAGTTTTAGAGACAGATATGCAGAAATGGATACGGACAACTACCTGGAGAAACTAGAGAATGATCTAAATGGAATCAAAATTCAAGGATACACTATTGATAATAAGAAAACTAATTTTGCTGATCCCATTGTACAGACTTTTACATTTACATCAAATAATCATTGCGATATTATTGGGGACAAAATATATATTAACCCAATGTTGTTTTTTACAGAATCACATAATCCTTTCATGCAGGAAAAAAGAGAAATGGGAATCTATTTCGGGTATCCAAAATTAGAAAGATATAATATCAGTTATGAAATTCCCGAGGGTTATACTTTTGAATCCGTGCCTAAACCTATGAAAATTGCAACTCCGGATAATGAATTGTCATTTTTAATTAATGTAGCAGTTCAAGACAACAAAGTCCAGATAGCAATAACCAAAGAGATAAATATGGCTATTGTTTCGGCCGATTTTTATGAACCAATCAAAGATTTTTATCAAAAAATGATAGAGAAGGAAACTGAAAAAATAGTTTTGAAAAAAATATAGATGATGAGGAAATTTAAAATAGTTTTAGTCTTTATCATTTTGTTTTTGTTTGTAGAAGTTAATGCTCAAAAATATGAATATGGCAATGTAACAGTTAAGGAACTGGAGGAAAAGCTTCATCCCAGAGATAGCAGTGCAGTTGCTGCAGTTTTAAATGCTGAATGTGAATCGGCAATTCTGGTTGGCAGCAGTAACTATTATTATACCAATACCGACACTAAAATGCGTATAAAAATATACAAAAAAGAAGGGTTGAGCTGGGGGCAGCATCATTTTTTTACACAAAAAGGACTGAACGAAAAAGTAGATATATATAATGCTTATACCTATAATCTGGCTGACGGAAAAATTGAAAAGACAAAACTAGATTTAAAAGAAGGCCTTCTTGCAAATAATTACAATGAACATTTTGGGCAAAAGGTTCTTGTAATGCCAAATATAAAGGCAGGGTCAGTAATAGAATTTAATATCGTTCGCACCCAAGACGGGATTATAACGCCTCCTCGATGGGATTTTCAAATGAGTATTCCTGTAAATCACTCTAAATTTGTTACACGGATTCCTGAAAAATTTGTTTTCAAAACTTTTCAAAGAGGTTTTATTTTTCCTCAAATTTCAGTTTTGCGAAAAAATGGACAAAACAATACTGTTGAAGTAGTTACTACCTATACCGCTAATGATTTGCCCGCTTTAAAAGAAGAAGCTTTTGTAAATAATATAAAGAATTATACCTCTAGTATTTCTCATGATTTTTCGATAATAAACAACGATTATGGTGGAATTTATAATTATGCTGGAGATTGGGAATCTATCGTGAAATCAATCTATGAGTCTGATACTTTTAGATATGAATTAGATAAAAATGGCTATTTTAAAAATGAATTAGATCCTATTTTAGAAAAATGTAAAACACGCGATGAAAAATTAGATAAGATCTTTACTTTTGTAAAGTCTTCAGTAAAATGGAATAACAACAGAGGGATTTATTGTGCAGACGGAGTTCGAAAAGCCTATATTTCGAAAACAGGCAATATTGCAGAGATTAATTTGATGCTTACTGCTATGCTAAGATATGCAGGTTTCAAGGCAAACCCAGTTTTGATCAGTACTAGAGAAAACGGAATTTCGGTTTCCCCAAGTATTTCAGCTTTCGATTGTGTAATTGCCGGAGTAGAAGAAAATGATAAAATTATTCTTTTGGATGCATCCGAAAAATTTTCAGCCCCAAATGTCTTGCCTTTTAGGGATTTAAATTGGTTTGGAAGAATGATCCGTGCGGATCGCACTTCAAAAGAAATTGATTTGATGCCTAGTTTTGTGTCGGAACAAATGGTAAATATGCAGCTGAATGTTGATTCAAAAGGAGGTGTAATTGGTAAACTCAAAAGTCATTTTTTAGACCACTTGGCTCTTGATTTTAGAGTTGCCAATCATTTGATTTCAAAAGATGATTATTTAGAAAATTTAGAAAATAAATATAATATTGAAATCAGTGATTATCTTCGGGATAACATGGAGGATTTAACTAAACCCGTTTCTGAAACATATTCTTTTAAAGGAAATAAAATAATTGAAGTTGTAGAAGGCAAAATTTATATGAGTCCACTGTTGTTTTTGAGTAAAAATCAAAACCCTTTCAAATTAGAGAACCGAGATTTTCCAGTAGATTTTGGTTATCCAAAAAAAGAAACTTATGCTGTAGACTTGAATATCCCCGAAGGCTATATAGTTGAATCTATGCCACAGCCCCTAAGAGTATCAACTCCAGATGGATTACAGTCTTTCTATTATAATTATGAAAAAAGCGATAACAGAATACAATTAATTATTACCAATACTATAAATACAGCTATTGTTTCGTCAGAGAATTATCCCGCTTTAAAATCCTTTTTTCAACAAATGATTGATAAACAAAACGAAAAAATAGTTTTCAAAAAAATACAGCCATGAACCTGAAAAATGCACAATTAGACGTAGATACCTGGATAAAAGAACACGGAGTCCGCTACTTTAACGAACTGACAAATATGGCTCAGCTTACAGAAGAAGTTGGCGAAGTTGCCCGAATCATAGCCCGTCGTTACGGAGAACAATCCGAAAAAGAAAGTGATAAAAACAAGGATCTTGGGGAGGAATTAGCTGATGTAGTTTTTGTAGTATTGTGCTTGGCTAACCAGACAGGAATCGATTTGCAGGCCGCTTTTGACAAAAAAATGGATTTAAAATCTGTCAGGGACAAAGACCGCCACAAAAACAACGATAAACTAAAATAATGTTATAAGTGAGAACAAAGCTTTGGTACATCCTTTTTTTAAAATAAATTTGCCAGACATACCTTTTCAACTTATTCAAGAGAAATGAATTTACTAGTACAGACTTCCCAACCAGACTTACAAGACCAGATTGCAATAACAGGTTCCAAAAGTGAAACCAATAGACTTTTGCTGTTACAGGCTTTGTTTCCCAATATTACTTTGGCCAATACGTCAAATTCTGATGACAGCGAAGTAATGCAGAAAGCACTAAAAGGCAATGATGAAATTGTAGATATTCATCATGCAGGAACAGCAATGCGTTTCTTGACCGCTTATTTTGCAGTAAACGAAGGCCGTGAAGTGGTTTTAACTGGGTCTCAAAGAATGACAGAACGCCCGATTAAAGTTCTGGTAGAAGCTTTGGTACAGTTAGGTGCAAAAATCACTTATGAAAAACAAGAAGGTTATCCGCCTATTCGAATCAAAGGACAAAAAATAACGGCAAACAAAGTCAGCATTCCTGCCAATGTAAGCAGTCAGTATATATCGGCATTGCTTTTGGTAGCGCCAAAATTAGAGAACGGAATTGAACTGACTTTAGTAGGCGAAATAACTTCTGTTCCATATATCAAAATGACTTTGGCTCTGCTAAATGATTTAAATATTGAAACCAGTTTTGTTGGAAACGTAATAACAGTAAAACCTAAGAAAGAAGTAGAAACCAAAGTAATGACAGTGGAATCCGATTGGAGTTCGGCTTCGTACTTTTTCAGTTTTGTTGCTTTGGCAAAAACAGCTTCTGTTTCTTTGACAAGTTATAAAGAAACAAGTTTGCAGGGAGATTCTGCATTGGTCGAAATCTATAAGCAGATGGGAGTTTCTTCACAGTTTGAAGCAGACAAAATCACTTTGACAAAACAGGAAGGTTTCGATTATAAAGACATTAACTTAGATTTAAATAACACACCAGATATTGCACAGACCATTGTAGTTACATGTCTAGGATTAGGAATTGGCTGTCATTTAACAGGTCTGCATACTCTAAAAATTAAAGAAACTGACAGGCTGGAAGCACTCCGAATTGAATTGACAAAACTAGGAGCTGACATTTCGGTAACCAATGATAGTTTGACATTAATCGCAACAGATAAGATTAATGAAGAAATAAGAATTGATACTTACAACGACCACAGAATGGCGATGGCATTTGCACCATTAGCATTAAAAGTGCCAATTGTAATCAATAATGCCGATGTGGTATCCAAATCATACCCTGATTTTTGGAACGATTTAAAAAAGTTAGGCTTTTTGGTTGTCCAAAAGTGGTCATTTACCTAGACTATTGTTGAGTTTTAACTTTTTCTATTGTGGAGAAGGCTGGGGTGAGGTTAAAAATAAACACCTAAACACTTGACAACGCCTGTTTCACAATCGTATATTTGCACCCGAAAGATTTTTAAGTTCAGTTCAAACACTGAAACTTGAAATTTTAAACTTTTTAAAAAACAGCAAATGAAATTATCCCACTTTAACTTCAATTTACCAAAAGAACTTCTTGCAGAATATCCAGCCGAAAACAGAGACGAGTCTCGTTTGATGATTGTAGACCGTAAGAATCAGACGATAACACATAAAATGTTCAAAGACGTTATCGATTATTTTGATGATGGTGATGTTTTAATTTTGAATAATACTAAAGTTTTTCCAGCACGTTTATATGGGAATAAAGAAAAAACTGGTGCAAGAATTGAAGTTTTTTTGTTAAGAGAGCTAAACGCCGAACAAAGACTTTGGGATGTATTAGTTGATCCGGCTAGAAAAATCAGAATCGGAAATAAATTATACTTTGGCGACGATGATTCATTGGTGGCTGAGGTAATTGACAATACTACTTCCCGCGGAAGAACATTGCGTTTTCTTTATGATGGATCTTATGAAGAATTCAGAAATAAATTGACTGAACTTGGGGAAACTCCAATCCCAAAATATATTAATCGCGAAGTGACTCCAGAAGATGCTGAGCGTTACCAGACAATTTATGCTAAAGAAGAAGGAGCAGTTGCAGCACCAACTGCTGGTCTGCACTTCTCTAAGCATTTATTGAAAAGATTAGAAATTAAAGGAGTTAAGTTTGCCGAAGTTACGCTTCACGTTGGTTTAGGGACTTTTAATCCCGTTGAGGTTGAAGATTTGTCAAAACACAAAATGGACTCCGAAGAGCTGAAAATTACTCAGGAAGCCTGCGATATTGTAAACACGGCAAAGGCTGCTAAGAAAAGAATCTGTACGGTAGGAACTACTTCAATGCGTGCTGTAGAAAGTTCAGTTTCTTCACAAAATACATTGAATCCTTACGACGGATGGACAAACAAATTCGTTTTTCCTCCTCACGATTTTGCTATTCCAACTTGTATGATTACTAACTTCCATACACCAAAATCTACTTTATTAATGATGGTTTCTGCTTTTTGCGGACACGATTTAATGAAAAGAGCTTATGAAGAAGCAATCAAGGAAGGATATAAATTCTATTCTTACGGAGATGCCATGCTGATTATCTAATCACATATTCAAAATTAAATACAAAGTCTCGTCAGCAATGGCGAGATTTTTTTTTGCATGCAAAGTACTATAATCAGAAATCTAAAATCTGCAATCTAAAATCTAAATTAATATGGGCGTATTACGGGTCATCCATTACAAATTTTAACCTGAAATCAAAGTAATACTAGCACTGCGGGAGCTTCCTTTGGTCGCTTCCTCGCTGCTGTATTACTAAATGATTTCAGGTCAAAACTTTTCATTTCTACCCCTAACGCAATTTGTTTTCAAAAGGGCCATCAATTAATTTGTGAAAATTTGTGAAATTTGTGGTTGCTTTTTATTCCCATCGAATATATAATCTGTGGAAATCTGTGTAATCAGTGGCGAGTAAAATATTCATCAAACTTTTACGGGTAATCATATTAATTTATTGAGTTATACACTTAGTGGCTGTTTTATATTATTATGATAAATCGGTTTGGTTGTTACCATTCTTACTATTGATTT
>NZ_JBDLZZ010000031.1:0-14667 GCF_040049115.1 Flavobacterium aestuarii
TTTGCCCTTCAAATACTCCCATATTTACTGATTTTAAAGACTTAAATATACAGAAATTAAATGACTAGCTCAATTAATTTAAATGTAAAGTTTAGCTTTAAACAGATTGTTTTTTTATTGAATAATCTGTTTATCTTAATTTTTTGTGTTTTTTCTTTATTCTATTCTCTCTTCTCTATTGTCTTTTTTTCTATTTTTACGACTTCAAACATAAAAAAATGGATTTCAAAAACACTCTGGAATTTGCTCAAAAACTCGATGCTGAAGATCATTTGCATAAATACCAAGACGAATTTATTTTCCCAAAAGTCAATAATAAAAAAGTAATTTATTTTACAGGTAACTCTTTAGGCTTACAGCCGAAAAGAGCCAAAAAATATGTCGATGAAGTAATGAATGATTGGGCGAATTTAGCCGTAGAAGGCCATTTTTATGCCGAAAAACCCTGGTGGGATTATCAGGAACGTTTTGCAGATCCGTTGAGCAGATTAGTAGGCGCATTGCCTTCAGAAGTTACTGTTATGAACACGCTGACAGTGAATCTTCATTTGCTGATGGTTACTTTTTATAGACCCACAGCAAAGCGTTTCAAAATTATCTGCGAAGAAAAAGCTTTTCCTTCCGATCAGTATATGTTTCAGAGTCAGGTGCATTTTCACGGTTATAAACCAGAAGATGTTATTGTAGAAATCAAGCGCAGAGAAGGAGAACACAACATCCGATTAGAAGATATTTTATCAAAAATTGAAGAAGTCGGAGAGGAGCTGGCTCTAGTTTTAATAGGTGGTGTGAATTATTATACGGGTCAGGTTTTTGACATGAAAACAATTACCGAAGCTGGTCATAAACAAGGCGCTTATGTAGGCTGGGATTTGGCTCACGCTGCAGGAAATATTAAATTAGAACTGCACGATTGGAATATTGATTTTGCGGCTTGGTGCAGTTATAAATACATGAATTCTGGGCCAGGAAATGCTTCCGGCTGTTTTGTTCATGAAAGGCATCACAATAATAAAGAACTGCCTCGTTTTGCCGGCTGGTGGGGACATAACAAAGAACGTCGTTTCAAAATGGAACCCGTTTTTGACCCTGTTCAGGGAGCAGGAGGCTGGCAGGTAAGCAATCTGCCTATTTTGTCTTTAGCACCATATTTAGCTTCTGTAGAAATGTTTGACGAAATTGGAATGGATCAATTAATCTCAAAAAGAGATAAAATAACATCTTATTTGGAATTTATTCTAAATGAAATAAGCAAAGAAGTTCATGGATCTTTTGAAATTATTACACCAGTAAACCCTTCTGAAAGAGCATGTCAATTGTCAGTTTTTCTGCATGGTGAAGGCCGTAAGCTCTTTGATTATTTAATGAAAAACGGAGTAATTACAGATTGGCGGGAACCCAATGTAATCCGATTGGCACCTGTTCCATTATACACGTCCTACGAAGATATGTATCATTTTGGGCAAATTTTAAAGGCTGGAATCTTAGCAAAATAAAAAAACGGGAATGGTATAACGCTGTTCCCGTTTTTTAAAATTTTATTATTCTTTCTTAAAAGATTTTGTTGGGACATTCTGTTCAGCATATTGAAAACGGTCTATCAATCTTGGCAGAAAATAACCGTCTGTTCCATTCAGGGAAACAATATTTCCTTTGTCTAATTGCAGCCATCCATCTTTATGTTCCAAGGCTTCATCAAAAAAAATATTTTCGATAGAGGCAATAAGATGAATAGTGCCATTTTCTTTGATATTATATTCATTTACAAATTTGCAATAGAGCTGTACCGGGCTTCCTTTTACAAAAGGGATGTTTATTCCTTCTTTGTACTCTTCTTCCAGATTAGTTTTGTCAAATTCGGAAATTTCAAAGTCGTAATTAGCTGATGTATGATGCGCATCAGCAATCATATCAATTGTGATATGGTTTACTGTAAAGTAGCCAGTTTCCATAATGTTTTTGTAAGTATCTCTTGGTGCAGCATTGGGACGCACAATGAAGCCTATCAATGAAGGGCTATTCCCTAAATGAGTTACACTGCTGAAAATTGCTACATTGGTAGTTCCGTCAATAGATTTGGTGGCTAATAAGTTGGCAGATTTAAATCCAGTACATGAACTGATTAAATTCATTTTTTCAACCTTATCCATTTGTGAAATGGTTTCTTTTGAAATGCTTTTCATGTTTTTTGAGTTTAAACAAATGTAAGAAATGTAATTGTTTTTATCCTGTAAAGAATTATTTTAATCCCAAATATATTTCCAGGAGCCATCTTTTTGTTTTTTCCATACTGTATGGAAAATTCCTTTTGAAATCTGTGTTCTTCCATCGGAATCTTTTGATGTCCATGCATATTTCCCATAACTGGAAGCCATGTCGCCAGCCTCGGAAACTACAATATCATCTGGTGACCAGGTTACGGTTGCGTTTTGAAATTGAGGACTCAAATAATAATTTTTAATACTGTTTTTGCCAATAATTAATGTATCATGCTCTCTTTTGATAACAGCATTCGAATCAGCAAATTGTGAAAAGCCTTCAGCTAATCCTTTTTCGGCAACTAATTTTGCGAAATCCTTTTCAGCTTTTACAATTTGCAGCTTGATATAAGTAGCATTTTTCTTTTCTGATTTTGGTGAACAGCTGCTTACAATCACGGTAAGAAAAAACAATTGGATAAAGTTTTTCATTTTTGAATTATTTCTTAAAAAGCTTAGACAATATTCCAAATGCGCCTCTTATAAATGTAGCACTGGTGACAACTTTCAGAACTGATTTTGTAACTACGCTAGCTGTGCTGGGTTCATTGCTTGTTTTTTGTTTTTCTTCAATAACGACGGTTTGTTCTTGCTCCTGTGCTGATTCTATTTTTTTAGTAAGTATTTCGTAGGCACTTTCGCGGTCAATGACTTCATTGTATTTTTTGACTAATTTAGAATTAGCATTAATTTCTGCAATTTCGGTTTCAGTCAGAATATCCATTCGGCTCATAGGTGCTCGCATCATAGTGGCTACGAGTGGCGTAGGAATGCCTTTTTCGTTCAAGGCTGTTACAAATGCCTCGCCAATTCCTAAACTTGTTAATATTTCGTCTGTTTTATAATATTCAGAAGTTGGGTAGTTATCTGCAGATTGCTTAATAGCTTGCCTGTCGTTGGCTGTAAAAGCCCTTAAAGCATGCTGAATCTTAAGTCCAAGCTGTGCTAGGACGCCACTTGGTACATCCATTGGATTTTGAGTTATAAAATAAATGCCAATTCCTTTAGAACGGATAAGTTTTATAATGGTTTCTATTTGTTCTAATAAAGCTTTGCTGGCTTCATTAAAAATTAAATGCGCTTCATCAATAAACAGGACTAATTCGGGTTGGTCTGCATCTCCTTTTTCAGGCATCTGCTGATATATTTCTGCCAGAAGACTTAGCATGAACGTAGAAAATAATTTTGGTTTGTCTTGGATATCAGTTAGTCTTATAATATTTACGTATCCTTTGCCATTCTCATCAATACGGAATAAGTCATCAATTTCAAAAGATAGTTCGCCAAAAAACAAATCACCGCCTTGCTGTTCGAGCTCAATTATTTTTCTTAAAATAGTTCCAGTTGTAGAAGTAGATATTTTGCCGTAGCTTTCTTCGATTTCGTCTTTTCCTTCATCTGTAATATAGTTAATAACTTTTTTAATGTCTTTTAAATCCAGCAGAGGCATTTTATTGTCATCGCAATATTTGAAAATAATTGAAACTACTCCAGCCTGCGTGTCATTCAAATCTAAAATTCTCGAAAAAAGCACAGGCCCAAATTCTGAAACTGTAGAGCGAAGTCTTACGCCTTCCTGCTTGGACAGCGACATTAACTCAACAGGAAAACTAGATACAGAGTATGGAATATTTAATTTAACATGCCGTTCTTTTATAAAATCTTTTTCCTCACCTTCCTTTGCAATGCCGCTAAAATCACCTTTTATGTCCATCATTAATACAGGAATTCCGTATGAAGAAAGCTGTTCAGAAAGGACCTGAATTGTTTTTGTTTTTCCTGTTCCTGTAGCCCCGGCAATTAATCCGTGCCTATTTAGAGTTTTTAATGGAATTTTCACAAAAGTATCGGATAATGCTTCTCCATCAAGAATGGCCCCACCAAGGGTTATGCTATCACCCTTGGACAAATAGCCTTCATTTATCTGCTCAATAAATTTTTCTTTTTTGCTCATCTTTATGTTAGTTTAGATATCAACTGCAAGGTATTAAATATTCTTCAAATGAAATAATCAAGTGTTTCCTATAAAATATATCACAAAAAACTGTTGTTTTGATAGAATTGTGTGTTTTTTTACTCGGTGCTTTTTTTGAATATAATATTGTGAATATGTAAAAAAGCTTAATTTTAGAATAATTTGGAAACTATTTTTAAAAAAAATATTCAATTATTCTTAAAAAACGTTTTAGTTATGTTTTAACAATAAAATAAAATGTCAGAATACTTAAAAAAAAGTTTTTTTATTTCAACTAAAAAATTAAATTTGCTCCTATACAAGTTTATTAAAACTAAAATAAATATTTAAAATTTAAAAAAATGGCAAACGTTAAAGTTAAAAAAGAAAGCACTTCAAATGGTGGAGGAATGGTTTCAGGAATTATTATTGCATTATGTATTTTTGTAGGTTGGTTAGTCTGGTCTCAGGTGATGGGAGATCCTGCAAACTTTGAAGGGGGAGATACAGAAAAAGGACACCCATTGAATACATTAGGACAAGTTTATAAAGGAGGATTTATAGTACCAGTATTATTAGGAATGTTATTAATGGTTGTTGTTTTCTCTATTGAAAGATTTTTTGTTATTGCAAAAGCTGCTGGAAAAGGGAATTTAGATAAATTTATGAAAGCAATCCAGGCAAGTATCAAATCAGGAGATATTGATGGTGCAATTGTTTCATGTGATAAACAGCAAGGTTCTGTTGCAAATGCAATTAAATCTGCATTAGTTAAATATCAGGATGTTAAAAAAGAAGGATTTAACAGTGAAGAAGCTTCTGAAGTTATCCACAAAGAAATCGAAGAGGTTACTGCTCTTGAAATGCCAATGTTAGAGAAAAACATGACTATTATCTCTTCTTTAGTTTCTTTAGGAACACTTGGAGGATTATTAGGAACTGTATCGGGTATGATTAAAGCGTTTGGTGCGTTGGCTACTGCTGGTACTCCAGATCAGGCTGCGCTTGCGGTTGGTATCTCTGAAGCTTTGATTAACACGGCTACTGGTATCTCTACTTCAATCACTGCAATTGTTGCTTACAACTTCTTTACTTCAAAAATTGATGATTTAACTTACTCTATTGATGAGGCAGGAACTACTATTGTAAACACTTACAGACATTTTAGAGGTAGTTTAAAACAATAATTAATTTTTGATTTTTAAATCAAAATAATAGACATACATAATGGCTAAAATAAAAATGAAAAAAAAGTCCACATCTACCGATATGACGGCGATGTGTGATGTTGCGTTTCTTTTGCTAACGTTCTTTATTTTGACTGCCACTGCTAAAACACCAGAAGTATTACCAGTTGATACACCACAGTCTACTGTTCAAACTAAGTTACCAGCCGATAATTTATCAACATTGACTATAGGTAAAGTAGATGGAAAGACAGCTGTATTTTTTGACCTGAAAGGAAAAGATGTTCGTAAAAAAGCACTTGAATTTATGGCTGATAAATATAATATGACTTTTACCGAAAAAGAGTCTGAGGAATTTGGATTAATGGAAAGTTTTGGTGTGCCTATTCAAAATTTAAAAACAATTTTGAATATGAAAGGTTCAGAAAGAAGTAAAGCAGGACAGCCTGGAATACCTAAAGACTCTTTAGATAACCAGTTGAAGGACTGGGTTCTTTATTCTCGTAAAGCAAATATTGAGGTTAATAACAAAGAATTGAATTTTGCAATAAAAGGAGATGCTAAGGAACAGTACCCGGCAATCAAGCAGGTTATGGATCTTTTACAGGATCAAAAAGTTAATAGCTTTAACTTGGTTACAGGTTTAAGAGGAAAGAATTTTTAATTAAAAAATACACACTAAAATGGCTGAATTAAATACCGACAGTGGCGGTGGCAAAAAAGGCGGTGGTAAGGTAAGAAGTAAAAAACAAAACTCTAAGGTAGATTTAACTGCCATGGTGGATTTAGCTTTCTTATTGATCACATTCTTCATGCTTACTACTACGTTGTCGAAACCTCAATCCATGGATTTGACGTTGCCAGATAAAGAAGATACATCTGAACCACAAAAAAATATTAAAGTTGATGAGAATAAAACATTGACTTTATTACTTGGGGAAAATGGAAAATTGGTTCGATATATGGGTATGTTAGAAACACCTATTGCCGCTCCAAAAACTTTTTCTTATGGCAAGGATGGTATTCGTAAAGAATTGATGTCCAGAATGCAGCAGGTAAAGCAATATTCTACTGCTAAAGGTGAGCCTGGCAAGGGTATGATTGTAATTATCAAACCAAGTAAAAAGTCTACTTATCGTAATCTGGTTGATGTTTTGGATGAAATGGCAATAGTTGGGGTAAATAAAACAGGATCTTATGCAATTGTGAATGAATTTTCACCTGGAGAAGTAAAATTGTTAGAAGGAAAATAATATAATTTTTTCTTAATAACCTAATAATTAAAAAAAATGAAATTAGATTTAATAAAAAATCAATGGATTGAGATCGTTTTCGAAGGTCGTAATAAGCTGTATGGGGCATACGAACTAAGAAAATCGAATCGCAAGACTTCTATGAGGGCTCTTATCATTGGTAGTATTCTTTTTAGTTTGGCTATCAGTGCTCCGCTTATTGCGAGTTACTTACCAGATGGTGGTGATGAAGTTGACAATGACATTAAGATTACGGCAGTTAAGTTGCCACCTAAGAAGAAAGTGGAAGCTCCTAAAGATCTTGCGCCGCCACCGCCACCTCCGCCTAAACAAGATATGGTTAAATTCGTAAAACCTGTTGTTGCAAAAGCTGAAGATGTTACTGAAGATCCACCTAAAATGGATGATATCAAAGACAAAAAAACTGGTGCTGAAACGATAAAAGGTGATCCAGATGCGCCTCTTACAGTTGAAGAAGTAGGTAATGGACCTGCTGTAGCAGAAGTTATTGCAGAAGATACTAGTGTGCATTCATTAGCTGGTATTGAGCAGAAACCTGAATTTCCTGGGGGAATTGAGAAATTTTATGCTTTCGTAGGTAAAAATTATACACCGCCTGAAGAAGAAGGCCTTAAGGGTAAAGTTTATGTTACTTTTGTTGTAGAAAAAGATGGATCATTAACTGATATCAAAGTAATTAGAGATATTGGATATGGTACAGGAAAAGAAGCAATCAGAGTTTTGAATAAATGTCCAAAATGGCTTCCAGGTGAACAAAATGGTAAAAAAGTTAGGGTTTTGTACTCGCTTCCAATTACTATTCAATCAGCAGAATAATGTTGAATAATTTATTTAACAATTTGAAGAAGAAATCGCTTATTGAGCGATTTCTTCTTGTTATAACCATATTGGTTTTTATAGCGTACTTTTTTTTGGGAATAATGGTTATTTTTTGGAAAAAATTTCCATTTGATATGCAGATGCAATATAGGATAGCTTTAGGCGTTGTATTAATTGTATATGCTATAATTAGATTTTTTCGCGTATTTAATGCTAATAAAGAGTAATTTATGTCAAGGTTTAGTTTGTACTTAGTGTTAGGGTCATTATTTTTTATTTTTTCCAATTGTAAAAAAGATGTAAATAATAATGTAAATGATGAAACAATTTTAAAAGGTAATGCTACTATTTTTGTAGATGAAACTATTACTCCAATTGTTGAAGATGAAGTTATGGTATTTGAAGGATCATATGAAGCTAAATTTACTTTAGTGCCAAAATCTGAAGCTGAAGTTTTAAATTCATTATTTAACAAAACAGCGAACATTGTTGTATTAGCTAGAGATTTATCAAAAAAAGAGTTAAATCTTTTTGAACAAAGAAAAATACAGCCCAGAATAACTAAATTTGCTATAGATGGAATAGCTTTAATATCTAACAAATCAAGTAATGACACCTTAGTTGCTTTAAAAGATGTAATTGATTTTATGCATGGAAAAGCTAACTCTAAAATTAAAGGCATAGTTTTTGACAATCCAAATTCAAGCACTGTACGTTATTTCAATAATATAGCTGGATTGAATGTTTTGCCTGATAAAGGTGTTTATACTTTCAAAACAAACAATGAAGTTTTAAAATTTGTTGCTGAAAATGATGGAATGATTGGTGTTGTGGGGGTAAATTGGTTATCTCAGCCTGTTCCTGCGATGGAGTCTGTAATAAAAAAAATTAATGTGTTGAGTGTAAAAGGATTAACAAGTGGCGGATATTATCCTCCTTCACAAAATAATTTTGCCGAAGGAACCTATCCTCTTTTGAGAGAGTTGTATGTTGTAAATTGCCAAGGTTATTCTGGATTAGGTATGGGGTTTTCTTCATTTGTAGCTGGTGATATTGGACAAAGGATTGTTTTGAAATCTGGATTGCTGCCTTACAAGCTGCCAACAAGAAAATTAAATATTGTACAAAATAAGTCAAACAACGAGAAGAAATAAAATAAATTAATATATTGAAAATGAATAAAGTTAAAGTTTTAAGTATTGCGCTATTAGCTATAGTAGCAACAAGCCGAGCGCAAGATCTTACTCAAGCAAAGAAAGCTATCGATGCAGAACAATTTGAAAAAGCGAAATCAATTTTAAAATCTATAATTACTGCTAAACCAACCAATGGTACTGCTGATTTTTATTTGGGTAATGTTTATTTATTGCAAAATTATACCGACTCTGCTAAAATATACTACCAAAAAGGACTTTCTGGATCTGAAGGTGCGAGATTGAATAATATAGGGCTTGGTTTAATTGATCTTGATAATGGAAATACTGCTGCAGCTGAGGAAAAATTTGCATTAGCTATCAAAGATTTAAAAAAGAAAGATATAGAAGAATATATTTTTATAGGAAGAGCTTATACAATATCTACTAAACCTGATTATAAAAAGGCCTTGGAGTACTTAAGTAAAGCTAAATTGATCAATCCTCAAGACGCACAGTTAAATTTGGCCTTAGGGAATGCTTATTTTGGTGATAAAAATCAAAATGAGGCATATTCAGCATATAGAAATGCTTATTCTGCAGATAATACTTTGATTAGAGCAAAAATGCAGCTAGGTGTTTTGTTAAAAGGAGCTAAAGCTTATGCAGAGGCTATCAAAGCTTATGATGAAGTTATTGCAATTGATGCAAATTATGGACCAGTATATCGTGAGCTTGCCGAAACGTATTATTTATGGGGTCGAAATGAGCCTTCAAAATATAAAATGTATATAGAAAAAGCTTTAGTTAATTACGAAAAATACTTGAATTTAACAGATTATTCTCTTAGTTCAAGAATGCGTCATGCTGACTTTTTAGTTTTAGCTGGGGAGTATAAAGCTTTAGAAGCAGAAGCTAATAAAATGGTTGAACTGGATAAAGTTAATCCTAGAATTTTACGCTATTTAGGAATTTCGGCTTATCAAAATGGAAATTATGATGTAGCTATTAAATCTTTGGAAAGTTTTATTTCTGATTCTAATAATAAAATTATTGCTTTTGATTATCAAATATTAGGTTTCTCTAAAATTAAAAAAGCTGTAGGTGAAGATGGGAAAAATCTGGATACTGCCTTATTTGAAAGCGGTATTGTTGATTTAAAAAAATCGGCAGAAATGGATGCTAATAGTTTGTCCTTGAACATAAGTGATATTGGAAAAAAACTATATGAATTAAAGCTGTTTAAGCAGGCCGGTGCGATTTATGAAATTGCTGTGGCCAATAAAGAATCCAAAAACTATGTTTTGGATAACTTTTATTTAGGTAATTGTTTGTATTTTGATAATACTAAAAAAGATACTAAGGCAGATCCAATTGCTTTGCAAAAAGCCGATCAAGCTTATGGTGCAGTAATCGAAGCCTCTCCAAAAACTCAGGATGCTTATTTATACAGAGCTAGAACAAACAGTTTGTTGGAAAATGACGAAATGACTATAAAATATTATAATGAATATATTAATATAGTTACTGAAAAAGGTCCCGAAGAGTTAGCAAAGCCAGCAACAATTAAAAAATTAATTGAAAGTTACAATACTGCTGGAGCTAGTTATGCAAACTCTGATAAAACTAAAGCAATTGAATATTTTAATAAAACATTAGTTCTTGATCCAGCGAATGAATATGCTTCATCTTCATTGAAGTCTTTAAAATAATCATTATAAAATGCTATTTTTTAAAGCGGCAACTAGAAATAGTTGTCGTTTTTTGGTATATAATACTTTTTCTTTTTTTTATTGAGTTTTAAAGCATTCTTTTAATGCCTATCTTTGTGGCTTAAATTTATATAATGTTATCTAAAGAAGTTCAATTAGAAGTTAATAAAGGAACTATGCTTCCATTAATGGAAGAGTTTTATACAATTCAGGGGGAAGGTTTTCATACTGGTACAGCTGCTTATTTTATTAGAATTGGGGGTTGTGATGTTGGATGTCATTGGTGTGATGTAAAAGAAAGCTGGAATGCTGAACTGCATCCGCCAACCAGGATTAATTTGATAGTTGAGAATGCTTCTAAGTATGCGGATACAATAGTAATTACTGGAGGAGAGCCGTTAATGTGGGATATGTATCCGTTAACACAAAACTTAAAAGATCGCAGCTTAAAAGTACATATCGAAACTTCTGGGGCTTATCCATTAAGTGGCACTTGGGATTGGATCTGTCTTTCGCCAAAGAAAAATAAATTACCTACTCAGACTGTATATGATGCAGCAAATGAGCTTAAGGTAATTATTTATAACAAACACGATTTTATATTTGCCGAAGAACAGGCACAAAAGGTTAATTCAGGTGCAATTCTGTTTCTTCAGCCTGAATGGAGCAAAAAAGATGAAATTACTCCTTTGATAGTCGAATATGTCATGAAAAATCCAAAATGGCGTGTTTCATTGCAAACTCATAAATATTTGAATATTCCCTAATAGTTTTCTATAAATTATTATAAAGCTGCTAAATTATCTGTTCGCGATAAATTAGTAGCTTTTTTAGTTACCAGCGTACTTTCTTGTTAAAAAGGCATTTATATCTTTTTTTCATACGAAATTACTACCTAAATGTTATATGTATGATGATATGATAATTAAATTTCATTATTTTTATTCAATGTGTTTTTATAAGTGGATTTTTTTATATATTTACCAAAACCTACTTTTTAAAAATAATAATTGAGACAGCCCATGAAAAGAATTTTACTTTCATTAATTACATTGTTTATTGTGGATTTTGCTTCAGCGCAAGTTACAGCCACTATTGTTGATGATGCTCCCTACAGTTATGAAGAGGTAGAAGTAAGGCCTGAATTTCCTGGAGGGAATAATGCCTTTATGACTTTCATTAGTAGTAACTTTCAAATGCCTGATTATGATGGTAGTGGTGGAACTTTGAAAATTGCATTTATTATCGAAATCGATGGTACAGTTACAAATGTCAGTATCGTTAAAGATCTTGGTGGAGGCACTGGTGCCGAAGCAAAAAGAGTAATCAGTATGTCTCCAAAATGGACATCAGGAGAGACCCGAGGAAAAAAAGTTAGAGTGCTTTATGAAGTTCCTATTAAAATTGCGAGCCAAGGATAGTTGGTGTTTATAAAGAATTAATTTGAAAACCAAATGCGATTGCATTTGGTTTTTTTTATAGTGTAAGCCTCGCCAAATAATCATAATGCTCTCCCTCAAGAAGCAGTTCGCATTGTAATCCATTGGCATGAGCAGCATTTTGTAATGTATTATAATCCAGATAAAGCCACGGAAAAGGCATTTCGGTCTCGTTTTTGTATGTAATGGTAAAGACCAGTTCGCCATAATAGCCATTGCTTGGTATCCATTTGCCACCATCTTCAGCATCATCAAACATATAGATAATGTCAGAAGAGTCAATAAGGATTTGACCGCCAGGGTTGAGTAAACTTTTGATTTTTTGTAAAAAACGAGGAGTATTCTTAAGTGTTCCAAAAATTCCTGTGCCATTCATTAAGGCAAGAATAGTATCAAATTTTTCGTCTCCCAAAGCCATGACATCTTGTACTTTCGCGTTTTTTAAACCACGAAGTTTACATGCCTGAATGGCATTCTCTGAAATGTCAATAGATGTTACATCGAGATTCCTGTCATTTTCTAAAATCAAACTATGGCTTCCAGCACCACAGCCTATATCCAGAACTTTTCCTTTTGCTAATTGGAGTGCTTTCTGCTCAATTTCAGGCATCTCCTTATAATTGCGAAATAAATAAGCGACACTCATTTCGTCTTCATCTGATATTGAAGTCTCTGTTATCAAATTTTCAGGTTTATTGTTAGTCTGATAATCGAGTATGGCTTTTCCAAAAAGATCTTTCATAAATTATTGTTTCAAGTTTAAATATCCGTGTTTAAAGTTTATTACTTTTGCCAATTCAACATTATATATTTAAATTGAAGCCAGCTTTAAACGAATTAGGGAAACTTGCCAAAGATAAGCATATCGAAAACAAAAAGTATTTTGATAAGCTAAAAAAGAAAACACCTAAGAGTCTAGATTATATAATGCAGGATATTCATGAAGCTGAATTTAGGAAAACCGATTGTTTAAAATGTGCCAATTGTTGTAAAACAACAGGTCCATTATTTACTTTGGCTGATATAGAACGGATTTCTAAATTCTTGAAACAAAAACCGCAGCAGTTTATAGATCAGTATCTGCGTATTGATGAAGATAGGGATTATGTGTTGCAAAGCCTGCCTTGTACTTTTCTTGATACAGATAACACCTGTTTTATTTATGATGTTCGTCCTAAGGCATGTAGAGAATTTCCTCACACCGACCGTAAAAAATTTCAGCAGATTACTGACATAACACTTAAAAATGTTGCTATATGTCCAGCAGCCTTCAATATAGTCGAAGAAATGAAAAAGAAATTGCCTCTTTAAGTTTTGGCTTGCCACAGCTTTGAATTGTTTCTAGAGGCAATAAGTTTCAATAAGACCATAATTTAAAACTTTACGTATATTTGTTCGATTCCTCAAAAATTAAATCAGTTTGAATTTAGAATATTTTATTGCAAAAAGGCTTATTACTGCCAAAGATTATAAAAGCAGTATATCTGCTCCGATAATTAACATTGCTATAGCTGCTATTGCCATAGGTATGATTATGATGATAGTTTCTGTGGCGACCGGTATCGGGCTGCAGAATAAGATTAGAGAAAAAATTGCGGCTTTCAATGGGCATATCATAATTTCCAACTACGATAACAATCAGTCAGAGGTAACTTTATCTCCGATAGCAAAAAATCAAGATTTTTATCCAAGGTTTAATGCTGTTCCAGAAGTAAGCCATATTCAGGCTATAGCAAATAAATCAGGTATAATAAGAACAGAAACAGCATTTGAGGGTATTATTTTCAAAGGTGTAGGGAATGATTATCAATGGAAAAATATAAATGAGTATCTAGTTTCTGGAAAATTACCCGTTTTGTCAGCAAATATTACAGAGGAAGTAGTTATTTCTCAGTTTTTAGCCAATCGTTTAGAGTTAAAAGTCGGTGATTCTTTTAATACTTTTTTTATTAAGGAAAATCAAAATCAATTGCCCAATGTTCGAAGATTTAAAATTGCAGGTATTTTTAATTCAGGATTTCAGCAATTTGACGCCACATATATAATAGGTGATATAAGGCATATACAGCGCATCAATAAATGGAATTCAAATCAAATTGGAGCTTTTGAGGTTTTTGTAAAAGATTTCAATAAAATAAAAGAAACAGGAGATCAGGTATATAAAAAAACATCTTCCACTCTGGATACAAAAACAATCATCGAAAAGTATAGTTACATATTCGAATGGTTACAGCTTTTCGATTTCAATATTATAGTAATATTAGTAGTTATGATACTGGTAGCCACTATAAATATGGTAGTTGCTTTGTTAGTATTGATACTCGAACGTACCCAGATGATAGGTATTCTTAAAGCTTTAGGAGCAAATAACTGGTCAGTTCGAAAAGTGTTTCTTTACAACGCATTTTATCTCATAGCAAGAGGATTGCTTTGGGGTAATGGTATTGGTATCTCATTGTTGGTATTACAGCAGCAATTCGGAATCATAAAATTAAATCCCGAAAACTATTATGTAAATCAGGCGCCAGTTTATCTTGACTTTGGGTATATTTTATCTTTGAACCTTCTTACCGTAACAATCTGTGCCTTGGTATTGCTGATACCATCTTATATAGTCACAAAAATTTCTCCAGTCAAAGCCATTCGATTCGATTAATACCTTTTATCAGGAGCATTCTCCAGCTGTCCACTATATCTATTGTCCCGAACCCCGGGACAATAGGATGCCGTTTCCATCTGGGCTAGAGCATCAGTTTTCATAATAAAGAGAGCATAAATTTATGCTTTATATATTAAGGATAGAAGTGTCCAGAAGTAAAATCCGTGCAGATCTGTTTAATCTGTCAGATCTGCGGTTTATTTTAAACATGCAGAATTGGTAAAGAAACCTT
>NZ_JBDLZZ010000032.1:0-12303 GCF_040049115.1 Flavobacterium aestuarii
CAGACGGTATTTTGGAGACAAACTCTTTGACAGACTAGTAATTGCGAATATAACAGGTGCATAAACGGATAATCAGATGCTTTTTTATCTTTAAGAATAAAAAAAGGGAAAATCGTACAGATGTTTCTTAGTCCAAATTCGTTACTGCTATAAGTGTTTCGTTTTGTTTTATCTCCAAAAAGAGGCTGTAAAAAAGCAACATCTTTAATAGAGTCTTCGACAAAATTGCAAAACATCTCAATACCCATATTCCGGTATAAAATGGGTGTTTTATAATATCTGTCCATTTCGGCTATGGCCGCATTCCAACGCATATTTGTACCATAATTCAACCCGTCAGATAAATCTTTGGAACAAAACCATGATGCTGGCCAATCGGAATGATTGTAGTAATTGTTTAACCCTTTTGGTAAAATATTTTTCGCAGAATTAATAGACTTGCAG
Organism: Flavobacterium aestuarii; assembly: GCF_040049115.1. Taxonomy (NCBI): domain Bacteria; kingdom Pseudomonadati; phylum Bacteroidota; class Flavobacteriia; order Flavobacteriales; family Flavobacteriaceae; genus Flavobacterium; species Flavobacterium aestuarii. The sequence goes on from NZ_JBDLZZ010000032.1 coordinate 445, forward strand.
ACTTTTTTTGGCAGTATTAATGCTCCTGAATAAGGAGGTCCTGTAAAGTATTTGCTTCCTGTGATTGTAATAATATATCCTTTATTTAAATAATTCTGAATGTCTGCTGGATCTAATCTAAGCTGTGATGCATCTATAATAATCTGCATGGACAAATTGTCAAGAGTATTCAGGCTTTTAATGATTTCTTCGCTTGGTGACTGATACCCTAATTTTGATTGATCCATTACATGCAATACAACATGCCTTCCTCTTTTGTTAGTTTTTGAAATAGCAGAAAAAACTTCTGAATCCAGTAGAAATGAAGATTTTAATTCACCGTTTTCATCTCTTAAAGGGATTTTAATCAAGTCAATATCTCTAAATCCTTCAATTTTTTCTCCTTTTGCAACTGGATGATTTAAAGCTGTGGTATTCTCAAAATGACATCCCATTAATGCCGAGGGAACGCCACTGCCAGTTTCATCAGAGGCTACTAAAACATGTGTGATTTCTTTATCAGAAATAATCTGTGTAATAGCAGCAATCTGAAGAGCCGAATCGGTTCCTGAGGGTGAAAAAATGATTTGGCATTCATCACTTATTTTAAGGGTTTTACGAAGGTTGTTTTTCAGCAGTTCCGAAAAAGCAATAGTGGCATTTTTGAACCCTTTTTTTAAGCTGTTTTGAATTAATATACGTCTGATTTTGTCTGTTTTATCAAAAGCAAAATTAGAGATGCTTGTTGCAGTTGACGATGCAAAAGTAAATGCATCTGGTCTAGGAAATGGCCGGCAGCCATACTTGTTTAACAACTCTATTTCGTCAATATTTAATCTAAGATCACCGCCTGACATTAATAAATATTCAGTTGGTTTTGCCAGATTTTCAAGAATAGGTTCCCATGATTTTTCAAATGCTTTCCTGGAACTGTTTATTCCATGTATAGATTCCAGTTCTCTGTTCTGTATTAAAGATGCAATATCCAATGGCTCCTCATTTTTAATGATGTCAATTAAAAAATGATTGCGTTTTTTTAATTTTTCCTTGTCCTCTTTTGGCAATATTTCATAAAAAATTTTGGTGACTTTTAGAGCCGCTATATCGCATAAAAGTGTGTCTGATTTATCTTTTCCTAGAGCTTTGTGCCAAAGCTGCCATTCTACTCCATATCTTAAATAAATTAACGCTAAAACGGGTTCGTCTAAAAAAGATGAACCAATTATAATTGATTTGTTGGGAACAATTTGAAATAAATAGGGTTCGTTATTTGAAGTAATGATGTTTATGTTATTGATCTTTGGCACAGTATTAAATCTCTTTAAAACCCTGACCAAATAACTTATGTTTTCTTTTTCAAATAGACGGGTTCTTTTATATTGATTTTCAATAAGTATATTATTTGTCATTTGTGATATAATTAAAGCTTTAAAGGTATCTAAAATTGTCTGCTTTTGCAGTTGATGTAAGGAAAAATTGAGATGCTTATGAGTAAAAAAGCAAAGATAAACGTTAGGAAATAAAATGAATTATTTTGGACAGATGACTATCATTTTAAATTTATTATTTTTTAATATTATAAATGACTGCAGACATGTTCTCGGTGATGGTGACAGCCTTCGCCCGAATCGGTTATTTTGCCTTGCAAAAAATTTTCGACAAGCTGAAGAATATGTCCTGAACAGCCACGATAAACTTCAATTTCATGATTTTTAAGCACATTTAATGCACCTGCTCCCATATTTCCTCCAAGTATTACACTGACACCTTTTTCTTCTAATATGGTTCCAATATTGCTTTTACAGCCACAGCCCTGCGGTGAGGGCAATATTTCAGTTTTTTCAATCTTTTTATTTTTGTCTATTGTAAATACAGTGTATATATTACAATGTTCAAAATGGTTATCGACAACATTTCCGCTTGCTGGTACTGCTGTTTTTAGCATAATGGTTTTTATTTACATGATTTGAATTCGGGTGGGTATTGATTTATTTCTCCTTTTTTTGATAAATACAGCTGATGATGGTAACTTCCTTCTCGAATTAATTTTCTTCCGCATTGCTGACAATCATTATCTCGGCAAGGCTGTCCTTTAGTATGAGGAATCCGTGTATTGCAATGCAGGCAGATGCAGTATTCATTACTATTACTTGTTTCCATTAGGTGTTATTTTTTTATTTAATCTTCGTAAAAAATTAGAGTGGCAGTAATTGCAGGATCCAGCTTCTTCTTTGTGGATGTTCAATTTTAAGCAATTTTCACACTTGTACCAGTAATCGTCTGTGTGGTAGTTCCCGCCTTCAATAAAAATTGCTTTGCCTTCAACAAAAGCTTTAGCTATTGCTCTCCTTGCTTTTTCATATATCCGTGTGAAGGTTGGTCTTGAAACGTTCATTTGTTGGGCGGATTGTTCATGTGTTAATCCCTCGTAATCTGAGAGCCGTATCGATTCATATTCTTCGTACAGCAATATAACAGGTTCCAAATCTTTCATGGCAATTCCAAAAGGCCTGAAACCTTCCATTATTGGTGGGTTTACAATAGTTCTATTTAGCTTCGGTCGTGGCATTATTTAGTTGCTGTTATAATTAATTAAGAGTTTAATGTGTCGCAAAAATACAAATTATAATGAACATTTGTTCATTATAATTTGTATTTTTGTTACTAATAGTTTTGTAAAATTGTTTAATGATTTTGTCTTTTATAGACCGATAAATAACATTAAAATTCAAATAAATAATTTCACCCAAAGAGTAAAAATATTCTTTATTTCAATACCAACAATCAGATTTAAATGAACAACTCAATATTCCCTTTTAAAGCACTTCACCAGAGGTGCTTTTTTATTTTTTTTATGCTGATTTACCCTGTGTAACTATTGTTACTGTGTGGGCTTTTTTCCTAATATACCTTTGCTTTCAAATTAATGAATCAGCAATCGTATGAAATCGCCAATAACAACAAGTTTGCGTAAGCAAATACCAATGAATAAAAAGGCGATAATATATGTGACCGATGATAAATAAAATTTACACATATGAAAAATAAAAGCACATTTTCCTTATTGGCAATCCTGACGTTTTCCTTTTATGGATTCGGTCAGGATACATTGAGTATTTCCAAAAAAGATTTGTTTCAAAAAATGACCGATAAAAACCTGCAGATTAAAATCGCCGAGAAATCGTATGAATCGGCAATGGCTGATTATCATCAGTCCAATTCGTTGTTTTTACCAAATGTTTCGGTTTCTCATACCGCAATAGTTACTACAAATCCATTGATGGCATTTGGTTCCAAACTGAATCAGGAAATTTTGACCCAGGCCGATTTTAATCCAGCCTTATTGAATAATCCTTCGCAAACCAAAAACTTCGCCACTTTAATCGAAGTGCAGCAGCCCTTGATTAATCTTGACGGATTGTACGGCAGAAAAGCAGCCAAATCAAAAATGGATGCGTTCCAATTGCAGACCGAACGTACCAAAGAATACTTGGAACTGGAAGCAAACAAAGCGTTTATGCAGCTGCAGCTGGCTTATAAAGCGGTAAAAGTTTTGCAAAAAGCTGCTGCTGCTGGAAAAGCCAACTTGAAATTGGTGGAAAATTATTTTAAACAGGGAATGCTGCAAAAAACTGATTTACTAAACGTTCAGGTTCGTGTGAATGAAATCAGTGATCAATTGCAATCGGCCAAAACAAATGTGCAGAATGCTTCGGATTACTTAGCTTTTCTATTGAACGAAGACAACAGTAGTAAGCTATACAGGCCTTTGGAAGAGCTGGAAAATGAAATTGTTATCACCTCGGCAAACACTACACTTTCGGCCAACAGAAAAGACATTCAGGCAATGGATAAATCTACAGAAGCCTATTCCAGAATGTGGCAGTCGAGCAAAATGAATTTTCTGCCCCGTCTGAATGTTTTTGGGAGTTACCAAATGTATGATGATGTATTATTTGGAACCAATGCCAAAGGATATCTGGCAGGAGCGCAATTGACCTGGAATGTTTTTGACGGGTATAAATCCATAGGAAAAATGGAAAAAGCCAAAGCCGATTTCAACAAAGCCGAAGCCGAAGTGCAGCAATACAAAGCGCAAAGCCAAATGGAACTGAACAAAACCAATCGTCAGCTGGCTGATGCCGAAAACAAAGTTAAACTTTCAAGACTTGCTTTTGAACAGTCACAGGAAGCATACCGAATCAGAAGTAACCGCTTTGCACAGGGATTGGAAAAAACAACCGATTTACTGCAATCAGAAACCTTACAGTCACAGAAAGAGCTGGAATACCTTCAGGCTGTTTTTGAATACAATTTCACACAGGAATATTTACGGTTTTTGACCAAATAAAACGCCAATTCCAATGATAATTACAAGAATCAATATCAATCTTAAAAATAGTATAATGAAAAACTTTATTTTCAAATCAGCACTAACGATTTCGTTTTTGACCTTGCTGATTTCCTGTAACGGAGAGAAAAAAGAAGCAGTCCAAAATGAACCTGCCATTGCTGTGCAAGTGAGCGGAACGGCATCAGGAGGCAACAGCTCGTTTGTAACGGCAAGCGGTAAAATTGAAGCACAGAATAGTGCGGACTTAAGCACCAGAATGATGGGTTATGTAACTAAATTGAATGTGCGCGTGGGACAGAAAGTAACTGCTGGTCAGTTATTGATAAGCATCAACAACACCGATTTACAGGCAAAAAAAGCGCAGGTGGATGCCAGCATTCTTCAGGCGACAGCAGGTTTTAACAATGCCAAAAAAGATTACGAGCGTTTTGCCAATCTGTTCAAACAGCAGAGTGCTTCACAAAAAGAACTGGATGACATGACTGCCCGTTACGAAATGGCTAAGGCCGGACTGGAAGGTGCCAAACAAATGAGAAACGAAGTAATGGCTCAATTTTCATACTCAAATATCACTGCTCCGTTTTCTGGAGTGGTAACCAGTACTTTCGTGAAAGAAGGAGATATGGCCAATCCCGGTATGCCATTGGTTAGCATAGAAGGCGCTTCTAAACTGCAGGTTACGGCAATGGTTTCTGAGGGTGATATTACTTTAATTAAAAACGGAATGTCAGTAAAAGTATTAGTAAAATCATCGAACAGAACTCTGACCGGAAAAGTAAGTGAGGTGAGTTGGTCTGCCAAAAACACTGGCGGACAATATTTGGTAAAAATTAATCTGGACAAAACCGATTCATCAATATTATCAGGAATGTTTGTGAACGTCCAATTTCCGATTGCCAGCAAATTACCGGCAATTGAGCAGACAAACAAAGTGCTGGTACTGCAATCTGCCTTGGTAAAACAAGGACAATTGACAGGTGTTTACACCATTGGAACGGGAAGTGTGGCTGTTTTGCGATGGCTGCGAATCGGGAAAACTTTTGGGAATGAAGTAGAAGTTTTATCCGGTTTGTCTGCCAATGAGCAATATATCATTACTGCCGATGGTAAATTGTATAACGGTGCTTTGGTCAGTATTCAGTAAACAATTGGCAGTAGGCATTCAGTAATCACAGTTTGCAGTTTCTGCTTGACATGAAACTTCAAACCTCAAACTTTTAAACAAAAAAGAAATGCAAGAAGGAATTTCAGGAAAAATAGCCCATTTTTTCATCAACTCTAAACTAACCATTTTATTAATGGCAGCCTTGATGATAATTGGTGTATATAGCTCGTTTCTTATCCCAAGGGAGGAAGAACCACAGATTAATGTTCCTATGGCCGACGTAATGGTGGGTTATCCCGGAGCGAGTCCAGCGGAAGTGGAAAGCCGTGTGGCCAAACCGCTGGAAAAAATTATTTCGAATATCAAAGGAGTAGAGCATGTGCATACGATGGCCATGAACGGTCAGGCGATGCTGATTGTACAGTTTTATGTAGGTCAGGACGTGGAGCGTTCGTACGTAAAATTGTATGATGAGCTGGCGAAACACGAAAACATGTTTCCGCAGGGCGTTTACAAACCAATGGTAAAAACCCGTTCGATTGACGATGTACCCATGCTGGCGCTGACGCTTTGGAGCGAAAAACAAGACGGGTTTCAGTTGCGCCAGATTGCCGAAGAAGTAACATCTGAAATCGAGAAAGTAAAAGATGTTGCCATTACTAAAGAAATAGGAGGTCAAAACCGTGAATTGAAAGTGGTTTTGGACAAAGACAAGATGGCTGAAAATGGCCTGGACGCATTGGGAATTATGCAGATGATTCAGGCTAATAACGGCAGTTCCCAGTCTGGAAGTTTTGTACAGAATGACAAAGAATTTCTGGTTACGACAGGTCAATTCTTATCAAATGCTGAGGATGTAGAAAATCTGGTTGCAGGTGTCAGCAAAAACAGGCCTGTATATTTGAAACAGGTGGCGAGAATCCAAGACGGACCTTCAACGCCCAGTAGTTATGTGTCTTTTGGTTATGGCAAAGCCAATGAGAAATTCAAAACCGCAAAATCAGAATATCCAGCCGTTACGATCTCGATAGGGAAAGTAAAAGGTGCCGATGCGATGAAAATTTCGGAGAAGATTATAGAAAAAGTAGAACATTTAAAGAAGAATCTGATTCCGAATGATGTTCAGGTCGAAGTAACCCGTAATTACGGCGAAACCGCATCGGACAAAGTGGGCGAGTTATTGCTGCACTTGGGGATTGCTATTATTGCCGTAACTATTTTGGTAATGCTGGCTATGGGCTGGCGTGGCGGATTAGTGGTTTTCTTTTCGGTTCCGTTAACCTTTGCATTGACTTTGTTTGCATATTATCTGCTGGGCTATACTTTAAACAGGATTACACTTTTTGCCTTGGTTTTCGTGGTGGGAATTGTGGTGGACGACAGTATAATCATTGCCGAAAACATGCACCGCCATTTCAAAATGAAACGGTTGCCATTTAAGCAAGCTGCTATTTATGCGATCAATGAGGTAGGGAACCCAACTATCTTGGCGACCTTCACGGTTATTGCGGCAATCCTGCCAATGGCTTTCGTATCAGGAATGATGGGGCCTTATATGAGTCCGATGCCGATTGGCGCTTCTATTGCGATGTTGCTGTCTTTGTTTGTAGCATTGACCGTAACGCCATATTTGGGTTATCATCTTTTGCAGGAAAAAGAAGAGCAGGAATACAAAACAGCCGAAGGATTGGAAACCAGCTGGATTTATAGAATTTACAGCAAATTCGAGCGTCCGTTTCTGGAAAATAGTGGTAAGAGAAAAATATTACTGCTGTTAACTATAGTATTGCTGTTAGGGTCTGTAGGAATGTTTTTTACCAAATCAGTATTAGTAAAAATGCTCCCTTTTGACAACAAAAATGAATTTCAGGTCGTAATCGATATGCCTGAGGGAACAACTTTGGAGCGTACAGCGGCGGTAACCAAAGAAATTGCCCAGTATTTATCCACTAAACCAGAGGTGGTTTCATATCAGAATTACATTGGGACATCGGCTCCAATAACTTTCAATGGATTGGTTCGTCATTATGATATGCGTGGCGGAAGCAATATGGCTGATATTCAGGTAAACCTTTTGCACAAAGAAAAAAGAGATATGCAAAGTCACCAGATTGCAAAAGCTATGCGTCCCGATATTCAGAAAATCGCCAAGAAATATGGTGCCAATGTAAAACTGATTGAAGTACCGCCGGGGCCTCCAGTATTGTCAACTTTGGTGGCCGAGATTTACGGGCCTGATTATAAAGAACAAATCAAGGTAGCCAAACAGGTAAAAATGATTTTGGAGAATACCCCAGATATTGTGGATGTCGATTGGATGGTTGAAGATAACCAAACCGAATACAAGCTCGAAGTGGATAAAGAAAAAGCAATGCTAAACGGTATTGCACCGCAGCAGGTGGTGGGAAATCTCACTTATTTATTAAAAGAATATCCGGTTTCTAATCTGTATGACGAACGTTCCAATGATAATGTAGGGATTGTGCTTTCGCTTGACGACAAAGACAAAACCAGTTTGCAGGACATTCAAAACCTGAAAATAAAAGGCAGTCAGGGAAATATGATTCCGGTTAGTGATTTGGTAAAAGTGAAAAATGACACTTTGCAGAAAACCATTTATCGCAAAGACCAAAAACGCGTGGTGTATGTAACGGCCGATATGGCAGGAGCATTGGAAAGTCCAGTGTACGCTATTTTGTGGATGAACGAAAAGCTGGCTAAAATGAAATTGCCAAAAGGATTCAAAGTGAATGAACTGTATATGGAACAGCCAGCAGAAGAAAGTGATTTCACTGTAAAATGGGATGGAGAATGGCAGATCACGCTCGAAGTCTTCCGAGACCTTGGTGTGGCGTTTATGGTGGTTATCATAATCATTTACATGCTGATTGTGGGCTGGTTCCAAAACTTCAAAACTCCAATCGTGATGATGCTGGCTATTCCGCTTTCACTCATCGGAATTGTGTTGGGACACTGGCTGTTGAATGCTTATTTTACAGCAACATCATTCATTGGTATGATTGCTCTAGCGGGAGTAATGGTCAGGAACTCGGTACTGTTGATTGACTTCATCGAAATACGGCTCAATGAAGGTGTTGCCCTGAAGCAAGCCATTATTGAAGCTGGGGCCGTACGAACTACACCAATTTTATTGACAACAGGAGCTGTTGTAATCGGGGCCTCGATTATCCTGTTTGACCCAATTTTCCAGGGATTGGCCATTTCACTTGTATTTGGAGCAATCATTTCTACGATACTGACGCTGATTGTGGTGCCTTTGATTTACTATATTACCGAAAGAAAAAAATGGGAAAAATAATTTCAGTTTCTGGTTTAGGGTTGATGGTTAATTCCTAAACCTTAAACTATAAGCTACTAACAATAAACTTTTAAAACATGAAACTACTTATTATAACTGCCATATCAGAATTTGACAGTGACATCAAACAAATGCTGAAACAAGCCGATGTAGAAACTTTTACCGGCAAAGAAGTAAAAGGGTACAGGAACCATTCGAGGGATAGTATTGAAAACAGCTGGTTTGCTTCAGAAATCACAGAAACTGAATCAATATTGTTTTATGCCTTTGTAAAAAAAGAAAAAGCCGACAAGGTATTTGTTTTAGCAGAAGAATTTAATAAAAAACAGCAGACCGTTTCCAAAATCCATGCCGCGGTTTTAAACATCGAAAAATCCAATTAATTAAAATTTTAAATCATGAAAAACAGAATCATCCGGGCAGTTGCCGGAAGTTTTATACTTATAAGCTTATTGTTGTCAATATATGTTAATCAAAACTGGCTTTGGTTTACCGCTTTTGTAGGTGCCAATTTATTACAGTCATCTATAACCAAATGGTGCCTGATGGAAGATATCCTGACAAAATTTGGTGTAAAGGATTAAACAGTAAAATGTTTCTTTGTTGTTTTTGATAGGTGCAGCAAAATTAGTCGTATATTTTATAAAGGACAAAAACTGGAATACGATTCCAAGTAAGTTTCTTGAATTTTATCGATACTAATGCAGACATTTTCAAAAGTGAGAATTTATAATTGTGGTGTCCGATAACAATTTATACTATTACAGGGTATTTATCGAAAACATACAATGAGAAGTGTTTTTTATTCATCTGAACTTGCTAATGAACGGAAAAAGACAGTTTGGGGTATCAAAAAAAGAGATGATTTTACAATCATCCCATCCAGTGGAAGAGTATGCTGCCGGACTTGCATTCGGAGGGTGTCAGGAATTCTCGCCAGTGCTGGTGCGGTTGCCAGCTTTTAGATATCCCAGCTACTCAAAATTATCATTAAGAAGCACAAAAAAATAGCTTAATCCCAGCTGTAGTGATTTTGGGTTAAGCGAAATGAAAGCCAGATCATAAGATCTGGCTTTTTGTTTTAAAGGCTGATTGGAGTGGGGTGCGGGATGTAATATTGAACAGTAAGGAAGTGGATGTTATTTTCCACTTTCAAAGTAATACTACATATTTTATCATCATGCTCACCGTCCTTTTTTAAATAAGTTCCTGCTTTGCTGTTCTAAGGTTTGCCTGGGTAAACCAAAGCCACTTTCTTAGCATCAAAATATTCATGGTAGACATACATTTGTCGCAAATCATCAGGAGATGGATTGCAGCCATTTATATTTTCCATTAGTATCTAATACAATATTACCGTTATCTGTTTCAATGTAATATCTGGTTTCATTGATGTTCTTCAGCCATTTTCTGGTTTCCAGAAAAACTCAGAAGTTTGTGCTTTTGCTTTATTGAAATTTGTTTTTCTTTAAACTCACATATATAAATTGTTCCCAAAGCATGTTCATATCAAACATTAGAGTCAAGACAAGGTTTCTTCCTTTGCTTACATCGAGATGGTATTTTAGTAATAGTAGTTCAGCAATTTCGATGGCTTTTTCATAGTGTTGGTTTTTTCTATTGTAAATCAATTTTTCAAAAGTAGTATTTGACACTTTTATATCCGGCATTTCGTGAAAATGCAAAAGTAAAACTCTAATGCGGCTATAACTCAATGTATAAATCTAAAATGGTATTGGGTTTTATTTTTAAATTACTTGAGGCATTACAGCTAGGATTTAGTTGAGTGCGCAGCACCAACAATGAAACCCCTTTTGAACGGAACCGATTAGATGTCCGTTACACTATGGATTTGCCGTAAAAGAGATTCGTAATTTTTCAAGATGATTTTAGAAGAGTGATTTTTTTGTGGGTACGAGTGCGACACTCGCACTAGTCAAATGATATATGAAGCTTGTTATTGTAGTAATTTACTTGAATATGCTGTATTCTTAAAAATACGAAAATTCCTGTTTTGAAAGAACTTTTTTATTATATTTGATTAAGCAGAAACGGAAGTTTTTTTATAGACTGACGTTACAGCCAATGCTAAAAAGACAGCGACAGTAAACAAAATGAACGACAGAAATAAAATGCCAACTGCACATTCAGGCACATTCGCTTGCCCCTACACGCAGGTGACCACTTCGCAAGCAAAAGAGCCTGAATTTTTGCCAACGCACAGAAAGTAATTAAAAATGGCAGACATTTCTCAAATACTAAATACTCTCAACACTTCACCAAGTGTTGGTTTGTTGCGTTTAAGAAATAGAGAAATGATTATTGAATTTATAGTAAGGATTTTTTTAAATAAACAAAGTTACATTTCGTCCGAAAATATTCACTCTCAACTAGCCGACTTTTTAGAAGGGCAGAGAATTGAAATTGACGAAGAAAGTGAACTAGTTACATCTGAAATTAGTGATTTATTTTTGGAAAAGACATTTTGAATAATTTCATTTTTTAACCAAAAATCAAGTGAGCTACTTGTTCATATTTTAATCCTGCATAAGAACAAAACTCATCTATTGTTAAGAACTCATTTCCAAGCTTGTTGAGGTCAGTTTTTGCCTTTTGCATTAATCGGGTACTTTGGCGATAACTCTTTCCTGTTATGCGCTGTATGTCTTTCGGATAGATGCAAACTCTCTGTTTTTCATTTTTCATACACTATCTATGTCTTTGACTAGCCTTTGATTAAGCTTAAACTTACTGGTTGAGACAGTTTAGACTTATTACAAAAGTAAGAATTTTTCAATATAATTTCATTTGCAATTTACTAATGATTTATAACGCTTTTAAGCTGTCTTTTATGTCGATTTAAGACGTTTGTGCCACTTTAAGACATATGGCACTTTCTATTCTTTTATATTCTGTTTAATTGATTAAAATTTGTTCCATAATCAATCGGATGATGTTGCAACAGAAAGATGATTTAGAGTAAAGTTTAATCTAAATTTTTGAAATTATGGCAAGACAGAAAGGCTGGACATGCTAACTTAGCGAGCACAAAAAGTTAAGAATAAATCTTACTTTTAACTTATGAAACAAGTGCGCAAAATT
>NZ_JBDLZZ010000033.1:0-9559 GCF_040049115.1 Flavobacterium aestuarii
CTTGTATTTGGAAGATTTGGCAAATCCGAAAAATGGTCTTAATTTAATCCCAAACCTCGTGTAGCGACGGGACGTTATGCGTCAGCTTAAAAAACTAAGAATCGACATTTTAAAGAAAATTGTTTCCAAATTTAGAAACTTTTTTTATCTTTGTTCAGTTTAACAAAGGAAATACAAATGAAATATTTTGAAACAAGATTTATGGAAGAAGCAAATGAGTTTATATCTGAACTCGACCCAAAGACTATCAAAAAAATCTTCTATAATATTGACCTTGCTGAACAAACAAACGACCCCAAATTGTTTAAAAAACTACAAAATGACATTTGGGAACTGAGGACAAAGTTTGTCGGGCTTCAAATTCGATTACTCGCATTTTGGGATAAGTCTGACAATAAAGAAACCTTGGTAATCGCTACACATGGCTTTATTAAAAAAGTTGACAAAGTACCCGCAAACGAAATTAATAGAGCCGAAAGACTGAGAGAAAAATATTTTAATAACAAACAAAAAAAGTAAGCTATGGCAACTAAAGAAATCAAAACGTATTCGCTAGCCGAAATGAAAGACAAATATATTGGTAAAATAGGAACTGAAGAGCGTGACGAATACGAGTATGAACTTCGTATGGACGTATTGGGGAAAATGATTAAATCTGCAAGACAAGAACGTCACCTAACACAAGAAGAACTTGGCAAACTTGTTGGAGTACAAAAATCTCAAATTTCTAAACTTGAAAGCAGTGCTAATAGTGCGACAATTGACACAGTTTTGAAAGTATTCAGAGCATTAAAAGCTGAGATTAATTTTAACGTGAAACTCGAAGATAACTTTGTCAAACTCGCTTAACAGAAAAAAAGCCGAACGCATAACCGCTACTACAACGGATTTGGGCAATAGGCTTAATGGAAAAATGGTTTTGTATTTGGAAAGATTTGGCAAATCCGAAAAATGGTCTTAATTTAAACCCAAACCCGCTGTAGTAGCAACACGTTATGGGCTATTTAAAAACCGAAAAGTGACGAAAAACAATCCTGAAATATTATTCAAAGAGCATTTGAAAATATACGTTTTGCCGAAAGACAAGATTATATTTGAAAATGAATTAGAAAATCAAAATATTGAATATTATAGTGATATAGAAAATCAACCAATGTTTGAAAACGGAATTAGATATTTTATATTAGATGCCGACAGAATAAAACTTGATAAAATTTTTACAGAAAACGGAATTATTGCTCATACAGAAACAATTACAGCTTCGGATTATCGAGATGAAAAAAAAGCAATGAAATTGTATCTAATAGTTGGTGGAATTGTTGCAGGAATTATGATTTTAATAGCGATTGTTGAAAGCTTGCTAAAATGAAATATTTGAAATGCAGAAAGTGAAATAAAAAACAAAAAAGCGATAACAAAACCTAAATAAACAGCCCATAACACTTGCTACAAGAGATTTGGGCAATTGGCTTAATTTAAAAATGGTTTTGTATTTGGGGAGTTTTGGCAAATCCGAAAATAAGGCTTTATTTAATCCCAAACCTCTTGTAGCAAGGGAACGTTATGGGCTATTTAAAAACCGAAAAGTGACGAAAAACAATCCTGAAATATTATTCAAAGAGCATTTGAAAATATACGTTTTGCCGAAAGACAAGATTATATTTGAAAATGAATTAGAAAATCAAAATATTGAATATTATAGTGATATAGAAAATCAACCAATGTTTGAAAACGGAATTAGATATTTTATATTAGATGCCGACAGAATAAAACTTGATAAAATTTTTACAGAAAACGGAATTATTGCTCATACAGAAACAATTACAGCTTCGGATTATCGAGATGAAAAAAAAGCAATGAAATTGTATCTAATAGTTGGTGGAATTGTTGCAGGAATTATGATTTTAATAGCGATTGTTGAAAGCTTGCTAAAATGAAATATTTGAAATGCAGAAAGTGAAATAAAAAACAAAAAAGCGATAACAAAACCTAAATAAACAGCCCATAACACTTGCTACAAGAGATTTGGGCAATTGGCTTAATTTAAAAATGGTTTTGTATTTGGGGAGTTTTGGCAAATCCGAAAATAAGGCTTTATTTAATCCCAAACCTCTTGTAGCAAGGGAACGTTAGTGATAATTCTAAACACGAATCATCTTCAAAAGATAATCAGAAAGGTCGGTATCTAAAATTAATTCTTGTGAAATATTCATTTCTTCACAAATAATAAAAGCAGGTAAATTAAAAATCTTACTATCTGCTTTGATATGTACTCCATCTCTAAATGGAGTATCTAATTTACCATCTTTAAAATGAGATTCAAAAGCTCCATTTCCACCATTTGAAGTTGTTTTTGAAATAGGAATAAACAACATTGTATCATTGTACGTTTCTGCAAAATGCTTGTAAACTATTCCATAAATCCAAATGACATTATACCAATTATCTCCTGCGTTTTTAATTCGACTAAATCTCATTTCTAATCTAGGAAATGGTAGTTTTTTTTTGCAATTCACTTTCTTTAAAATATTCGTGTTTTTGCCATTCTAAATTCCTTAAATCAGCAGTATTTTTTAATTCTGCTATTTCTCCTTTTAGTTTTTCAATTTTGTATTCTTTTTTTTCAATTGTCTCGTTTAATCTTTCTTCTAGTGTCATAAAATTTAGTTTAAAAGAACTATCACTAACAGTAGTCTTGAGCTAGTGGCAGTTGGTTTTGTGTCCGAAATGACTCGGATAGTCTTAATTATTGTTTTATTTTTGCTGTCATTGGTCTTGAATCGTGCCACCAGCACAAGGCTACGAACCGTTATAACTCATTTTGGCGAACCATAATAAGACGACTTTTTTTGTCTAAAATAACGTTTTCTTTTTCAATGATTTTAACCTCACTAATTATAATTTTACAAGGTTCATCTAAATACCAAATGTATTCAGGGTCAGTTTCCGAAATCATACCTACTTCACAATATTTTGGATTAATTCCTTTTGGTTGAAAATATACTGTATTCATAATAAAAAAGAGTCAATGGTTTTGAAATAAGTCTTAATTGCATTTTCAATTATATTAAAGTTTTCCTCTGTTTTTTCAATTTGTAAATCAGAACAAATTATATGTTTTGCGTCATCAACGTTTTTTTCAGACATATATTTTAGTCCATTAATAAGTTGAATAGTTTTAAATTTAATTGTATTTTCGTTCATAAAAACGAGTTATAACAGTGGCTTTGCTCAACGGCTGTATTAGGCAAAATTTCAGCACTGTTTTGTGTTTGTAAAATTTGTTTTTAATTCAATAATTTAGGCTTGCTTATCAGCCACTAAGCAAAGCCACGGGACGTTAACTGTAACTTGACACCAACGAAACCACAAATAAACATCAAATAAAATTTTTAAAATAATGAGAATATTGAAGTTTGTAATGTTTAATCGATTTGTGAAAATGTATTTGCAAAGCAATTTTTCGCTTCTAGAATGGAACAAACGATTTAAATCGTTAATTCTTGAAATGTGGAATATACCTGTAATATTTTTTCCAATATTAATTATCTCAATGATTCCGAAAATTAGTTTCGGTAATCCAAATCAAGCTAGTTTTGTATGGACAGACATTATTTTTTCAATATCATTCAGCTTAATGATGGTAGCTATAATTAACAAAGATTTCTTTGGAGGACAAAGTGCAGTTCACAGATTTTTAGGTTTTAAAGTAGTTGATGTAAAGACAAATGAACAAGCAAGTAAACTGAAATGTATGTTAAGAAATGTTACAGCTCCAATATGGATGATAGAAGTAATTTTTTTATTAGTAAATCCTAAAAGAAGACTTGGAGATATAATAGCAGGGACTAGTTTAATTGAAATTGAATCAACAGACCCAGAATTAATATTAATAGAAATACAAAATGCGAAATTTGACAAGGAGGCAAAATTAACGCTTTTGATTTCTATAGTTTGGGTAATTGTATTTATACTTTTATTTGACCAAAGAATAAGACTTTAGTAAAACAAGCTACAGTTAACACTTGCTACAAGAGATTTGGGCATTAGGCTAAATTTAAAAATAGTTTTGTATTTGGAAGATTTGGCAAATCCGAAAAATGGTCTTAATTTAATCCCAAACCTCTTGTAGCAAGGGGACGTTGGCGGTAAGCATCCGACTGCTCACAACAAAAACAATCGTAAAATGAGAAAATATATTTACTTAGCTTTCATTTCAATTCTTTGTTTCATATTAGGGTTTTTATCATTTAGCTATATAGAAAATTTTGCATTAGAAAGTTTTAAAAGCTATAATTTATCATTCAGTCAAATGAATACACAGTTTATGCATACACTGGAATTTGCAATAATTTGTGGAATTTCACCAATTGTGACTAATATTATTTGGAAAGAAACTAAAACAGAAAAAAGTAACTCAAAAATCATTTCAGTTATTTTACTTTTATTAATAATCGTAACATTTGTTGCCATTAGATTCTCATTATTGAAATCAGAATTAGATTCTCAAAAGACGCTTGGATTTTCAACACTAATAACTATGGAAGACTTAAAATTTCCGCGAAACATTTTGTTTGGTGAAATTTTAGGACTTACCATAGTGTACGTTTTTTTGAAGATAACAAAATCAAAAGAGCAAAATGCCTACCGCTAACACTTGCTACAATAGATTTGGGCAATTGGTTTAATTTAAAAATGGTCTTGTATTTGGAAAGTTTAGGCAAATCCGAAAATAAGGCTTAATTTAACTCCAAACCTCTTGTAGCAAGGGAACGTTACTGGAGACTTGTGCCGAAATTACGCAGAAGAAAACAATTTGAAAATAATCATTTGTTCGCGCAGGTAATTCAAAGCAGAAGCGTGAAAATTGGAATTTGAAAAAGCAGAAAAAACTGAAAAGCGTTGCGCTGAAAATTGCAAACCGAAAAGTAGAAACGTGAAAATTGGAATGTGAAAAGCAGAAGCGTGAAAAGCTTACGTTTAAATTTTAATTACGACAAAACAAACCTCCAGTAACAGCGGTAATTTTGAATCATGATTCCATCAAATTTCATTTGAATAAACTTTAATTATATGAACGCAAGACATTATAGAATAGAATATAACTTATCAGCATTAGATTTTCCAGCCATTGAAGGTCCTGGTGAATCAAGGATTGATTTCAGAACTGAATCTCCATTTATCTTAAACAATAAATTGCAACTGAAAATTACCAAGAAGTATATTCTTGTGGAATTTTATAACAGCAAGGAACACGAAATTCTCACTGCGATATCAGTCTACGAAATACCGCTAAGTGAAATTAAAACTAGAGAAAACATACATGAATTTTATAATGATGCTACATTAGGTTTAAGTGAGGCTTATGAGTTTGCAAAAACGAACTTGCCACTTCCAGACATTAATTTTCCTAATTTGCCTATCGAAGTTTACCAAAAAGAAATTGATAGAGTTTTTTATGTATTAAACAATCTTAATTAATCCATAATTTATTATTGAAAATACCACTGACAAAGAAGCTTGAAAGTTTGCGGTTAAATTGTAATTTCGTCAAAAACAAGCCTCCAGTAACACTTGCTACAAGAGATTTGGGCAATTGACTTAATTTAAAAATGGTTTTGTATTTGGGATGTTTTGCAAATCCGAAAATAAGGCTTACTTTAATCCCAAACCTCTTGTAGCAAGGGAACGTTAGGCACAAGCTAAAACAATACGAACAGAAATATGACACCGAAACAACAATTACAATCAATCCTTTCCAACCAATACGAATCGGAAGACGGAGATTTGTATAAGGTAGAATTGCTGAACGGAATGACCGACAGTGAAATAGAAAACTTGAAAAATCAGCTTCCAGATAACAACTTACCGAATGAAATCGAAGAATTATTAAGATTCAGCAAAGGTTTTGAGTTTTATGGACTTGAAGAAGTACGTTTTGATGCGTTCGGTCATTTTGGATTTGAAGAAATGTTTCCAAAATCAATCCAGCTTGCAGGAGATGGATTTGGGAATTTTTGGATTTTAGATATTGACTCTAAGGGAATTTGGAATTCAGTTTATTATGTCTGTCACGACCCATCTGTCGTTGTAAAACACTCTGAAAATTTAACGGAGTTCATAAAACACGTTGACGAGTTCGGACAAAAAGGAAATCAATCCAACTTGGATATTATTCACGAAAAGACCGTAATGGATATTTGGAGCGAAAAAGTCGGAATAATGGAAAAAAATGAAAAAGATTATGACTTTGAAAACGGACAAGTTGAACTGCCAGAAATGTTTTTAGTGGCAGACTTGACGAATCAACCTATAAAAACAGGATTTCCTTGGGGTAAATCAGGACCGAACACAAAAATCATAAGACCGAATGATGAACCAATTTGGATAGTTGAAAAACGAGTGAAACAAAGTTTTCTGTCGAGATTATTCGGTGGAAAGAAATAAATAGCCAGTGCCTAACACTTGCTACAATAGATTTGGGCAATTGGCTTAATTTAAAAATGGTTTTGTATTTGGGAGTTTTGGCAAATCCGAAAATAGGGCTTAATTTAACCCCAAACCTCTTGTAGCAAGGGGACGTTATGCGGGAGTTGTGCCGAAATTACGCAGACGAATCCAATTTGGAAATGAAGTTTGTAGCTCGCAGAAACTTAAAAAAGCAGAAGCGTGAAAATTGGAATCGCCAACAGAAGTCGGAAAGTCGAAATCTGACAACAAACTAACGAAAAACCGAAACGGAAAGTAGAAGTCTGAAAAGCGGAAGCGTGAAAGTTGGATTTTGCCAACAGAAAACTAAAAAGCATTGCGAAGAAATTAAAAATAAATTGAAAATTGCGAACCGAAAAGCAGAAACGTGAAAATTGGAATGTGCCAACAGAAGCGTGAAAAATTTGCGGTTAAATTGTAATTTCGCCAAAACAACCCCCGCATAACACTTGCTACAAGAGATTTGGGCAATTGGCTTAATTTGAAAATGGTCTTGTATTTGGGATGTTTAGCCAAATCCGAAAATAAGGCTTAATTTAACCCCAAACCTCTTGTAGCAAGGGGACGTTGGGCGTAATGCTAAAAAAACATCGGATGATTAAAGAGTCCCCAGAAAAACAACTTATCTTTGTTTTTTGTAGAATTTTATAAAATTTAAATATGCTTTTTGAAGAATATCAATATTTTAATCATCAATTTCCTGAACCTCAATACTTAGGAGCCAAACACACTCTTTTGTCTTGGATAAATCAATTTATACCTAAAAACACAAAATCTGCACTTGATGCTTTTGCCGGTTCACAATCTGTTGGCTATTTATTGAAACAACAAGGATGCAAAGTAATTACAAACGATTTTTTAAATTTTAATAATCAAATTGGCAAAGCTTTAATTGAAAACAAGTCTACCAAATTAGACAAAACAGATTTAGATATTCTTTTTCAGCCTGCAAAAAACAAAAACGAATTTGACTTAATTGAAAATACATTTACAAATGTATTTTTTGAAAAAGAAGAGGCACAGTTTTTAGATAATTTCAGAGCAAATATTTCATTATTAGAAAACGAATTTAAGCAAGCTCTTGCTTTTACGGTTATCAATAGAAGTATGACCCGAAAAATAACTATGGGTCATTTTGGTCATACACAAGCTTTGGTCTATGCAAGCGACCCAGAAAGAATTAAACGAAACCGAAGCTTAATAAGACCAGTCAAAGAAATTTTTGAAGAATTACTTCCGAAATACAATGATGCTATTTTTGATAATAAGCAAGATAATCAGAGTTTCAACCAAAATATTTTAGAACTATTACCTAATATAGAAAATGTTGATTTGGCATATTTCGACCCACCTTATTGTGATAGCCACGCAGATTATCAAGGATTTTATCATTTGTTAGAAACTTATACGGAGTATTGGAAAGACAAAGAATTTATAAATGGCATAAAACGTTATGAACCTCAAAGATTTAGCGGTTTTGACAAAAAAAGAGATGTTATATCTTCTTTTGAAAAACTATTTGAATTATCAGAAGAAATTCCGAATTGGTTAATTAGCTACAACAATAGAAGTTATCCAGGGATTGAAGAATTTGAAAAATTAATTTCAAAGTACAGGAATGTAACAGTACAAGCAAAAACATATCAAAACGGAAGAGGCGGAAAAGGAAGCGTTGCAGGTAGCCAAGAAATACTATTTGTTTGTAGTACTAAAAAAAAGCATTTCGTTTCAAGTAACCATAAAGAACAATTAGTAAATGAAGGACTTTAATTATTGGGATAAATTACATAAAAACGAAGAACTCGAAGAGTTTAGTAATGATAATATTGGTCTTTTATGGCTAAAGACAAAATCAATTAGCAGAAAAGAACTTATTGCTGAATTTTTAAAAATCAACAATATTACTCTGAAAGAAACTGCACTTGCCAAACAATTCGTTGAATTATTTGGCATATTGAGCACTGATGTAATTAATTCAAATCAAATTCTTGACAACTTCATTAAATCGGAAAATACGAAACAAGTTGGAGCTCTTAACACAGCGCAACTCGTATCAGAATTATACAAACTAAAGAATTTTGATTGGGGCGGAGATTATCAAAATTCATTAGACAAATATTTGGTAAGCAGATATGTAAAAGTTCAAAACCCTTCTTATGAAAACTTACTTTCCAAATTTGAAACAGAAATTAGTGTAGCTGTTCAAGGTTATGTTTTAAATAGTTGGTACAACCATTGGAGCAGTATTTTAATCGAACATATCTTTAAATCTCACACAGAGGTTCTGCCAACAGTCGGACAAATCAAGAGTGTTGACTTTTTCATTAACGATATACCATTTGATTTGAAAGTCACATACTTACCTGCGGAATATATAAAAACAAAACGTAAAGAAAAAGGATTGCCTGTTGAACTAACTTTTCTAAAAAAGAAAGCAACAGAAGCCAAAATTATTTTTGACAAAACGGCAAAACCAGGAGACATTTTCTACGAAATAGTTGAGAAAATGAAAGACAGAAACGATGATTTCTGTTTAGAAGTTCTTAAAACTTTAAAAGACGAAAAATTAGAAATTTTAAAAGAAGTACAAGATAACCCAAAAATATTAGCTACTTGGCTTTATGAAAATCAAGGAGAAATGCGTTTCGGTTCAGAAAACCGTTTGTTTCTTGTATTGGTTGACACGGACGACTTTACAAACTCGTGGAAATTGAAAAGAAATATCGACCTTTTAAAACCTACAATCCTAAACTATTTGGACAACTTCAAAACGAAAAAAACAGAAGACCTAAAAGTGGAATTTGAATTCAAAGGTAAAACAAAAACATTTACAGCATTAACAGACATAATATTTGTCGTTAAATAGCCTGAGAAAATAAGCACTACGCCCAACACACGCTACAAGCAATTTGGGTATTAGGCTTAATGGAAAATTGGTTTGTATTTGGAAGATTTGGCAAATCCGAATAATGGGCTTAATTTAGTCCCAAACTGCTTGTAGCGCGAGAACGTCAGGCTGTGAAAAAACCTCTTTTTTCGATAGTTGCAAGGCAAAAAACCTGTCCTCAAA
>NZ_JBDLZZ010000034.1:0-8829 GCF_040049115.1 Flavobacterium aestuarii
AACTGAATATGTTCATAATCCCTGCTTTTTGAGCGCTAATATACTAAAAATATTAGGTGTGTTTGCGGAGAATCAGATAGATTTTTCAAAACACTCAAGTCCATACTCGCATTATGAAAAATTAATAAATTAGATGAAAGATATTTAGAAAGTTCGTCTTCCCATAATTCTTGAAAATTAAGGGAAAATTCTACATCTTCATATGAAATTCCGTGTATTGAAGTATGAGTTTTTAAAAACTTTTCTGATTTTGGTGGATTTATATAGTGTTTTGTCGAATAAACTATTGTGTCATTTTTCACGAAGCATAATCCGATTGCACAAGCACTTAATCTACTGTTATTTGCTGTCTCAAAGTCAATAGCAATAAAATCAAATTTATTTTCAAAGTACTCAGGGAATGTATGAGGATTTTTAAATTGATTGAATTTCAATTTTTGCAAAATCGCTTGTTCGTATTGAGGTTTTACTTTATAACCAACTTGTTTTGCTTTTTTTAGCCAAGGTTCAAGAATATAGTTTGGTGTATTTTCGATAAAATTATAGAATAGAAATTCATTGTTTGTTTCAGGATTTATTCCCGAAACTTCCATTTCAATTTGATTTTTTGGTTTAGGTTTAAAAAAGTTAAACATAGTTCATTTTGTATAATTCAGACGAGTTTTGGTGTAATATGGCATATAACGTTTGGCAAATTGGCGATGGAGCCGACTTTTAGCACAAATGTTGAATAGAATTACTAATCTTCAACATTGCACAAAAGTTCAATAGAAGTACTTCACCGGCTCTATTGCCAATTTGTTTGTTATGTGCCGTTTTATTCCATTTTATACATTTAACAATTGCTGAAACGTAAAGTCGGGTTTAAACATTTCAATTTCGTTTTGAGTTGATTCTTCTTGTGCTTCTTTGCCATAGATAAACATTTGCTGTTCATAATTTTTAACAGCCTCTTCAATGCTATTAAATTTTCCATCGGCTAGATTATCAGACAATATCAAGGCATCCACCAACCCACTATTTACTCCCTGCCCTGCAAAAGGCGGCATCAAATGTGCGGCATCCCCAATCATTGTTATGGGTAATGGGCGCTTGCTTTTCCAAGGCTTTTCTAAAGGAAATATCCGTGTAGCCAATCCTACAAATGACAACGTCGTATGAATCAATTCTTTGTAGCGTTCGTCCCAATCGGAAAATTCTTTCAGAAGAAAATCAACGACACTATTTCTGTTTTGAAAATCTACCTGCGTTTGGTTTTTCCATTCATCAGGTGTTTTAAAACTTATTCCAAAATGCAATGCACCATTATTATTGGGGTTAGCAAATAATAAATTACCTTGGTGAGATGCCATTAGCCGGTTTCCATTGCATAGCTGAAAAAATCCAGGACAGTTTATCTCTGGTTGATGAATATCGGCTTGTATATTGAAAGTACCTGTTTCTTCAACTTCCGTGTCGGTAACAAATTTTCTTACCTTGGACATCCCGCCATTGGCAAGAATAACCAAATCTGCTGTTTCACTCGGTTTATTCTCAAAAGTTAGTGTCCACTTCTTCTTACCAGGTTCAAGCATAACAAGTTTTCTATCCCAAATAACCGTGTCGTTTTCTAAACTATTCAACAAGATAGCCCTTAAGTCATTTCTGTTTATTTCAGGATTGTCAAATCGATTTTCGGGCTTTACATTTTTTGTGGATAAAATATTGCCTTTTTCATCAGCAATATTTACACCCATTGGTAAGGCTAAGTCATAATAAGTTTGTAACAATCCCGCTTTTTTCATTGCTTCCTGACCTGAACCTTTGTGTAGGTCAAGGGTTCCACCAAAAATTCTTGCCTCTCGGTCGTTGTCTCTTTCGTAAACTGAAACGTCTATGCCGTTTTGCTGTAATAATTTTGCCATAGTCAGTCCAACGGGTCCACCACCAATTATTGCAACGTTCTTATCACTAAGTAAATTCATTTGTTTGTCTGTATCTATTCGCATTGTCATTCAAAAATGGCACATAACGGGAAACGCATTGGCGAAGTGGCGGATAAATTGGACAAAAAGTTCAATTTAGCGAGAACGTAGCCGATGTGTTTCCACAGAGCTAACTTACAAATAAAAAGCGAATGTGGAACACATTCGGCGGAATAAAATGCAGAAACTTTCAATTTAGCACTTAACCTGCCATTTTGCCAATGCGATGTTATGTGAAGGAATTTTTAGTATCTTTGTATTCAAATAATTCACATTTTATGTATTTCAGCAAGCCTTGGTAATTAAAAATTAAAGTAAATTATTAAATCGTCTTTTTGAGACGGTTGCTATTTGGTACGTTAATTTTTAATTTAAAATAAGGTAATAATGAAAAATATAAAACCCTTAACTTTTCCGTTTAATTCGGAAAATAATACATCCATAAAACAAAGTCTTTTTCGATTTCGAGAATATTTTGATTCTTCTACAATTGTTGGTTTAGGCGAAAACGCACATTTCATAAAAGAGTTTTTTACATTCAGGCATCAAGTTATTGAGTTTTTAGTAACTGAATGTGATTTTGACACCTTGGCATTTGAGTTTGGTTTTTCTGAAGGATTAGAAGTTGATAAGTGGATAAAATCACAAATTCCATTCGACGATTTGGATAAGTTACTGTCACACTTTTATTATCCAAATGAGTTTAAAGATACTTTGCTATGGCTTCGTCGGTATAATCAAGACAATAATAATCAAATTACCTTTTTAGGTGTGGATATTCCTAAAAATGGAGGTTCTTATTTTCCAAACTTTCGTATTGTATCTGATTATTTGCAAAGACTTTCAATCGTTTCTTCTGATGTCTTACAGAAGATTTTAAATCTTGCTGAGAAATTTGATTTCTATTCGACTTCTCAGCTTGCGTTAAATTTATCGCTTTTTGATGAAGCTGAACATAATGAATTAAAAGCATTGCTATTAAAAGTTTACATTCGTTTGATTACTCTTCAACCAAAATTAGAAAGTTTAGAATTTCAATCGATAGTTCATCAAGTTAAAGGCTTGATTTATATGAATTATAATGCTGATGCTATGGAAAGTTTCATTACTGAAAGGGGAATTGAAGGAGATATGGGAGCAAAAGACCAGTATATGGCAGAAAGCATTGATTGGTTTTTGAAAAATTCACTTGGTAAAAAGATTATTTTGGTTGCCCACAATGCTCACATTCAAAAAACTCCGGTAGATTTTGATGGATTTATTAGTTGTTATCCAATGGGGCAAAGACTTTCGATGACTTTTGGAGAAAAATATAAAGCATTTGCAATAACTAATCTACGTGGAGAAACTGCGGCATTGTATCCTGATAATGATTATCAATTTGGCTTTAGGGTTGATAAATTTCCACTTGATTTTCCAGAGTCGGATTCTGTTGAATTTATTATGCAAGAATTTGGAGGAAAAGAATGCTGTTTACTAATGAACAGAAGTACGGAATTAAAAAATTGTAATAAGATTCGATTTGATTCGATGTGCCTAAAAACTGAAATAGAAGAAGCTTTTGACGGAATTTTTCTAATAGAAAAATCAACTGTTTCAGAAGTAGTGGATTGAGAATTTATAAATTTAATTTCGAAACGGCACTTTCTTTTTGGAGGTGCCGTTTTATTCTTTCACATAACGTGCCGCGTATTGGCGATGGGCGGGATTTTTAGCACTGAACTTTAATCGAAGAACAGAAGTTGAATTTTGCACTTCCGTTGATACGAAGCCGTTCAGCCCGCCTATTGCCAATACGATGTTGTACGACGTAGTTATGTTTTGGGTTTTAGTCCAGCTAAATATTTTCGTATGTCATTTTCTAATTTATCCGGGTATTTGTACTCTAATTTTTTTGACAATTCAGTTCCTATTTCTGAAACTAAATCAGTCATTGAAAATAGAGCAGTCCAATTTTCCTTTATATCGCTCCCTGAAAATGTTTGTTCTGTTTTAGCCCACATTTCCTGGTTAAGATACTTTTTGAAAAGCCGTCCATATTTATTGGTCGTTATGTTCCAATTGTGTTCACTTGCAATGTGCCATTCAATTAAAGGAATTAAATATTCTGTGCGAATAACGGTTTCCGACATAAATTTCGCATAGAATATTTCATCTCTCACAAGACACTTTGCCACGTAAGTTGTGTCCCACCAAAAATCGTTTATTAGATTTTGAAACTCTTTTTCAGACGGTTTTTTGATAATGGAAATTTGATAAGTTGGTTTCAGCATTTGCTTTGTAATACCATCTTTATCAATTAAAATTTTATAACCAATATCCCAATCTTCTGGTAATTCTTTCTCTTGCGTTTCCTTTATAAATTTTGATTTGCTGTAAAGTTTAAAATCTACTTTCACACCGTCTTCATAAAGTAGCATTTTCATTGCGTGTTTATGGTTAAAACAACTTTCGTCTTCTTCAATCATAGCAATTGGATTTCCGAATTTAAGCGTCCAGCTTTTGTCTGAAATGTAATTTGTATTATCCTCAAAAACAAATTCAATGTCTAAATCACTAAATTCGTCAACAAGTGCTAAAGGATTTACAAGTGAACTTGTCAGAAGAAGAACTCTTACATCTTCGTTTTTCTCCGACCATTCTATAATTGTTCTTAACTTTTCTTCTCTGACTTTCATTTTGTTTGGTTCGGTTTTACTATGTCGTACAACGGTTAGTATATGAAAAGTAGGCGATTTCGAAGTGCCAAATTTTCGGTTAAGCACAAAGTATAATACGAGCCAAAAGCCTTGAATTTACTACTGTTTCGCCTATTTTTTATATACATTGTTAGCGGGTCGTTATTTTTGTTTATCAGTCATTTATGTGTTTTTCTATTCCATCAATTATTGATTTCCAATCATCAACGTGTAATTCGTGTCCTGTACCTTCAAGGGTGATTAGATTTGAACCTTTTATTTTTTCTTGTAAAAAACCTGCATTCTTATAATGCCAAATTTTGTCGTCTGTTCCGTGGATAATTAAGGTGGGTTGTTTGATTTCGTTTAATCTGTTCCAATATTCTTCACCACCTTGCAATGCAGCGTGATTGAACATACTTATATAATTGTTGGCTCTATTGAACTCAGCTCTTATCAGTTTTTCACTTCTTTGTTTGTCAAATTGTTTCTTGCCACTCATTAATTCTGCACCCTGAATTAAATAGTTTACCACACTGTCTTCATTTGTCCAATTGACTGTACCTGCTTTACTATGGAAATCTAAAATACTCGTGTCCATTTCAGGTATAGTTGGGTCTGAGTCTCCCCAAGGGCCTGATGACATAAGAGTTAAGGAGTTAACTCTGTCGGCAAACTTTATTGATGCTATTTGAGAAATTAGTCCGCCCAAAGAAATCCCCACAAAATGTGCTTTGTCAATCTTGTAGCCATCCAATATTGAAATAGCGTCATTAGTTAAGTCAACAATATCGTATGGAGTAGAACCTGGTTCATAATTAGTGGATTTTCCTACATCTCTGTTGTCGTAACGAATAACAAAAAATCCTTTTTCAGATAATTGTTGGCAAAATTCAGTGTCCCAATACAGCATTGATACGGTTGCACCTGCTACCAAAAGGATTGCTGGATTTTTCTTATTTCCAAAACTTTCCGTACAGAGTTCAATGCCGTTTGTTTTAATTATTTTCTCTTTCATTTCTGTTTTCCTTTGTTTGCAACTGATTATTATCAGTCCTAAAATTAATATCCAAAGTAGTTTTTTTTTCATTTATCAATGTTTAACTGTTATGCTGGTATCTTTCACAATGCCCGCTAACGGGAAACGCATTGGCGAAGTGGCGGATAAATTGGACAAAAAGTTCAATTTAGCGAGAACGTAGCCGATGTGTTTCCACAGAGCTAACTTACAAATAAAAAGCGAATGTGGAACACATTCGGCGGAATAAAATGCAGAAACTTTCAATTTAGCACTTAACCTGCCATTTTGCCAATGCGATGTTATGTGAAGGAATTTTTAGTATCTTTGTATTCAAATAATTCACATTTTATGTATTTCAGCAAGCCTTGGTAATTAAAAATTAAAGTAAATTATTAAATCGTCACGATTTGAATTCAAGTATTCACCTGTAAGAAGTTACTAATGACAAAAAAGAAATTGCCCGTTCGTTTTACGGGTCAGCACTTTACTATTGATAAAGTGCTAATAAAAGATGCAATAAGACAAGCAAATATAAGTAATCAGGATACGGTTTTAGATATTGGGGCAGGCAAGGGGTTTCTTACTGTTCATTTATTAAAAATCGCCAACAATGTTGTTGCTATTGAAAACGACACAGCTTTGGTTGAACATTTACGAAAATTATTTTCTGATGCCCGAAATGTTCAAGTTGTCGGTTGTGATTTTAGGAATTTTGCAGTTCCGAAATTTCCTTTCAAAGTGGTGTCAAATATTCCTTATGGCATTACTTCCGATATTTTCAAAATCCTGATGTTTGAGAGTCTTGGAAATTTTCTGGGAGGTTCCATTGTCCTTCAGTTAGAACCTACACAAAAGTTATTTTCGAGGAAGCTTTACAATCCATATACCGTTTTCTATCATACTTTTTTTGATTTGAAACTTGTCTATGAGGTAGGTCCTGAAAGTTTCTTTCCACCGCCAACTGTCAAATCAGCCCTGTTAAACATTAAAAGAAAACAGTTATTTTTTGATTTTAAGTTTAAAGCCAAATACTTAGCATTTATTTCCTGTCTGTTAGAGAAACCTGATTTATCTGTAAAAACAGCTTTAAAGTCGATTTTCAGGAAAAGAGGTCAGGTCAATTTCGGAAAAATTCGGTTTAAACCTTAATGCTCAAATTGTTTGTTTGTCTCCAAGTCAATGGGTAAACTGTTTTTTGGAAATGCTGGAAGTTGTCCCTGAAAAATTTCATCCTTCGTAGTTCAAAGTCGGGTGGTTGTCAAGATGATTTTTCTGGTTTGGTGTCGTCTTTTAAGCTGCCGCATAACGAAAAATGGTAGCCGTAGTTGCCGGATTTACAGCACTTTCGTATCAATTTAGCACTTCGGTTCGTTAAAAGCACCAAAGTATCAAGTTGGCACGAAAGCCGGCAATTATCGGCTACCATATGTTAGTGGCATTTATCATTTCATTATATTCATTTGCTTTAACGCATTTTTTGTTACATTAATTCTCGATGAAATAAAATCATCAACATTCAATCCGTCTGTCGGAATTACATTTGTTGCAAAAAAATAAACATTAGATTTTGTTTCAACATAACCAACAAACCAACCATTATATTTTTCTTCTATCGAACTTAATCCAGTCTTACCGCTTAAAATGTAATTTTCAGTTCGCTCAATTTCCATAATATTTTTGACAATCTTTATTGTCCTATCAGAAATTGGAAATTTTGAAAAATAGAATTTCCTTAAAAAGTCGATTTGTTGTTTTTGAGATATTTTTGAATTTCCTTCAAGCCAAAAATTGTCAATCGTTAAACTGTCAAAAATCATATTTTTATACTCAAATTTTTCTAAATATTCTTTCATTTTAATTGTTCCGATTTTCCTTGCAATTTCCTGATAGCAAGGAACACAGGAAATTCTAAAAGCATCTTTAAATGATAAATCTTTTTCCCAAATATCCATTTTTCTCTGCTCGCCATTCCATTTTAAAATAGTTGTATCATTTTCAATAATGCCTAATTCAACAGCAATTATAGAATTTGGAATTTTGAATGTTGATGCAGGTAATTTTCCGTTTTTAGCCCAATCAAAGTCATTTGAGTAAAAAGTATTCTTGTCGTTATCATAAATTAGAATTGAACCATTTACTTGAAAACTATCTAAAATTTTGTCAAAATCAGAAATTTCTGTTTCAATTATGTTTTTATTCGTTGTTGTGTTACAGCAAACAAATAAAAATATCATTGAAATAAAAACTACAAATAAAATATTTTTCATTTATTGTCTAATTATCGTTTGTTTTTGTTGCCACTAACGGGAAACGCATTGGCGAAGTGGCGGATAAATTGGACAAAAAGTTCAATTTAGCAGTGACGTAGCCGATGTGTTTCCACAGAAGCTAAATTATTAAAAAAAGCTGAATGTGGAACACATTCGGCGGAATAAAATGCACAAAAGTTGAGTTTGGCACTTAACCCGCCATTTTGCCAATGCGATGTTATATGCCGTATTTTTTGATAAGATAATTTAAGTCAGCTTCGTTTAAAATTCTAATGTTTGCTTTTTTTGATTGGTTTAAGTCGTTTATTTTTTGGATTTTTGACCAACCACAATCTTCACCTGCAAAAACAAAATCTACTTTACCTGTTATTCCTGATTTTATTTGTCCACCAATTTTCATTAGAAAAGTTTTTATTTCTTCTCTTTCTATTGAAAAGTTGCCCGTAATAACTATTCCTTTTCCTATTAAATCAATGTTTTCAAGTTCGTTTTGAGTTATTTGATAATTTGATAAATGCTCTTCATTTTCTTCTAAAACATCTTCACTTGGTTGATTGAAATAATTATTATTTGTTTTAGGCTGGTCATCAATTTTTCTTATTAGTTCTTGATAACTTGGATACTTGTCAGTCAATTCGCCAAATATTAAAGCACAAAGTTTTGCATCGAATTCTGGGTCGTGATGATTTGTTACTTCTAAGTCCAAACTCTCTGCTAAATCTTTTATTTTTTTAGGCATCCCAAGTTTATCTGCAAATAACATTGTGTCAATATAACTTATGACATATGGTTTTAAATTATAATGTTCATATAGATTTTTCTGATTATCCGTTTATGCACCTGTTATATTCGCAATTACTAGTCTGTCAAAGAGTTTGTCTCCAAAATACCGTCTG
>NZ_JBDLZZ010000035.1:0-7039 GCF_040049115.1 Flavobacterium aestuarii
GTTTATAACATTGTTGTAAAAGACGCTAAAGGCTGTACAATAACAGCTGCTATCCCTGTAGATATTACACAGCCTGCTGTATTAAATGCGAATGCATCGGTTAAACCTTTTGGCTGTTCAGCTGCGAATACACCGGAAGATGCAGTTGTAACTATTACTGCTGCTGGCGGTACTGCTCCGTATACTTATAGTTTTGATGGAGGAGCTAACTTCCAAACATCAGATGCGTTTACAGTAAATACAGCGCAGACCATTAATTATGTTGTTCTTGATGCTAAAGGATGCAGTTTCAGCGGTACCGCAAATGTATTGTCTTATACACCGCCAACTGATATGGATATTACTGTCAGCCCGATTTATTGTAATACTCCCGGGACAGTGGGAACTCTTACAGTAAATTCTGTAACAGGAGGAGTTTTACCATATACGTATGAGATTATTTCTCCGGCAGCTTCAATTGCTAGCAATACGAATGGTGTTTTTGCTAGTCTTGCGCCAAATACTTATGTTATAAAAGTAACTGACAGTAATGGATGCAGTACTACAAATACTGTTGAAATAAAAGAAGCAAGCAAAATCACTGCGACTGCGCAATTAGTTAATGACGTTTACTGTAAAGAAGGTAATAGCGGATCAGTAAGTTTTACAGTAGCTAATTATATCACTGCGGGTATGTATACATTTAATTTAACACCAGCGGCAGGTTCATTTACTCAAAGTGGCGATGTTATTACTTATACAGGTTTAACAGCTAATAATTATACTTTCACCGTTACGGATGGAATTTCAGGCTGTGTTGCTTCAGTTGTTGATTTTACAATTAATGAACCTGCAGTGACATTAAATTCAACATCAATTGCTGGTAATATAAATTGTAATAATGATAATGCTACAATTACGGTAACTGCAGCTGGAGGCACACCAGATTATAAATATGCAGTGGCTAGAGCAGGTGATCCAGTTCCAGCATTAACAGCCTATGGTGCTAGTGAAAAATTAATTGTAGATACTAATAATGGTACAGATGTAAACTGGATAGTTTATGTTATGGATTCAAATGGCTGTACGGCTAATAATGCACAAGTCATTTCTTTAGATGCAAATCCAGTTATTGCTAATGCAGCAGCTGCTCAGTGTCCAAGCCCAACAGGAACGTATGCTATTACAGTTACTGCTTCTGGATTCAGCTCAGCGCTTCAATACAGTGCGGATGGTACTAATTACCAGACTGGAAATGTTATTACTGTAAATACTCATGGAGTTTATAATGTAACTGTAAAAGATGCCAACGGATGTATTTCTGCTCCAACAACGGTAACTATTTTAGATCCATTAAACTTGACAGCTGTTGTAGTTACAGCACCTAGCTGTAATGATAATGATGGTGTTGTTAATGTTTCGGCTACTGGCGGCTCTGCTAGTTATTTGTATAACATTGATGGTGGTGCATTTGGTGCAGGAGTTTCTTTCAATGGAGTAACATTTGGAGCGCACACTATGGGAGTCAAAGACACTAATACATTATGTGAGTTTTATGTACCGGTGAATCTATCAAGAGCAACACGTGTTACAGGATTTGCTTTAAGCATGACTCCAGTAACGTGCAACGGAGGAGCTGATGGTACAATTACAGCAACTATGGAGACTCCAGCAGCAGGTATCAATGACAATCCTGTTTATATGTATAGCTTGAATGGAGGAATTCCTCAAATTTCTAACGTGTTTACAGGACTGACAGCAGCTAATGGATATGTTGTGACAGTTACTTCAGGCAGAGGCTGTATAGCGACTGATAATATTGATGTAACGCAGCCAGCCATAATTAATGTTCCAGCTCCAGCTGTAACTCAATTTGGATGTACAGCGGGTTCAAATAGTACTAATTTGGCAACTATTACAGTAAATAACGTTGTCGGTGGTTCTGGAACTTACACTATTTATGAATTTGTTAAAAATGGTGTGACTGTAGTGCAAAGAGGTTCAAGTAATTCATATACTGAATCTGATGTTGCAGGCGGTAACTACTCCGTAAATGTTTATGATGATAATGGATGTGTTGGAAGCACTATTGCGCCAATCAGGATTAATGGATTCATTAGTCTGGAGAATATAATTGTTGATATTGCTACACCAATTACTTGTAAGAATAATCAAGAAATTGTGGTGAAAGCTGTTACATTAGGAGGTACTCCTGTGGCAGGACAGTTAGTTTATACAGTTTCGGGAATTAATGGTACTGTTTACAGTGCAACTAATACTACTGGAGCTTTCAGTAATCTGGGAATTGGTGATTATTTAATTTCTATTACAAACACAATTACTGGATGTACAATAGAAAAGATACATTTTGTAAACAATCCAAATACTTTTGAGCTGAAAGCAGTGAAGATTCAGGATGTGGTTTGTTTTGGATCTAATGAAGGTCAAGTTGAATTGACATTGTTTGATACGCAGTTGGTTCCAACAGATGATGCTGGTATTTTCGACTATGTTGTAACAGGGCCAACAGCAAGTTCAGGAACTTCTGTTTCAGCTGGACCGCATACACTTTCAGGATTGAAAGCTGGTTCTTATTCAGTTACTGCTGCTTTAAGAAATAGACCGGAGTGTGCTGTGATGACTAGTTTTATAATTGATCAGCCATCAGCTGCGTTGACAATATCTGAAACACATACTGAAATTACTTGTGCAGGTGCAAATAATGATGGTACGATTTCAGTTTCTGCAGCAGGAGGATGGGTAGGTGATTACCAATATGAATTGGTAGGGCCAGTTAATGTTTCTTACAGTTCACAAACGGATTTCAAAAATCTGATAGCAGGAAATTACACAGTTAATGTTAAAGACAGCAAAGGCTGTATTGCATCAACAGTTGTTACTTTGAATAATCCTACACCAATCAGCATTACGGCTCTCCCAGATGTTACGCTGGTATCATGTAATGGTGATAAATCTGTTACAATTACCGCCACTGTTGCTCCAGGAGGAGGCCAGGGAAGTAATTATTTATATACCTTGAATTATGAATCCTTAACTCCAGTTGTTAGTTCAGGACCACAAAGTTCGGGTGTATTTACTGGATTAGGTGCAGGCAAGTATAGTGTTACTGTTACTGATGGATGGAGCTGTACCGCTACATCATCAATAATAACAATTAATGAACCTTCAAAAGTTGAAGCTGGTTTAGTTAAAGCAACTGCACAGACTTGTAAAACACAAGCGACCTTGACCCTTACAGCAGCTGGAGGAACAGCACCTTATAGCTATAGCGATACGGCTAACTTTGCAGTTAGCACCCCAATGATTGGTAATTCTGCTACTTTCTCTGTAGGTAATGGTACTTTCAGTTATTATGTTCGTGATGCAAAAGGCTGTGTTAGTTTAGTTTCTAATCATATTCAAAATGATCCATTAGAGCCATTGACAATAGAATTGGATATTCAAAGACCTGTTATAAATTGTAAAGATGACTTGACAGGAGTTATCGTTGCTTCGGCTAAAGGAGGTTTAGGAAACTATATTTACACATTGCAAGATGCTTCTGGAAATGACATTGCAGGAGCTGTACAAACAGCACCAGGCAGTTTCACGCAGTTGGCAGCTGGAACATATTTTGTTAAAGTAGTGAGTGGTGACTGTGAGAAAGTTACGGCGCCAATTACTATTACTGAACCAGCAACGGCTTTGACTGCTGATTTTACTGCGATTGACGTTATCTGTAATGGTAATGGAGATGGTAAGATAATAATCAATGCGGCTGGTGGAACAGGAATGATTAAATATGCTATTGAGCCAGATATGAATCAATTCTTTGAATCTGGTACTTTCAATAATTTGAAACCTGGTTTATATGATGTGATCGTTCAGGATCAAAATGGCTGTTTCATTTTATTAACAGATATTAAAATCGAAGAACCAGATGCTATAGTGGCAGCTGTTGTTCCAGGTTCTATAGCACAAGAGTACTGTGCTGGTGATAAAACAGGAGCATTCAGTATTACAGTTACTGGAGGAGTAGGTCCATACAGCACTAGTCTGGATGACCCTAACGGAACGTATGTATTGGGTCAAGTTGATTTCAGCGGTTTATCAGGCGGTGATCATAGAGTTTACATCAAAGATGCCAACACATGTACATTCGAATTGCTTGTACAGTTAGACCCTGCAGTTATTTTAAATCCTGTTGCTGTCACTTCTTATGATTGTGTTAATGATCTGTCAGCTAATAAAGTTACGGTAAGCATTGATCCAAGTAATAATCCTGCAGATGTAACTTACTCTTTAGATAACACAGGAGTAGAGCAGCCTAGCAATGTTTTCACTAATCTTGTTCCTGGTGATCATTTTATAATGGTTCATCATAAAAACAGCTGTGTGGATGCTACTTTAGTATTCCATATTGATCAAATCGAACCATTGGCTATGACATTAGACCTTGGAAAATTAAATGAAATTGTTGCTACAGCAACTGGAGGTTCTGGTGTGTATCGTTATTCTGTAAATGGAGAGAATCTTGGTTCTAACAACAAATACGTTTATTTCCATTCAGGCAATTATACGTTTACAGTTACAGATACTAATGGCTGTTCATTTAGTGTAACTAAGTATTTTGAATTTGTAGATATAGAAATTCCTAATGTCTTTACACCAAATGGCAATGGACCAAATATAACATGGAAACCACTCAAAACGGAGAATTATCCAGACATTAAATTTGTTGTATACGACCGTTATGGCCGCGAAGTTGGACACTTTGGTGCAGGAGAATCCTGGGATGGTAAATACAAAGGTACTGAGCTGCCAATGGGTGATTACTGGTACGTATTGAAACTTAGACATTCTAAGGATGATAGAGAGTTTATAGGTCACTTTACACTATACAGATAACAGAAGTGAGAGTAGTTATCCAAATGAAAAACAATAAAATGAAAAGAATATTGATCAGCATTTTGTTTTTGACTGTAGCTGGCAGCTACGGTCAAGAGCTGAATGTTCCCGTTGCGACCCAATACTTAGCCGATAATCCTTATGTAATTTCACCGACATATGCTGGAATTGGAGACAATTTTAGAATTAATCTGAATGGATATAAACAATGGGTTGGTGTTGAAGATGCTCCTCAAAGCCAGGCATTATATGCCGATTTTAGAGTTTTAAATCAATCGGGTGTAGGTATGAATCTTTACAATGACTCCAATGGTTATACCAAACAGTCAGGAGCTAAGCTTACTTTTGCCCACCACATTATTCTGGACTATTATACAAAACAGTATCTTTCCTTTGGAATATCCTATATATACAATTCCTTTAGGTTGAATACGAATGAATTTAATGGAATTACTGATGACCGGTCTACGGTTAATAACAACTTTGAGGTTGGTTTACTGTACCGCAACCGTGGCTTTTATGCAAGTGCTACAGCTACTAACATCTTGCAAAAAGACCTTAGTTTTGAAATTGCCTACGAACCCAATAAGCTTACCAATTATCAGATCTATTCTGGATATGTGCTGGATATTGGAAACAGGAGTGAGCTTGAGCCTTCGATCTTTTATCAGTATTATCAGAGTGATGGCCGTTCGGTAACGGATTTAAATGTTAAATACAGGAAATTTAACAGATATGAAGATTATGTGTGGGTAGGTGCTTCCTATCGTTTTTTGAATGATCAAATTGGTAAACCATTAGCTGTTGGCCCAATTATTGGATTTCAAAAAGGTTTTATTTCTGCTGGTTATTCGTATCAGGTTACTCTTAATGATCTGGCTGCTTATAATTCAGGAACACATTCCTTAACAATCGGATTCCGATTCCTTCAAGGTTTGAGCAACTGTCCATGTACACAGAGTCCTGTACATGATTAGGAATTGAGAATTGTTTTTATGGAAATTTATACTTGAATTTCAAATGATATTATAAAAGAACGTTTTCCTTTTATTTTTTATAACTGAAAAAGACCGCCACGATTGACGGTCTTTTTCGTTTTATTAATCAAATCCTCCTGACACGGTTATTTTTTGTCCTGTAATCCAAGAAGCGTCATTCGATGCAAGAAAAACAGAAAGTTTTGAAATATCGTTTGGTTTTCCAACCCTGCCAAATGGTGTGCTGGCAACAATATAAGATTCCATTTCGGTACCCAAAACGCGATTGCCTTCTGTTTCAGTAGGTCCCGGCAATATCGAATTGACACGGATTTTTTTTCCGCTGAGTTCTTTTGATAAAGTTCGGGTGATGGAATCGACTGCACTTTTTGTCGCAGCATAAATTAGAGTCATAGGAGTGGCTTTGATGCTCGCAACCGAACTGATATTGATAATACTTCCTCCGTTATCATTAAAGTGTTTTAAAGCCTCCTGAATGGTTAAAATAGCACCTAAAACATTATTGTCAAACTGGCGGCGGTATTCTTCTTCGGTTACCATTTCCAAAGGCTCAAATTTGTAAATTCCCGCATTGTTAATCAGACTGTCTATTTTTCCAAAAGTTTTGCTGGTCTCTTCAAACAGCCTTTGAACATCTTCGCTTTTGGTCACATCGGCCTGAATTGTGATGGCAGTGCCTCCGTTTTCAATAATGACAGCAGATAAAGCTTCGGCGGCGCTTTTGTCCGATAAATAATTGACCACAACTTTTGCACCTTCTTTTGCCATTTCCAATGCAATTTCAGCACCAATTCCTTTTGATGCTCCGGTAACGACTGTTACTTTGTTTTTTACTTTGCCCATAATTTTTCTGTTTTACTGGAGCAAAATTAGAAGGAAGAAAAAACATAAAAATTGACATAAGGCAAGAAATTAAATTTTTGCCCTGATTCTGCTTAAGGTATGTGGCGTTATTCCCAGAAATAATGCAATCTGATTTTGAGGAACACGCTGAATTAGGGAAGGATGCTGTAGTAATAGTTTGACATATTTTGTTTCGGCATCATCTACCAGCATTTCACTTTTTAATTTAAATTTTTGAGTTATACACTTAGTGGCTGTTTTATATTATTATGATAAATCGGTTTGGTTGTTACCATTCTTACTATTGATTT
>NZ_JBDLZZ010000036.1:0-6628 GCF_040049115.1 Flavobacterium aestuarii
AGTCATATATAATTCTTAGACTACAAATTTCTGATTTTATTTTGACATTCCTCCCCAGGTTTTGTTCTTGATCCGAAGTTTGGTGCCTTCCTCGTTTTTTATCATACAAATGAGAGGAAGCTGTTTTTATAAGTACAAAAAAACCGCCAATAAAGGCGGTTTTGTTTTTTATAAAGGCCGAGAAATTACTTCACTTCACTTTTTTTAATTTCATTTACATATTTAGTCAATTTTTTACCATATAGTGAGTTGGCTACCTTTGGTGTCATGGATTTTTGAATCGTATCCAGATATTTGATGTTGATATCGTATATTTCAGCCAAGGCAATATAGGGCGAAACCTCATAATCTTTATGGTTTACAGCAAAATTGGTTGCATAGAGGTATTTGCGCTTGATGTTGTTTTCTTGTGCAAGAGCAATGCTGTCGATTGTTTTAGTGTTGTTGCTTTTTAATGCTTTAAATTTTTTCTCAATCAGTGTTAGGTTTTCATCATTAAAGCGAGAGTTTATTTTTTTGTATTCTTCAAATAATTCCTGATTTTTAGAACCTGTTATTTTTGCACTCGAAATAAACGAATCTAAGTTTGTATCAATATTAATTGTACCTGGTTCTGCAAAAAACATAATGTTATTGTCCAGGGAATTGGTTACCCCTCTATCAAGATACAGATATAACATTTCTGGTGATTTAAGGTCTATGTTGCTTTCGAAAGCAGAATTTCCGTCAATCTTGATGCTGTCAATAGCGGTAAGAACGGTGTCATTGTATTTTTGAATGTATAAAGTACCTTCTTTTAGCCCTTTGATATTTCCAGTAATATGCAGGTTTGTTTTAGATTCATTTTTGTTGCATGCAACTAAGAGGAGCAAAGAAACAACGGCAATAATAGAATTTTTCATGTGTAAGTAAATTGATTTTTGGAATCGTAATATGCAATTCATCTATGTCGAAGATAGCATTTTGGGTTTGTTTATTTTTGGCGCAAAATAAAGAAAAATGTTGAAATGAATAGTTTTAATGGATGTGAATTTAAAAAAAAAAATCCCATTCGCTGGAACGAATGGGATTTTGTGATGAGTTATGGCAATTATCCTTTCATCCAGGCTTGTCTTAATGCAGCTTTGGATGTATCAGTGGTTTCCAGTCCTTCTGTGTCAATATATGGAAATTTCACAGTTCCTTTTAGTACTTGTTCTTTCCCGTCTCTTTTAATTTTGATAGAAATTGGATCGTTTTCTTTCCATTTCTGGCTATCAGTAATCATTTCATAAATATTATCCAAAGAATACGGTTTGTCATTGATGGCAGTAATAATATCTCCAGCTTTAAGACCTAGTGACGTGTAAAAAATGTGTAATTCTTTGTCTGGAGCGACGAAAATTTCTTTATTTTCTTTGTTTACTCCTACATACGGAACTTGACCTTGCAGAAATATTCCCTCAGGTGTTTTTTTGATGATCTTTGTGATCCCTACTTTGGCCAGGTAATCATAGTATGGGATTGGAGTAGGTCCCGATACGTATTTGGTAAAAAACTCTCCTACCTCAGGATAAGTTAAGGAAGTTATTTTTGCAAATAAATCTGCGTCATTAAATGGTTTTGATACTCCATATTCATTTGATAATTGATGCATTAAATCCAATATCCCTCTTTTGCCATTGCTGCTTTCTCTGATTTGAATATCAAGGCACATGCCAATTAAAGCTCCTTTTTGATACACATTTAAATATTGTGCTTTGTATGGCTCAGTCAAAACATTGGCACTCATTGTTGTGAAAGGCATAGTATCGTTCATCTCATTAGCTCCTTGTATTTTTTCGGAAATACGGGAATAGAATTCATTTTCATCAATTAATCCCTGATTGATTTGGAATAAATTGGCAAAATATTCTGTGACACCTTCGTACATCCATAAATGCTGAGACATTTTTGGAGCGTTATAATCAAAATACTGGATTTCTTTCGAGTGAATGGTTAATGGGGTTACAATATGAAAAAATTCATGTGAAACTACATCTTTCATCTGTTTTACCAATTCGTCTTTTGGCATCATTTCTGGCATGACAACTGTTGTCGCTGTAGGGTGTTCCAGTGCTCCAAAACCTTTTGCATCTGTTGGAGACATTGTCGAAAGATATAAGATAACTGTATATTTTTTTGTAGAATTGACTTTTCCTAAAAATGTTTTTTGGGCAGTCATCATTGTTTTCATTTCAGGAGTAATGCTTTCTGCAGTAATTTTTCCTGATGGTGAGTAAACCGCAATTTGGATATCCATTCCATCAACTGTAAAAGTGGTGTAATCCGCTTTAGAGTACATGATGGGATTTTCCAATAATTCCGAATAGAGTGGCATTTCAAAAACATCTGTTGTAGACGATCCATCTTTATCGATCATTGATGTTGCTCCCCAAAGTGTTGCGGGATGTGTAATAATAACTTTGTATGGAGTTTCTTTTTTATCCTGAAAATAACCTACAAAACCATGTAAATTCAACATGAAGTTTTTGCCAGCGTCAATATTTGTTCCAGCAGGAGAGAACACATCGTCTTGGCCAAAACCTCGGCCTTTTTCAGTATCGTATGTGTCGTTGACTAGATAAGTGATTTTTACTAAAGCTTTTGCGTTTTTGATTAACCAGGTATTATCATCGTTTTTTGAAACTGTCAATAAATTGCCTTTTTTATCATAAGCTTTGAAATCAGCTGTATACTTTCCATAATCATCTACCGAATATGTTCCTGGAACCGTTTTCGGAAGGCTGTATGTAATTTCATCTGTTGTGATTTTTGGAGCTTTTACTGTAACCAGAACCTGGTCGTCTTTTACATCAGTAAGATTGATGCTGACTTCGATTGCTTCTTTTTTTGAATCTGCCGGTTTTGTTATGTTTGCTTTACTCGTCCAGATTAAGGAGGTAAAAGCAAGTGTAAAGAGTATTTTTTTCATTTTATCTATGTTTGTTTTGTAGATTAGTATTACAAAATTTTAAAAAGTTACAAAAATGTATAAATAAATACTTTTGAGTTACAAAAGTTTAGCTGCGGTCTTTGTGGAATTAATTCAATAAAAAACTCCTGATAATACAGGAGTTTTAAGGTTTGGTTAGTCTAGTTTATTCTTTATGTAATATTTTCCATCAAGGTCTTCATCAAAATCATCTATTTTTAAAGGCTTTGGCTTTGGTTTGCTCGCAATCGCCTTTTTTTTCCACATCTCATATTTTTCGGCCGGCATCTTCTTTTTCATAATTTCAAGAACCTCCTTTTCAGCCAATCCAAATTCTTTATGAATAATTTCAAATGGATTTCTCTCTTCCAGGGCCAATGCAATCAGTCTTTCTGTTTGTTCCCAGTTTAATTCTTTGCGGTTACTCTTTTTCATCAGGTGAAAATTAATTCAATAGGGTTTAATGTTTAATAAAATGTTTTTAAATCTAATACCAATATTAATAAAAATTATAATTACTTTTTATTTTAGGTAAAAAAAAAATCATTTTTTTTGCTCTTTTGAATTAGTGATATTTTTAAGAAAGAATATTGAATATTCTTTTATTTAATGATTCTAAAAGTAAGATTTATTCGAGCTCCGATTGTTTTTTTTGTTTTAGGAATTTGATGTTTCCAGAAATGCTGTGTTGAGCCTTTCATTAACAGTAAGCTGCCGTTTTCTAGGATAATATTCTTTTTTTGTGAAGCATTATTATTATGCTTCAATTGAAAGTTTCGTTCGGCTCCTAAGCTTAGTGACGCAATTATTGGATTGGAACCCAATTCTTTTTCGTTATCGGCATGCCAGCCGTTTCCATCATTGCCATCTCTATAATAATTTAATAAAACGGTAGTAAAATTAACGTTTGAAACATTTTCGACAAGTAATTTTATTTTTTCTAATGATGAAGTCCAATGATGAGGATGCATGACAATATTAGAATAGGAGTAAGGCTTTTCTTCATTTCCATACAAAGCGGTTAGTCGAGGCTGCGGATATTTTTTGCCATAAACCATAATTTCATCCTGCTGCCAAGGAGTGTTTTCTAGTAATTCGAGAAAAAGAGAATTGGATTCTTCAAGCGAAAGAAAAGATGGAAAGTAGATAATTTCCGCATCTGGCAAGTTAAAAAATATAGGTTCGGATTGAAATAATGAATTCATTATACAAAAGTAAAGAGAAAAACAAAATACTGGATTTGTTTTTCCCTTTTAATTTTTTTTGTAAAATTCTATACTGCTGATTGCTATTGTACTTCCGAATGATCCTGCAATACTGTTTTGTAGATAAAACCAGCCACAATAGCACCCAAGATTGGTGCTGCCCAAAACAGCCAGACTTGTGATAGTGGTTCACCGCCTGTAAAAATAGCTTGCGATAATGATCGTGCTGGGTTTACAGAAGTATTAGTAATAGGAATGCTGATCAAATGAATTAATGTTAAAGCAAGACCAATTGCAGCTCCAGCAAATTTTCCATTCGCGAATTTATCCGTAGCACCTAGTATGATTAAAAGAAAAAATAAGGTCAATACAAATTCAGCTATAAAAGCGGCCTGTATAGAATATCCATCAGGCGAAAACGCATTATATCCATTTGTGGCAAAAGCTCCCGCTTTAGTGTTATCAATCATAAATCCAGCTTTTCCTGAAGCAATTGTAAAAAGTGTTCCTGCGGCTCCAATAGCTCCAATGCATTGAGCTATAATATAAGGAAGCAAATCTTTGGCTGGAAATCTGCCGCCTGCCCATAACCCAAATGATACGGCTGGATTAAAATGTCCTCCTGAAATATGCCCAACAGCATACGCCATAGTTAAAACAGTAAGTCCAAAAGCCAATGAAACTCCGGCAAATCCAATCCCTAAATCAGGGATACCTGCAGCAAAAAGGGCACTGCCACAGCCTCCAAAAACCAGCCAATACGTTCCGAAAAATTCTGCGAAAAGTTTTTTCATGATAAAAAAATTAAGTTAATAGATTATTAGTTAATTAATCAAAATTCTATC
Source organism: Flavobacterium aestuarii (assembly GCF_040049115.1). Lineage (NCBI taxonomy): Bacteria > Pseudomonadati > Bacteroidota > Flavobacteriia > Flavobacteriales > Flavobacteriaceae > Flavobacterium > Flavobacterium aestuarii. Next base: position 5,004 of record NZ_JBDLZZ010000036.1, read on the forward strand.
TCCAATACAATGTCTTTTAATTTAGTAAGAATTGTATGGATACGAATTTATAAAAAAAAAGTAACAGATATAACGATAACTTAATTCTTTTTAATTGATAATCAGTGGTGTTGAGGTTTTTTGAAATTCAAGTTCATCAGTACTATTGCTAATATAATGAGGAATATTCCAATCCATTGTATCAAGACGACTTCCTCGTGAAGCAGAAAATAAGCCATCAAAACAGAAACAGGAAGTTCCAATGCTGAAACTATGCTTCCTAGTCCAATGCCTGTAAGCGGAAAACCTGCATTCATTAACATTGGCGGAATAATAGTTCCGAAAAGCGATAATATAATTCCCCATTTTAGCAATATTTCAAAGCGGAATGATGTTTGCAGTGTGGCAATCGCAAATATAAAAACAATAGATGCTCCTCCAATAAGCATATACAAACTGCGTTGAGCCGAAGATATTCCTAATGCCACTCGATTGGCAGTAAACATTGTGGTCGTAAATGAACATGCTGCCAGCATGCCAAAAAGGAGTCCTCGCCAATCCAGCTGAATTTCATCCTGAAAAATGTTCGTTGCCAAAAGCGTTCCTGCAAGCACTACAAACGCTGCTGTGATTTTTTGTGTTGAAGAGATTTTTTTCTCCAGAAACATTTCCAGTACCAAGCCAATCCATACCGTTTGCATCAATAATATTATAGCAATAGAAACGGGAATATATTTTATCGACAGATAATAAAATACACTTGTCAAGCCCGTAGATGTTCCTGCAGTTATTAATTGCAGAATATTTTTTGGCGTAGCTTTAATAGCTTCGTTCTTGTTTTTGGCCTTTTGAAACGCATTAATAATAAGTATTCCAGCAATCCCTAATAGGAATTGAGAGATTGTAACTTCTGCCGTTGTATATCCTTCTTCATAAGCCATCTTTACAAATGTGGCAAGCATTCCATAGCTTGTAGCTCCTATGCCTACTAGAAAAACCCCTTTAAGCGTGTTGTTTTTAAACATAGTTGAGTGATTGATAATTAGAGGATTATTTTGCTTCAATACTAGAATGCTTTTCTTTCTCAATATTTATATGAGTAAGGTCACTCAAATGCAGACGCAAAGCATCAACCGAAATATTTATTTCCCAAAAGCAAAGAGCCAAAGAAATCAATAATGCAAGAAGGCTGAATCCAAATAAATAAATCCCGGTCAATTGATAATCCAAAAACAATACTAGCATCGTAAATACCGACAAAAATAAACTCAAGACACCTGCCATCTGCATAAAACGGATAATAGTGAGTCTTAAGTTAAGGTTTTTAATTTCCAGCAAAATAACCCGATTCTCTTTTTCCTTATACGCTTTCTTTAAACCGCGGATAATAGTAGCAAGAGTCAAAAACCGATTGGTGTAAGCTAATAATATTAAGGAAGTAGCCGAAAACAATAAAGCGGGAGTTTCAATATGAAGTATCATTCGTGTATTTTTTTAGACTGCAAAGGTCGCATTTTAAACAGTATTAAAACAGCTTCGGATTAAATTTTTTAGAATGCATGCCTGTGTTCAGGAGCATTCTCCAGCTGTCCACTATATCTATTGTCCCGAACCCCGGGACAATAGGATGCCGTTTCCATCTGGGC
>NZ_JBDLZZ010000037.1:0-5565 GCF_040049115.1 Flavobacterium aestuarii
AAAAAATGACCAAAATAGAAAAATAGAATATAATAACAAGAAAGCAAGATTATAAAAAACATCTGCCAACAGCTACTACAACGGATTTGGGCAATAGGCTTAATGGAAAAATGGTTTTGTATTTGGATGATTTGGCAAATCCGAGGAATGGGCTTAATTTAGTCCCAAACCCGCTGTAGTAGCGGGACGTTGGTGGCAATGCTATCTGACGTTCGGGCTAAAAACAAACATTCCGACATAAGACGACTGATAAGCATTTGCTACCGTAAATCGGAAAGCAAATGGCGAAAACAACACAAAACAAAAATTTACACCAAGCAAAAAATAACAAAAAAGACGAGTTTTACACACAACTTTCGGACATCGAACGAGAGTTGAGATATTACAAAAAACACTTCAAAGACAAGGTTGTTTATTGCAACTGTGATGACCCAAGAGTTAGCAATTTTTTTCATTACTTTTCTTATAACTTCGAAAAACTCGGACTGAAAAAACTAATAGCAACTTGCTACAAAAATCAAGAGCGTGACTTGTTCAGTAAAAATAATTCTGAAAGTGCAATTTATCTTGAATACACAGGCGATAAAAACGGAAACTTCGTTCCTGACCCCGAAGAAATCGGAATAAAACATTTAAAAGGCGATGGCGATTTTCGCAGTAAAGAAAGTATCGACTTGCTAACGCAAGCCGATATTGTCGTTACTAATCCGCCTTTTTCTTTATTCCGTGAATATGTTGCCCAACTCATCGAACACGATAAAAAATTTGTCATTGTCGGACACCAAAACGCAATCACTTACAAAGAAATTTTTAAGCTCATCAAAGAAAATAAACTTTGGTTGGGTTATGGATTTAAAGGCGGTGCAGGTCATTTCATCAATGAACATTATGAAGATTACGCAACGGCAACCGACCGAAAAGAAGGAATGATAAGAGTTTCGGGCGTTCATTGGTTTACAAATCTTGAAATCAACAAAAGACACGAGGATTTAATTTTATACAAATCTTATAACGAAGAAGAATATCCAACTTACGAAAATTTTAATGCAATAAACGTAAATAAAACAAAGGATATACCTATGGATTATAGCGGTTTTATAGGTGTTCCGATTACATTTTTAGACAAATACAACCCAGAACAATTTGAAATTATAGGATTAGGAATTTCTAATTCAGGAATTGAAATTGGCGTTCAACCCTACAAAGAAGAACACAAAAAATACAGAAAAGAAATTCAAAAGCGTGGTGCTGTTGATGGCGATTTGTATATGATGACAAAGGGAATTGTTGATGTTCCTTACGCAAGAGTAATAATAAAGAATAAAAAAATATGAACATAGAACTCAAAGAAATTTCTGTTCGTGAACTCACGAACGGCTATGAAGATAACGAAGAAAACGGAGTTGTTGGATATGGTGGAAAATTAGACATTCGACCACCCTATCAACGTGAATTTATCTACAAAGACAAGCAACGTGAAGCCGTTATAGATACAATTACAAAAGATTTTCCGTTAAACGTGATGTATTGGGCTGTTCGTGAAAATGGAGATTACGAAGTAATTGACGGACAACAAAGAACAATTTCAATTTCTCAATTTATAGAGGGAGATTTCGCATACCACAATCGCTATTTTCACAACTTACAAAAAGACGAACAAGAACAAATTTTGAATTATAAACTTATGGTTTATCTCTGTTCGGGAACGGACAGCGAAAAATTAGAGTGGTTTAAAACTATCAACATTGCAGGAGAAAAATTGACCGACCAAGAACTCCGAAATGCAGTTTATTCAGGTAGTTGGGTAACAGACGTAAAACGTTATTTTTCAAAAAATGGTTGTCCAGCCTATGAAATTGGAGGCGATTATCTTAATGGTTCGGCAATCCGACAAGACTATTTAGAAACCACAATCAAATGGATTTCTAAAGACAACATCGAAAAATATATGGCTGAAAAACAACATCAGCCAAATGCCAACGAAATTTGGTTATATTTTCAGTCAGTTATGAGTTGGATAAAAGCAACTTTCCCGAAATATCGCAGAGAAATGAAAGGCATTGATTGGGGATTTTTGCACAACGAATTTCATAAACAAAGTTTTGACCACAAAAAACTCGAAGAAGAAATTAGCCAACTAATGCAAGACGAAGATGTCGGAAACAAAAAAGGAATTTATACTTACGTTTTGACACGAAAAGAAAGATTTTTGAATATTCGAGCATTTAGCGACAATCAAAAACGTGAAGCATACGAAAGACAAAAAGGAATTTGCCCAGTTTGCACCGAGCATTACGAAATTAACGAAATGGAAGGCGACCACATTACACCTTGGCATTTAGGAGGAAAAACATCAGCTGACAACTGCCAAATGTTATGCAAAGATGATAACAGAAGAAAAAGCGGAAAATAGAAACGCATAAAAGCACTGCCACCAACAGCCGTTACACGAGATTTGGGCATTTGGCTTAATTTAAAAATAGTCTTGTATTTGGTAAATTTGTGTATAATAGAAAAAAAACGCATCTTTAATCCCAAACCTCGTGTAGCGACGGGACGTTATGCGATATCGTACAAAAGCAGAATCATAAACAGAAAAATAGTCCAAATGCAAAATGTTGAATTTAAAAATGCGGAAACAATTTCATGGATTTTGCTAGCAATCTCTATTGCATCGCAAAGTTCGCCAACTACATTTGAAGGAATCATGCAAATAGCAGACGGAATAAATCATTCTGTTCCGACGCAAAAAGAAATGCAAACTTCCATTTCGTGGTTAATAGCAAACGACCTAATCTTAAAAGAAGGCAAAAAATATTCACTTTCTGAAAATGGAAAGATTTTAAACAACAATGCAGAAAAACAGAATAGAGTGCTTATGAAAATGTGGAAGCATTTGGAATCGGAACTCAAACAGAAATATAACGACATCGCATAACCGCTACTACAACGGATTTGGGCAATTGGCTTAATTTAAAAATGGTCTTGTATTTGGGATGATTTGGCAAATCCGAAAAATGGGATTAATTTAACCCCAAACCCGCTGTAGTAGCAACACGTTATGCGACATTACACCAGACCAGACTAAAAATATGGAATTATATAGACAAATTACAGCAAATAATGTTGAATTAAAAGAATACCCATTTTGGAAAGAATTAGCAATGGAAGCTTATCTTTTAGAAAATGAAGAAATACTAAAACTAGATAAAGAAAATTTTAGTGAAGTAACAATTCTTGACGCAGAAATTGCTTTAAAAAAAGGAAGAAAAACGGGAGACGGAAGAATTGATATTCTTGCAAAATATTCAGGTGAATATATTGGGATTGTCGAAATTAAAGTAAAAGAAATAAATGATGACAGCTTAGCTCAACTTCAAGATTATCTAAATCAAAAGGAACAAGTAATAATAGAAAACCCTGAATATTGGAGAGAAGATTATGCTCCAAAATGGATTGGTGTTTTAATTGGAACAGATATTTCAAATTCTCTTCGAGATAAGCTAAGTCAAGGATATGAATATCTTGGAATTCCAATTGCAGGAATGACATTAAAACGTTTCAAAAGCTCAAACAATGAAATTTTTGTTATTTCTGATACTTTCTTTAAATTCAAATATTTAAGTAAAGATTATTCAAAGTTTATTTTTAATCAAAAAGAATATAATAAAGGACGCCTTGTAAATGCGGTTATTAAACATTATCTCGAAAATAATCCCAATACGACATTTGTAGAATTAAAGAGTAAATTTCCTGATTTTATTCAAGGAAGTTTTGGGGTTTTTGATACAATAGAAAATGCATATTCAATTTATCAGCGAAGCGGTCACAAAAGACATTATATCAAACCGGAGGAAGAAATTAAACTTTTAGATGAAACTATAGCTACTTCTACAGAATGGAATCCTTGGAATATAAAAGAATTTTTAAATCAAGCGAATAAATTGGGCTTGCAAATAGAAATCAAGTAACGTCGCATAACCGCCACTACAACGGATTTGGGCATTGGGCTTAATGGAAAGATGGCTTTGTATTTGGGATGATTTGGCAAATCCGAAGAATAGGCTTAATTTAGTCCCAAACCCGCTGTAGTGCCAAGACGTTATGCGTCACCAAATAGCAACCGTATAAAAAAGAACCTTAAAAACAAAAAATACACTAATGACAATTACTAAAAAAGACTTACAAATAATTATTCCTTTCATTCTATTTGTAGGTATTGGAATATATTCAGCTTTTTCCGTTGAATTTATTTTACGTGACAAACCTATTGAGACAACTTTAAAATGGTTTGCAATACCTTCTTTAGTTTTGGCAATTTATTATGCGTATAGAGCTACATTTGGTTATAAACAAGATATTAAAACTTGGCGAAAAGCAATAGGAATGTTAGTTTATACTATAATTTGTAGTGCTATGTTTATCGTAGCTTTTCAAGGTTTCCTTATAATATACAATTGTAATATTGGACAACAAAATGATTATTTATTAAAAGGAACAATTACAAAAATAGTAACAACAGAAAGTAAAAGTGGACGAATTTCATATTCCATTTTGGTCCATAGGGAACTTGAAAATGACAATGTAAATATTGACATTCCAGAAAACAATTACACTGAGGGACAATTATTCTCCAAACAAATGAAAATTGGCTCACTTGGATTTATTTACAGCAATTAATAAAAGCATTGAATAGTAACGAAGAAAAGTTGGCGAACGCATAACACTTGCTACAATAGATTTGGGCAATTGGCTTAATTTAAAAATGGTCTTGTATTTGAGAAATTTTGGCAAATCCGAAAATAAGGCTTAATTTAATCCCAAACCTCTTGTAGCAAGGGAACGTTAGCGGTAACCGTAAAAGTGCAGAACAGAAGTTTATCTTTAAAAATCTATGTTAGATATCGAAAATATATTTGCTAAATATGGTTTTCAGAAAAGAACTGAAAAACCGAAAACAACTATTAAAGAAGTTGAAGATAAAATAAATTTTTCACTTCCCGCAGATTACAGATTTTACGCCGAGAATTATATAGAAAACGAGAGTTTTGTCGGCAATGAATTTGTTAGACTTTGGGATTTTAATGAAATTTTGACGATAAATAGTGAATATCAAATTATAGAAAACTTAAAAAACACAATTGCAATTGGCGGAAATGGGAGTTCTGAATTTATTGCAATCGAGAATGTCAAAAATGGAGAATGTCGAATAGTACTGTCACCTTTTATCGATTTAGACAAAACTTATCATATTGAAATTGGAAATTCATTTACTGATTTTTTTGAACGTTTAGAAAAAGGCAAAAATTGGTTTGAGTAACTTAAAAATACTTTAATGAAGAAAATCAGAATCCAAAACGGCTACCGCTAACAGCTACTACAACGGATTTGGGCAATTGGTTTAATGGAAAGATGGTTTTGTATTTGAATGATTTGGCAAATCCGAAGAATGGGCTTAATTTAGTCCCAAACCCGCTGTAGTAGCAACACGTCAGGCTGTGAAAAAACCTCTTTTTTCGATAGTTGCAAGGCAAAAAACCTGTCCTCAAACCGCAATACAACCCT
>NZ_JBDLZZ010000038.1:0-5065 GCF_040049115.1 Flavobacterium aestuarii
CAACAGAACCAACAATAGCAATTGGTGTCACTGGATCTACTGTATACGATTCCTGATAAGTACAGCCATTTGCATCTTTAACCTGGAATAAATAGGTTCCAGGTGTTAAATTTGCAAAGGTAGTTGTAGTTTGTGGTCCTCTAATAATTGGCGAAGGAGCAATAGTTTCATAATTTAAAATTCCAACACCTCCTGTATGTCCTGTAATTTCAACTGTACCGTTTACTAAACAAGTTACAGGCACTGTTGTACTAAACATTAAATCAGATGGAGCAACTAGGGCTGGAACATTTACTCCATTTGTTAAGGTAAAGATACAGCCATTAGCATCTTTTACATACACATCAAAAGCAGTTCCAGCATACGTTTGATACGTATTTGTTGGAGAATAATTGGCTCCTCCATCAAAACTATATTTATAAGGAGATGTTCCCGTTCCTGGAGTAGCAACTACCGTAACTGTAGCTGGCTGTGCTACATTTCCTGTTCCACATGTTAATGGAGTAGTTATAGAAGAAGTTGCTGTTAAAAGTGATGGTTGAGTAATATTAATTGGAGCTGAAGCTAATACACAGCTTTTTGCATTACGCACAGTTACTACATATGTATTACCTGCTGGTAAGCCAGTATAGATTCCTGTTACGTCTCCAGTATTATTAGACCCTGTACCTGTCAAGTCATAAGCATAAGGACCTTCTCCTGCAGTTACATTAACTTTAATAGTGCCATCCGAACCACCATTACAGCTTACATTTGTTTGAGTCGTTCCGAAAACTGTTGTTGGTATTGGATCTAAAACAATAGCTTTTATCGTTTGACAGAGAGTTGCATTATTTGCATCCGTAACTCTAAAAGTATAGGTTCCGGCAATAGGAGCAGAAAGCACATTAGTAGCCATCATTGTCCAAGGCCCACCACCAGTAGTAGAATACTCATAAGTATAATTAGCAGTTGGTGTTGTATCTCCTCCTGTAGTAGTTAGAGTAATTGTTGCATTTGGCATTCCTGTACAATCTAATTCTTTTGTTAATGTAGTGGTCAATTCCAGCTTAGGATGAACCACATAATCAACATTCGCTGTACAACCATTACCATCTTTGATAACTAAATTATATGTTTTTGCAGCATTAAATGTAAAATTTGGTGAATCTTGGAAAGCGCTGCCATCTACGCTATAACTTGCATCGCCAACAATGGTAGGGTCTACTGTACCAACAATATTTATAGTAAAGGCAGTATTGTTATAACAAATAGGTGCTGGTAAATTAATTGTTGGAGCAATATTGGCATCTAAAGTAACTGAAGCATTTTTAATACAGCCATAAGCATCTTTTGCATACACAATATAATTTCCTGTTGTACTTGTTTCAAAAGTAGTAGCCGATACCCAGCCAGCAGAACCTGCAGTAGGTGCTGGAACTGATGCTAAAAGATATTGATAAGTATACGGTGCAGTACCGTCTTTTGCCTGTGCAGCAATAACACCATCTTCATTACAATTTACTTTTTTGATTTTACTAGCTGTAACTGATAAATCAATAGCTGATTCTGTAATATCAAAAGGAGCTGAAGTCACACTGCAACCTGCATGTGTAGCGACACCAGTTTCAGTAACCAAAACAAAATAATTTCCAAAAGGTAACACACCAAAATTATTTATAACTAAAGAACCTGAAGCTGGTATAGTTGTTGAAACTGCTGATCCTATTGGAGTAACTGATTGTGAATTAAAAATCTGATACGTTACTGGAGTAGATGCTCCATACGTATGATTCATCGTAAAAGTAACATTACCATTAGCCATTCCTTTACAAGTAATATTATTAGCAATTATTGGATTAACAGTAATGGTTGAATTCGTAGGGATAGGTAAAGTAGATGTTTCAAAATAATAACATCCTGTAAGCGCATCATGAACAACAAATGTGTATGTAACGCCAGGCAATAAATTCGGAATAGTAGTTTTTTTACTTCCAACAGCATCTTCATCATACCATGGTAATGCGGTTGGACCTGTGTAAGTTAATCCCGGAGAATATACTGCAAAATGATATGGACCAGGACCAGTCACAGAAGATAAAGGTCCTCCAACAGCAATTATAGCTGAACCTGGAGCAGAACAGTCAGCTGGAGGTGATGTAACTGTAATATCTAAATCATCTGGTGGAGAAGCTATTAAAATATTATTTTCAAAAGCCGTACAACCGTTAGAATCTGTAATAATTATTTGATAAAATCCAAAATCTACAACATCAAAAACTACTGATAGTCCAGTTTGATTAGAGAATTTTTTATCATATCCATTTACACCTGTAACATGGTATATGTAATTTGGTGTACCACCAGAAACAGAATTAATTGTTATTCTACCAAGTGAAATTCCAGTAAGATTATTACAAGTTATTGGAGTAATAGATCTAGAAAAAACAATAGGAGTAGGCTCATTAATTACAAAAGGAAAAGTATCTGTACAACCTTTAGCATCTGTAACAGTTATAGCATATGTTCCAGCAGATAATCCAGAAGTTTGTGTTCCGTAATCAAAAACTGTAGGAGCTGTTCTTCTTACATTAAAAACAAATGGTGATTGACCTAAAGTATTATTGACAGTTATAGAAATAGCAGCAGTGTCATCTCCATTACAATTGATAAATGCCGTTTGAGTAACACCAGTAATATCTGGATTTACCGGAGTAGTTACAGGTATAGCTGTTGTTGTTGTATAAGTACAACCTGTTGCAGTATCGGTTACTGTAAACGTATAGTTTCCTGCTGCACTAGTTGTAAATATATTAGCTGCAAAAGTTCCTGTATTTGGAGAAGCAGTATAAGTAAATGGACCTACACCTCCTGTTGGAGTTAATGTTATTCTAGCAGCCGTTGGAGCTGGATTACAAGTGATATTTTTATTTAGAACTGCGTTCAATGTCAATTGCGGTGCAACATTTATTACATTACTATCTGCAGTACATCCATTAACATCTTTCACTTTTATTGTATAACTGCCTGATGTAGTTACTACAAAAGTATTTCCTGACTGATAAGAGCTTCCACCATTTATACTGTACGTAAGTGTACCTGTACCACCTAATCCATTTGCTGTAATAGTATAAGAACCTGCTCCTAAACATTGTGCAGTCGCAGAAGCGGTTACTGTAGGCGTTGGGTCTAAAATTATAGCAACATCTAATTTAAATGTACAGCCATTAGCATCTTTTACCCAAACATCCCAATTAGCATTTGTAGCTGGATTCAGGTTCGCAATATTACTTGCAATATAATCCGCAGCTAGTGGTGGAACGCCATCAATCTTATATGCATAAGTATAAGGGGATGTACCTCCTGTTGCTGTAATAGTAACTTTAGAAGTTGTTGTAATACAGTTCGCATTAACTTTGGCCACAGTCGCTGATAAAGCAGCTGCCGGCTGTGCTATTGTTATAGATGTTGGAGCACTACATCCAGTAACTGCATCAGTAAAGACAACATTATAAACACCTGCCACTCTATTAGACAGAGTAAAGCTCGCTGCCGTCTGACCTGTTACAGCAGCTCCTCCATTAACGGTATAACTGTATGTTCCAGAGAACCCGCTAACATTGTAACTGATAGAACCTGTATTGTTTCCAAAACAATCAACATCAGTTAGTTTTGAAGCAGTCACTGCAATCGGTGTAACTGACGGTACTGTAAATGATTTGGTATCATAACATCCGTTAGCATCCGTTACTTTAAAAGTATATGTTGTACCACCAGCCAAGCCAGTGAATACTCCTGTTGCGTTTGATGCAACTGCTGCGGCAGGGGCTGTAATTGCATAAGTAAGCGCTCCTACTCCAGTCCCTGCAGTTCTTGTTACAGTTACTGTACTTGTAGTACTTGCAGCTGGCGAACAATAAATAGGTGTACCGCTTATATTAGCAATAACTGGAGGGTTTAATCTGTTCAGTATAATAGCAGTTCCTGCCTGAGTACAGCCTTTGCTGTCTTTTACTGAATAATTTACTGTCTGGTTGCTGCCATTATCATTATAAGTTTTTGTTCGGGTTGTACTATAACCACCTCCATCAAAACTATAAGTATAAGGCGCTGTTCCTGTGGTCGGCACATTGATTGTTACTACTGCTGACTGATAAACATTCGAAGTATTACAGCTGAAACTTGTAGCTGAAGCCGAAACAACTAATGCTGTTGGCTGTGTAAGGGTAATAGTAGCTGGTGCAGATACACAGCCTTTGCTGTCTTTTACCTGATAGGCATAGGCTATTCCTGCACTCAATCCAGGGTAGGTAACCGTAGTGGTAAACCCGCTTCCGTTGAAGCTATAGCTGTATCCGCCTGATCCGCCTGATCCTGCCAAAGTAACGCTTCCGTTATTTCCTCCATTACAGCTTACCTGTACTGGCGTAGCGGTAACTGTCGGATTTGTAATTCCAATAACTGTAGCTGAAGCTGTAGTAGTACAGCCGTTGGCATCAGTGATAACAAATTTATAAGTATCGGCGTTGGCATTGCTTACGCTGGTCGTAAATGTCAATGAAGCACTTGGCGCGCTTGGCACGCTTATGGCTCCTGTGCCTTTTTGTACTGTATACGTATAAGGAGCTTTGCCCCCTGTAATTGTTGTAGTGATCACTGCATCTGGACTCGCAGAACAGTCTAACAGCTTGGTAACAGCTGCTCCGGATGTCAATTGAGGATAAACCGTAACAGCTGCTGCTGAAGCAGTACACTGGTTGCCGTCTTTTACCCATACTGTATATGGAGTCGCACTCGCTGGAACATTGAATGTATTGCCTGCCTGGAAAGCACCGGAAGCTCCGTTGATTCCATAAGTCAGTGTTCCTGTTCCTCCTGTTCCTGTAGCAGTAATAGTGAAACTGCTGCCTGACGCTGTACACTGGTTACTCACAACCGCTGTCACTGATGGCATAGCATCTTGTATAACAGTTACCGTAGTTTTTACAGTACAGCCGTTAGCATCCTGCACATACACATCCCAGGCTAAATCAGCACCTGAGTTAGTGTCTACTGTTACAATATTGCTCGAAGCAAAAACACTTGG
>NZ_JBDLZZ010000039.1:0-3682 GCF_040049115.1 Flavobacterium aestuarii
CTTGTATTTGGAAGATTTGGCAAATCCGAAAAATGGTCTTAATTTAATCCCAAACCTCGTGTAGCGACGGGACGTTAGGCACAATTATAAAAGACGAACAATGAAAGAACTATTTCCAGGATATTACAGGAAAACCGAGAATGATATCAAACAAATTTGGGAACATGGTATAATCATGTTTGATACTAATGTTCTACTGAATTTATACCGATATTCTGAATCTACTCAAAATACAATTCTAGATCTTATAAAAAGGTTTTCAAATCAAATCTATCTTCCGCATCAGACTGCATTAGAGTATAATAGAAATCGTTATGAGGTAATTGCTGAACAGGAAAAAGCGTATAACGAATTTTTAGAGAAAATTTCACAAATTCAAAAAGATTTACAATCAACAAGTAAACCACCTTTCCTTACTTCTAAAGTTGACAAGGAATTAAATGTAATTTTTGAAAAAGTTGGAGATGAAGTCAAAGAAAGTATCAAAAAATATTGTGATTATTTAAAGGTTGACCCTATCTATAACTCTATTTCTGAATTATTCAAAAATAGAATTACAAGCCCATTTAGTGAAGATGAATTAAAAGAAATATTTAAGGAAGGAGAAGAAAGATTCAAAAATAAAGTTCCTCCTGGATTTGAAGATGAAAAAACTAAAGAAGGAAATAAGAAATATGGTGATTTGATTCTATGGAAGCAAATTATCCTAAAAGCTAAAGAACTTAATAAAGATGTTATTCTAATTACAGACGAGAGGAAAATAGATTGGTGGTGGAAAATTAAAGACGGCAGAAATATGGGACCGAGACAAGAACTAATCGAGGAAATAAAAATGAACGCCAATGTGGATTTTCATATGTATTCGTCTGAAAGATTTTTAAGTTATGGACAATCATTTCTGAAAGAGAAAATTAATCAACAAGCTCTAGAGGAAATACAAGCTATGAAGCAAGCTGAATTGAAAGAAATGAAAAGAATTCAGTTTATGGAAAAAAGACTGTACGAGCGTGAATTAAAAGCAAAAGACGAAATAAGTTTTTTAAGTAAACGAATTGAAGAAATAAACCATAAAATATTTAGTCTTCGAAAGCATCTAGAAGAGCTATATAAAGATTCAATGGAATCGGATGAAGTAAAAGAATATATGCATAGTATGAGTATACATGAAGCCGAACTCAATGAAGAAAAAATGCAACTTATCAGTGAACTAAAATCTATCCAAAATAGACTACATGAATCTGAAATGGAAAGCAAGGACGAGAAAATGAGATTTATTAAATATTTCAATGAATTTAAACACAGAAAAGATTGAAATAACTGTGCCTAACACTTGCTACAAGACATTTGGGCAATTGGCTTAATTTAAAAATGGTCTTGTATTTGGGATGATTAGGCAAATCCGAAAATAAGGCTTTATTAAACCCCAAACCTCTTGTAGCAAGGGAACGTTACAGGGCAGTTGTGCCGAAATTACGCAGGTAATTTCGATTTGAAAATAAGTTTATAACTCGCAGAAAATTTACAAAGCAGAAGCGTGAAAATTGGATTCGCCAGCAAAAGTCGGAAATTTGGAATCTGACAATAAACAGACGAAAAACTGAAGCGTAAAAATTGGAACTTGCCAACAGAAACTTGAAAGTCGGAATCTGAAAAGTAGAATCGTGAAAGTCGAAATCTGCCGGCAAAAACTTGAAAAGTTTAGCGCAAAAATTAAAAGTGAATAATTGAAAATAATAAGCCGAAAATTACGAACCAAAAAGCAGAAACGCGAAAATTGGAATCTGCCAACAGAAGCGTGAAAGTTTTGTGTGAAAATCGTAATTTCGACAAAAACAACCGCCCTGTAACACTTGCTACAAGAGATTTGGGCAATTGGCTTAATTTAAAAATGGTCTTGTATTTGGGATGATTTGACAAATCCGAAAATAAAGCTTAATTTAACCCCAAACCTCTTGTAGCAAGGGAACGTTAGGCACAAGTATAAAAAAACCGAAGAGGAACAAGAAGAAAATATGGGGGAAGCATAACATAGGAGTAATGCGCTAATTTGGAAACAAATTGGAGACGATGGGTTCGATTCCCATCCCCCCCACTAAATAATTATATTATGACTGAACAAGATATTTATGACCTATATGTTCTTCAGAGTAAAAATGTTCGGAAAATCAAAAAAGTTGAAAGTAATATAGTTAGAACTATAAATATCTACTTAAGAAAAAATGATGATTTTCAAGTTGAGTTAAACACAAAACTATACGCTTTAGTCTATTGCACCCTCTCTGAAGCTCAATTTATTCAAATTGTAAATACACCAAATGGATTTCTTTATACAGAAATTGAGAAAATAAAAGCTGAAAAAACTAAAAATGGTGTAGTAAAAGCTTGGGAACTTTTATTTGATATGGCTTTTGATAAAGTAAATGTTAATTGGAAAGAAAACATCGACTTAACCAACAGAAGAAATGAATTAAAAATCATAACTGACAAATACATTAAAACCCCAAGCGAACTTCGTAACAAGATTGCACACGGTCAATGGGATTATGCATTAAATAGAGAAAACACAAACGAAAATCAACCTAAAACTCAAGAATTGAAAGACCTATCAATAATACAAATATCAATTTGGAGCGAAGTTCATCAATATCTTGGTTTAATAGTAAGAGATTTAATCCAATCTCCAAAAAATGGATTTCACAGAAATTATTGGTGTAATTTAACCAAACTCCAACAATTTCTAATTAAAAGTTCAAATTGGACATTAAAAAAAAGAATAGAAACTTTAAGGCCAATACAACAATAAAAAATACCTGTGCCTAACAGCTACTACAACGGATTTGGGCAATAGGCTTAATGGAAATATGGTTTTGTATTTGAATGATTTGGCAAATCCGAGGAATGGGCTTAATTTAGTCCCAAACCCGCTGTAGTAGCGGGACGTTAGGCGTAATTTAACACAACCAAAATATGTCAATGACACAAATAGCTTTCATAAGAAAAGCAGACTTGCCAACAAAGAAACAAATTCAAGAAGTTATCCAAAAGCTTGGCTATGACTTTAAAATATTAGATGACCTTGAAAAACAGATTGATGATGATGGTCTTGAGTGTAGCATAAACGGACATCAAACATATTTCGAAACTTACCTTGACGAAACGGAAAATGTACTAACCGAAACAGAAGCGGAATGGATTAAACCTGACTTAACGAATCAAGATACTGCTATTTCATTTGTTTGGGGCGCAGACTTTTCAGCAGGTGCTTGTATCGGACTTATTTCGATAGCATTGACCGACCTAAGTAATGCTTTAGTTTATTATATGGACGACCAAATGAAATATACAAGAGAAATGTTGATGGCGGACACACCACAATTTCTTGAAGAATTAAATAAACAAACAAATCGAAATGTAAAACCTCTAGAAGTTGCTAAACCAAATCAAACAAACAATCAGACAAAAAACACATTTTGGGATAGACTAAAAAACATATTCAAATAAACTACGCCTAACACACGCTACAAGCAATTTGGGTATTTGGTTTAATGGAAAAATTGGTTTGTATTTGGAAGATTTGGCAAATCCGAAAGATAACGCTAATTTAATCCCAAACTGCTTGTAGCGCGAGAACGTCAGGCTGTGAAAAAACCTCTTTTTTCGATAGTTGCAAGGCAAAAAACCT
>NZ_JBDLZZ010000041.1:0-3080 GCF_040049115.1 Flavobacterium aestuarii
AAATAATTTGTTTTTCATTTTGTTAAATTTTATTGATTTTTGAATTCTCCGTTTTCTGGCAAAATATCTGCCAACGTTCTGGCACTACAGCGGGTTTGGGATTAAATTAAGCTCTATTTTCGGATTTGCCAAATCATCCCAAATACAAAACTATTTTTCCATTAAGCCAAATACCCAAATCCGTTGTAGTGGCTGTTATGAGTAGCTGTTTTCTTTTTCATATTGAGTTTTTAATTTCTCAAACTCAACTTTATATTTTTCAATTTTTACTTGGTCTTTATTAGATAATAAAAAAGATTTTCGTCTTCCAGTTACCATTGTGTCCCAAACAATTTTCCCGTTGGCATCAGTTATTTTGCAATTATTGACAGCATTAAACATTTTACACTCGGTATGCTTCATTTTTACCGCTAACCAAGCATATTCTTTTGTTTCAAATTGATTTGATATTTCTAATAACCTTAGTTTTTTTAAATTACCAATAGGTCTTAAACTATCATCTTCAATTTTTAGATTCCATAAGCTTAATATTTCTAGATTAGATAAATTTATTAGAGGCTTTAAAGATTCAATTTTTAATGCTTTATTGATTCCGCCACTAATTGTCAACTCCAATATTTGTCTAGCATTAGCAATTCCTTCAATATTCTGAAGTTTTGAAAAATCATTAATTTCTAAATGTTTTAATGAAACATTTTTAGCAATATTCCAAAGACTTTCAGATTTTGTATTCCATTGTAATATGATAGTTTCTGTTGTTTCCAATGACTCTAAAATACTTAAATCCTTTGCTAGGAGATTGTAGAGTTTTAAATATTTGGGTTTTACGAATGATAAAATTTTTTCTAAATCTTTTTCTTTTGCGCCGTTTACATATAAGTTTTCAATATATAAATGTTGTAAACGTTCTAAGTTTTTTGCGTCTGCGGGTATCCAAATAGATTTCTCTTTGTTGTCAAAGTCGTTTAAATCTAATAAGTATTTTGGTTTTTCAGGTTGATTCATTTATGCAGTTCTTGTACAGTTACTCATAACGTTCCGGCGCTTGGCGAGGTTGGGGACTAAATTAAGATTTATGTTTCGGTTAAGCATTATTTTCCAAATACAAAACCATCTTAAAATTTTGCCTAAAACCCCAATCTCGCCAAACGGCTGTTATGCACCGTGCCTTTAGATTTTTGTATTTGTCTCTACTAATTTTCCCTTTCTATCAACTATCCAATATATGCTCCAATCAATTATATTTATTAGTTTACGATACGCATATTTTTCGGCATTTTGTTTTCTTTCTTTTAAGTTTGGAATTGGTACGAATTCAGATTTGTAATTTGAAGTTTCTTTTGAGATTATTGGGAAATCATTTTTCGTTTCTGTATAAAACCAATAATCCATTTCAAATATGATAGGATAAAGTCTATCATTTATGAACAGTTTCCTGTTTGATTTTTGAAAGTTTTGTGACTTTTTGCTAATATGTATTTTTACTTTTTCTCTATCCAAATTTTCAAAAATGAAAACAACGCTATCCTTATTTGCTTTCTTTAATTCCAAATATTGATAAATTGAGTTTTCTGTTTCCCAGTCTAAAAGATAAGGAATGGTTTGCTCTTGGGCGTTTAGCAATCCTGAACAGATTATGATACAAATGAAAAGTATTTTGTTCATTAGGTGTGTTTTTCTGGCATGGTGCATAACGTGTTGCTACTACAGCGGGTTTGGGGTTAAATTAAGACCGTTTTTCGGATTTGCCAAACTTTCCAAATACAAGACCATTTTTAAATTAAGCCAATTGCCCAAATCCGTTGTAGTAGCGGTTATGGGAGGTTTTTTCTTTAGCAAGTCCTGAATTTTTAGCATTTTCATTCCAATTTTGAGTTTCGTTTTTCCTTCTTTTCTTTTTCCGTTTCAGTTCGGCAGTTTGGTTTAATAAAATCCAATTGTCGTCAATTGAAGCGAAGATTGCTTTTTCAAGTTTCTGCTTATCGATTCCAATTTTCACGTTTCTAATTTCAGCTTAAGTTTAGCAGATTGGTTTTTCACTTTTTTGCTTATCGGCTCTAATTTTTACGTTTCTAATTTCGGCGTAAGTTTGGCAGATTCCAATTTTTCAAACTCGGCGTTCTGTCTGCGTTCTGTTTTTTACGTTTCTGCTTTGATTTCTATTGAAAATGAAAGCGTCAATTCGGCACGAATTGGCTGTAAAATCTCCCATAACGTTCTCGCGCTACAGCGGGTTTGGGACTAAATTAAGCCCTATTTTCGGATTTGCCAAATCATCCAAACACAAAACCAACTTTCCATTAAGCCAATTGCCCAAATCCGTTGTAGCGTGTGTTACCAGCAGTATTTTCTATTCTGCAAGTAAGTCCTGTATCAATATTCCAATGTAAGATACTTTTAATTTCAAATATGAACTACTGTTTCCATGCATAGATTCACCAGATGAATAAATAGCATCCATTAAGCCGGCACCAAGTAAATCTCCACCTTCTTCCATGGCCATATCTTTCCATTTATCTTTTATGAATCTTTTTAAATCGCCTAAATAAGTAAGTTCGATACTTCTTGAAGCACGAAGGAAATTATCATATTCTATTTTCTCTTCAATAAAACATTGAAAAAGCTTTCCAATATATTTAGCTTTCTCATGATCTTCACATTTGTCAATTATGTAAAGTAATTTTTCTCCAACTTTGGTTTTATATTCAGGATCATTTTCAATTTTCTCAATTTGTTTCTTTCTACTTTCGTTAGATGTCTTTTTTAATTGAAGAAGAAATACCATTAACTTTTTGGTAAAAAGTTTATCTTGAACTGTCAGTGTAGTTTTCGCTATTCCAAATAATACACCGATGATGGGAATATCTTTTAAAGCTCCATCTTTTAATAAAGTGTCTAGAGTAGTTTCAGATAAATCAACGATTACATCTTGAAATTTATCATCTTTAATTGTTTCGGTTAATGTTTCGGAAATATTTGTCATGTGTGGTTTAATATTGCTGGTAACGTCAGTCTGTGAAAAAACCTCCGTTTTAATTGCAAACAAATATAGTAAAATACTGTTGTTAAAACAGGAATTT
>NZ_JBDLZZ010000042.1:0-3035 GCF_040049115.1 Flavobacterium aestuarii
GGACTGAATGTTTTAAATTTTGTGAACATGAGTAAGTATTTTGATGAGGATCAGCCTATTTATGGGATACAGGGTACAGCTAAGGAATATAATGAGTGGTATGAATCTATCGAAGCTATGGCGGCTCATTATGTCGAAGCTGTTGTAAAAATACATCCGCAAGGACCATATGCTCTTGCAGGATTTTCTTTTGGAGGAATTGTTGCCTTCGAAATGACGCGGCAGTTAAAAGAGCTCGGAAAAAAAGTCACGCTGACTGCCTTGCTCGATTCGTATGTCGATTCCTCTTATTATTATGAGACTTACAGGCAGAAAAAATTAGTCAGATACAAAGAAATGGTTTTGAGCTGGAAGACTTTCAAGATGCGTCTCAATGAAAAAAAATATATTTTAAAAAGATTTTTTGGTCATAATACTGCTGTAATGGAGCAAAAAGTATTAACACTTGAGGAACTTATAGAAACTGATGGCAAGGTCAAAAAAATTATTGACCGCTATCATCTTAAGCCTCAAAATTTCAAGGTAGATTTATTCCGGTCAAAAGATGATATGCATCATAAACTAGATCCTGCACATCTGGGATGGAAAAGAGCCGCATTGGAGGGAATAACAGTTCACAACATACCAGGCAATCATTATGATATTGTAGCTCCGCCAAATGATAAAGTATTAGCAAGGATGCTTCAGGATATTCTCGATAATAGGCATGGAAATAATTAACGGATTGTATAAATCTTTATAAAAATCTGTAAATAAATGTTTTGAATATGAATTTTTTAAAAAATACGACTATTGAAATACCATTACTTTACATAAACAATCCTTTATATACCTAACTTAATGTGATTATTTATCAAATAATAGCTTTTACTATTTTACAGAATTTAAACCGTTTTGCTTTTTAATTGAATTTTAAAATAAAATAATATTACAAATACTTAACAGGTTTAAATAAGTAAAAATCATCATAAAACTTATTTGAAAATGAAATATCAATCTCACAATCAAAATAGAAATCAATTCGATTCGCTTCCTGCTGAAATTGAAAGTGCTGTACGTATAACGAATACGCAATTAGAAATATGGACGGATTGCTTAATTGGCGGTGCTAGTGCAAATAAAGCATATAATCTGTCTTACTCTATTAAATTTTCGGGAGTGTTGATCTTGGAAGCATTAGAGCATGCAGTAAATAATCTGGTGCTGCGTCATGAGAGTTTGCGAGCATCATTTAGTTTGGATGGAACATTTATGAATATTTATAAGGAGCATAAAATAGAAATAACGCATAACGATATTTCTCTACTCAATGCGAGTGAGAAGGAGCAGGAAAAAGAAAAGATAATTGATGAAGAGGTGAATTCCCTTTTTGATCTTGTGAATGGTCCTTTATTTAAAGTTAAATTAATTAAAATTGAAGACTCAGAAAATATATTAATAATAACTCATCATCACATTATTGGAGATGGCTTAAGTATCAATATAATATTAGAAGAACTTAGCATATTTTACTCAGCATTTATTCAGAATGCAATACCGGATTTGAAAGTACCTAAGAGTTTTAAGGAATATGCTGAAAAAGTTAATTCATTGAATGAATGCGGTGAATACGCTCAAATTGAAGATTTCTGGCTTAATATTTATAAGGAATCAGTTCCAGTAATTGATTTGCCAATAGATAACTTAAGGCCTCCCTTGCGAACTTATAACAGTAATCGTTTTGATTTTCCTGTTGAAGAAATTCTTATAAAAAGACTAAAAGATTTAGGAAATACCGCAGGCTGTAGTATAGCAGCCACTTTGCTCGCTGCATTTGAGGTTTTCTTATACAGACTTACAGGCCAAAATGATTTAATAGTTGGATTTCCAGTTTCAGGAAATTGGAGGTATGATATGAAGTATATGATTGGCGATTGTGCCAATCTGCTTCCTTTGCGTAGTAAAATAGATAACAATATTTGTTTTTTGGATTACCTACAGCAAAGAAATCCGCAATTATTAGAAGCATATAAACATCATCAGGTCAGTTTCGGGCATCTCCTTCAAAAATTACCCATTGCGAGAGATCCTTCCAGAGTTCCTATGGTGCCAGTTACATTAACTGTCGATTTAAATAGGGATATAGAAAAAGAGTTTTCGTTCCTGGGGCTAACTTATGAATTTGCTATAAACCCTAGAAAATATTCGGCATTTGAAATAAAACTTCATGCTTGTATTTCTAATAAAAGACCCACTTTTCAATGTTCTTATAATTCTTCTGTTTTCAGCAAAGAAACGATAAATCAAATGATGATTTCTTTCGAAGAAACATTGAATAAATTAGTTTCTAAACCAAATTGTTCAGTAATTGACCTGATAAAAGGCGATTATTTAGATGATTATAATATTTTAAATGATACTGGAAAAGCATATCCAGAAGTAGCTTTAACTGAATTGCTAAGAAAACAAGCGGCAATTACGCCAGATAATATAGCTTTAGAATTTAACGATTCAAAAACTACGTATGCGGAACTGCATAAAAAAGTCAATCAATTTTCGCATTACTTAAAATCACAAGGCATTCAATCTGGTGATTTTATTGCTGTTTCCTTTACGCGCTGCAAAGAACTACTGTATACATTGTTAGCTATTTTGCAATGCGGAGCGGCTTATCTGCCATTGGATCCTGAATATCCAAAAAGCCGTTTGGAGTTCATGCTTATTGATTCCCGTGCCAAAGTCTTATTGACCAGCAAGACATTAGCAGGAGTCCTGCCGCAATGGCCGCATACTCTTTTTATAGAAGATGCAATGGACTCATCGCATCAATTTTCGGATATTCCGATCTCTTATTCTGTCACTCCCGATGATTTAGCTTATATACTCTACACTTCGGGTTCTACGGGTAATCCCAAGGGTGTTCCCATTACCCATAAAAATCTGGTCAATTTTCTTTGCAGCATGGCTCAGGAACCAGGTATTAACGAAAATGACAGGCTGCTTTCGATAACCACGATCTCGTTTGATATTGCAGGCCTTGAATTATATCTGCCGCT
>NZ_JBDLZZ010000043.1:0-2354 GCF_040049115.1 Flavobacterium aestuarii
GTTGTATTGCGGTTTGAGGACAGGTTTTTTGCCTTGCAACTATCGAAAAAAGAGGTTTTTTCACAGCCTGACGTTCTGGCGCTACACGAGGTTTGGAATTAAAGATGCGAGTTTTTTCCATTATGCACAAATTTTCTAAGTACAAAACCATCTTTAAATCCAGCCAAATGCCCAAATCTCGTGTAACGCCTGTTAGGTGCTGCCGCTATTTGTTTTCTTCATCAAATTGTTTTGTCCACTCTTTTACAAGTGAAGGAACACGAGAAACAACTTCTTTTCCAAATATGACTTCTGTTACAAGTCCCATATGCAACATATCACAGATTCTACATAAATAAGATTTTCCCATTCCCCACCAAGTATTATGATCGTCAATCATTAAACAATGATGGATTCTTCTTCCTAGATGTTCTCGAACTTCATTTAATTCGTAACCATCAAGTTGAGTTTCATAAACTCCATCAGCAACACGGCTTCCAAATGTAGTCGTATAATAATATTCTTTGATTTCCCATAAAGCGATTGGATTTATAACATTTGGAAATGATCCATCAACTCTTCTGGATAAACTACGAATTGGTAGATTATTATGTGTAAAAGCAGATAATTCTTTTGGATCATAATTACAATCATATCCTTTTGAGTTAGCTTCGATTAGCATATTTATAATAGAAGTAAAATATGCTGGACCTTGTTTTTCGCCTTTCTGTTTATTTAAAGGTTCTGGACAAGTTGGATTTAAATCAGCTTTAAGTTTTGTGTACAAAGCTTTAGCTTGTGTTAAATTTTGAAGATTTGGTTCAATATGATTGGTTAGAAAATCAGCACGAAATTGAAAATATTCAATAAGTAAACTGCCGAAGGCAGTTACTTTATTGCCTAAAATAATTTTGCTTGAATCTAATCCAAGCTTATCGTATGCACTTTCAATATCTTGAATTGATGGAACTTTAATAGTTCCAATTCCTCTGTTTGTGTAGCCAACTTTTTGACTAATTAGTTTTACATTTGCCCAAAATTCTTGTGGCTGTTTTAAAAACTTACTTTCTGCTTGCATTTATTTTATTTTCAAATTCGGTTAGAAATTCCATCGTGTTTGTGTTGAAGCACTTTAAAATTTCCCGAAGTTCAATAAAATCGATTCTTCTTTCTCCACTTTCAATTTTACTGATAAAGGATTGAGGAACTTTTAGTAAGTCGGCGAGATCTGATTGTCGAAGTCCAGAAGACACTCGAAGTTGGTACAGCATTTCGAGTAGTACTTTATTCTCCTTACTATTTAGCGACTTTTTCACGATCTAAAATTATATCCTAAAACAGTATATCCCAAAATAGGATAATAGCACAAATGTATTATCTTTGAAAAATAAATCTAAATAGTATGCAACTCACATTAGAAGAAAAATATGGAACTTATTATCCGCCAAAATCGCAATTATTAAAGTGGGTTGGAAATAAACAAAAGTTTGCAGCTGAAATTACAAGAAGTTTTCCGACTCAATTTGGAAGATATTTTGAACCATTTCTTGGAAGTGGTGCGATTTTAGCAACAGTAGCACCACATAATGGATTAGGTTCTGATACTTTTGAGCCATTAATGCAGATTTGGAAAATGCTAAAAGTTAATTCTAATGAATTGATTTCTTGGTACGCAGAAAGACTGAATAGAATAGGAGTAGAAACTAAAGAAGAAGTTTATAAAAGTGTTTTGGCTTCTTATAATACAAGTCCAAATGGTGCAGATTTTCTTTTTTTAACTCGCTCTTGTTATGGGGGAATAATTCGTTTTCGTAAAGCGGATGGCTATATGTCAACACCTTGCGGTGTTCACGATCCTATTTCCGTTGAAAGTTTTTCAAAGCGTGTGAATGAGTGGAAAAATCGTTTAAACAAAGTTGATTTTGAGCATTGTGATTATAGAGAAGCTTTTTCTAAAGCTAAATATGGAGATTTAATTTATTGTGATCCACCATATTCTCATAGTCAAACAATTCTTTATGGAGCACAAGATTTTCGATTAGAAGATTTATTATTAGAAATTGATAAGGCAAAATCGAAAGGTGTTCGTGTTGCATTGAGTATTGATGGGCATAAGAAATCAGGAAATTTACTTTGCGATTTGCCAATTGAAAATGGTCTTTTTGAAAATGAACTTTATATCAATTGTGGTAGATCGATGCTAAGAAGATTTCAGTTAGAAGGACAAACTTTGGAAAATGAAAATGTTTCAGATAGATTGTTATTAAGTTATTAGTTCCGGTTTTTGGGGGCGGTTGCACCTAACGTCAGTCTGTGAAAAAACCTCCGTTTTAATTGCAAACAAATATAGTAAAATACTGTTGTTAAAACAGGAA
>NZ_JBDLZZ010000044.1:0-1478 GCF_040049115.1 Flavobacterium aestuarii
TAATTACTGTTAGCGGAGTTACAGGAGGCACAGGAGTTTACAGTTATGCAGCAGTTGCAGGCGGGGCAGCAGCTCCGGCATCAGGAGTTTATACTGCTAGTGCAATACTTTCAGTGGATACGAATCTGAATCCTGCAAATCTATCTTGGGATGTTTATGTAAAAGATGCCAATGGCTGTATCAGTATGCAGAATGTGGTGATTACAAATGATGCACCGCCAACGATTACAGCACCGGCACCGCAATGTTATGCTGGTTCGCCATTGACAGTGAATTTAGGCACATTGTTAGGTACAGGTACTTATAACGGAGTTAAGTCTTTCACAGTGAACGGATCTGCTATATCTGGAGCTATTGCTACACTTGCAGGGCCTGGCACTTATACATTAGGTATTAAAGACGATAACGGCTGTGAGGCTTTTGTAGATTATAAAATAGAAAACCAATTAACAGCTTTAGCTTCGCTGACTAAGGATCTATATTGTGGAGCCCCAGTTAATGCGGTAATTGATGTTACGATAGCTGGCGGAGTTGCGCCATATTCATACCAGATGTATCTGAATGGTTCTCCATCAGGCGTTGTGACAGCTGTAACCGGTTCATCTTTCACGGCTTCAGTTCCAGCAGCTGGCACGTATCATTTTGTGATAACAGACAGCAATGCTGCGGTTTGTTCCGTTACAACATCAGATGTTGTTGTGACTGTTCCAAGTACACCATCGGCTGTATTTGCACAGACAGATGTAAGCTGTAATGGAGGATCAGATGGAACAATTACAATAACAGCTTCTAATGGTGTTGAGCCATATGAGTACAGTATTGATAACGGAGTAACATTCCAGGGTTCAAATTATTTTGCAGGCTTGACAGATGCTGGTGTTTATAACATTGTTGTAAAAGACGCTAAAGGCTGTACAATAACAGCTGCTATCCCTGTAGATATTACACAGCCTGCAGCTGTTGCGGCAAGTATTTCAGTAACTACAGGTTTATCTTGTGGAACAGCAAATGCAGTACAGCAGGCTACAGTTACAGTAACTGCTAGTGGCGGAACAACGCCTTATCAATATAGTTTTGACGGTATTAACTATTCGTCAGTTAACACATATACCACCAGTACATCTGGATTGGTTCAGGCATGGGTTAAAGATGGAAAAGGATGTAATATCAGTGTGCCAGTTAGTACAACTGTTGTACCATTAAATCCTCCTACAGATATGAATATCACTGGGACACCAGTATATTGTTCACCAGTTGCAAGCCAGACCAGTACGGTTACATTAACCACAACAAGCGGAGTTGGTACACTAAGCTATACAATAGTTTCACCGGCAAGTGCTGCAGGAAATATATCCGGTGCATCAAGTGGCGTATTCACACTATTATCACCAGATACTTATGTATTCCAGGTTAAAGATGCAAATGGCTGTACTTATCAGGAATCGTATACAGTAGATCCAGTGACACCAATTGCTATT
>NZ_JBDLZZ010000045.1:0-1239 GCF_040049115.1 Flavobacterium aestuarii
TGGATATGCAAATAAAAACTACACATTAAGTTAAGCTACATTTTTGTAATTAATTTGATTATTAAATTCTTCTATGTTTTTATAATTCAAAGCAGAATGCCTCCTTTTTCTATTGTACCAAATTTCAATATATTCGAAGATTTCCAATTTCATTTGTTCTTTAGAAATTAGTTTGTTTCCATAAATCAATTCGGTTTTTAAAGATTTAAAGAAACTTTCAGCCACTGCATTGTCCCAACAATTCCCCTTACGGCTCATACTTCGGGTTATTTTTTTATAGGATTCTATTACATTGACAAACTTTTTGCTTGCATATTGAACACCTCTGTCTGAATGGAAAATTAATCCTTCTTCTACATTTCGGTTTCTAACCGCCATTTTCAATGCGCAGAGAGTTGTTTGCTCGGTGCCCATTCCATCACTTAAGCTCCAACCAATAATTTTCCTGTCATATAAATCCATAATGGTTGTCAGGTATATGAATCCTTCTTTAGTTTGGATATAAGTTATATCAGACACCCAAACCTTTGAAGGTAATTCAACTGTAAACTCCCTGCCTAAAACATTTTCAGCAACTAGATAATTGTGATTTGAATTGGTTGTTACCTTGAATTTCCTGCTTAACTTGCTTTTCAAGCCCAACTGTTTCATGTACTTGGCTACTGTAATTCTCGAAATCTTATACCCCAAACTCTGAAGCTCCAATGTTATTCTGGGACTTCCGTAGCGCTGTTTGGATTCAAAATAAATCGATGATATTTGGTCTTTTATGGCAATTATCTGTTTTTGTTTAATTGTTGTTTTTCCTTTTTTCCATCGATAATAACTTCCTCTGCCTGCTTGAAGGATTTGACACATTTTTTCAATCGGGAATATTTT
This sequence comes from Flavobacterium aestuarii, assembly GCF_040049115.1. NCBI lineage: Bacteria > Pseudomonadati > Bacteroidota > Flavobacteriia > Flavobacteriales > Flavobacteriaceae > Flavobacterium > Flavobacterium aestuarii. Next base: position 880 of record NZ_JBDLZZ010000045.1, read on the forward strand.
TTCATTGTCTTTAATGAAAGTATATTTCATCGACCGCTCTTGGAAAAAATGCCGATTGCTTTTTTTAATATATCTCGTTCTAATTCGGCATCTTTAAGTTTTTTCTCCAGTTCATGGATTTTTTCCTGTTCAGGAGTCAGCTTCAAATTTCCTTTTCCTGGAAAACTTCCCTCGCCGAATACTTCGACCTCTTTGCGCCATTTATATAATTGTGGGGCTGTTATTCCTAACTCTCTGGCAAGTTCTGATATGTTGGTTCTCTCATTACTCAATTGAACGGCTTTCTCCTTGAAAGCTTTGTCATAAATTTTGCGCACTTGTTTCATAAGTTAAAAGTAAGATTTATTCTTAACTTTTTGT
>NZ_JBDLZZ010000047.1:0-1033 GCF_040049115.1 Flavobacterium aestuarii
CCCCCTTTTTTCCCCCCCCTCCTCCTCCCCTCTCTTCCCTTCCTCCCCCCCTTTCCTTTCCTCTTCTCCTCCTTCCTCTCCTCCCCTTCCCTTCTTCTTTTCCCCCTTCTCTTTCTCTTTCTTCTCCTTTTTCTCTCTCTTCTTCTTTCCCTTCTCTTTTCCTCTCCTCTTCTTCTCCTTCCTTTCTCCCTCCCTCCCCCTCCTCCCCTTCTTTTTCCCCCTCTCCCCCTCTCCTCTTTTTTCCTCTTCCCCCTTCTTTCTTTCCTCTCTCTTTCCTTCCCTTCCCTTCTCCTCTTCCTCCTTCTCTTTCCTCTCTCCTCCCTTCTTTCCCTCCTCTTTCCTTTCTTCCCTCCTTTCTTTCCTTCTTTTTTCCTCTTTTTTTTCCCCTTTCTTTCCTTTCCCTCCCCTTCCTTTTCTTCCTTCCCTTTTTTTTCTCCTTCCCTTTCCTCCCTTCCCTCTCTCCCTCTCTTCCCTCCTTTCTTTTTTCTCACCTTCCTTTCTTTTTCTCCCTCCTCTCTTTTTCCTTTCTCCTCCTCCCCTTTCCCTTTTCTTTTCCTTTCCTCTTCTTCTTTCCTCTCCTTCCTCTTCCCCTTTCCCCCTCTCCTTCCCCTCCCCCCTTCCCTTCTCCTTTTCTTTCTCCTTCCTCCTTTCCCCCTTCTCTTTTCTTCCCTTTTCTTCTTTTCCTCCTTCCTCTTCTCTTCCCTCTTCTTCTCTTCCTTCCCTCCCCCCTCCCTTTCTTCCCTTTCCTCCCCCCTCTCCTCCTTTCCTCCTCCCCCTCTCCCCCCTCCTCCCCTTCTTTCCTCCCCTTCTCTTTCTTCTCCTTCTTTTTCTCTTTTTTTTCTCCCCTTCCTTTTTTTCCCTTCCCTTCTCCTCCCCCTTTTCCTTCCTTCTTCCTCCCCCCTTTTTTCCTTTTTTTCCTCCTCCCTCCTTCCCCTTCTTCTCCCTCTCCTTTTCCTCTCCCCTTTTTCCTTCTTCCCCCTCCCCTTTCCCCCTCCTTTTTTTCTCTTTCTTTTCCTCCCCCCCCCTCCCTTCC
>NZ_JBDLZZ010000048.1:0-1026 GCF_040049115.1 Flavobacterium aestuarii
AACGTTCTGCTTTCCCTCGGCTCCCCGGCCACGTGTACCCTTGCCTCGCTCGATTTCCTTACTGGCCACCGAAAAGTTAACGAATTCTTGCGGTTTCTTTCAGCGCCGCCAATACCGCCAGCCCGTCGCGCAAGGGGCGCGGCTCGTGTGTGCGGATGAAGTCAGCTCCACCTGCGGCGGCGGCAAGCTCTGCAGCGAGTGTCGCGGCCCCGACATCCCCCGGACCACGGCCTGTGAGCGCGCGCAGAAAGGATTTGCGCGAAACAGACAGAAGCACCGGCAAATCGAAGCGCAGCCGCAATTCATCGAACCGCGCCAGCACCGAGAGCGAGGTTTCGGGAGCAGCCCCCAGAAAAAACCCCATGCCGGGATCAAGGACAAGGCGGTTGCGTTTGATACCGGCACCCGTCAGCGCCGCGATGCGCGCGTCAAAGAACGCCGCAATGTGATCCATGATGTCGCCAGCGGGTGCCTCGCGCCGATCTGCCTGCCCGTCTTGCACCGAATGCATAACGACGAGTTTGGCAGATGATTTCGCCAATTGCGGATAGAACGCAGCGTCTGGAAAACCGCGAATATCATTGAGATAGGCCACACCACGCGACAAGGCATAGGCTTGCGTCGCGGGTTGATAACTGTCGAGCGAGACGGGAATGCCATCTGCCTTGAGCGCGTCCAGCACCGGCGCGATACGCGCGATTTCTGTGTCGGACGAAACAGGCGCGGCGTCGGGATTGCTGGATGCCGGACCGAGGTCGATCACATCTGCCCCCTCGGCCATCAGCTTACGCGCCTGCGCAATGGCTGCGTCTGGCGCCAGATACCGGCCTCCATCGGAGAAACTGTCCGAGGTTATGTTGACGATGCCGAAAATGATGAGCGATTTATTCATGGGGGCTTCTATAATAATACCTAAAATCCGCAGGTAGTTAATTAGGATGTTTAAAGATTCTGATTATCCGTTTATGCACCTGTTATATTCGCAATTACTAGTCTGTCAAAGAGTTTGTCTCCAAAATACCGTCT
>NZ_JBDLZZ010000049.1:0-1006 GCF_040049115.1 Flavobacterium aestuarii
AAATAACCCGTTGGGTGTAATTATTTGTAGTAAAATATACTGACTAGATATTGGTCAAGATACTGAAATTCAGTATCTTGATGTCGTCAAACAAACCAATATCTATGTCAAATATAGTGAAAAATTATTTTAGAGTTTTAGAAGTTATAAGTTCTTTGAATTGTGAATTGGAATATAAATCAGATGTTGGAAGAAAACAAAAAATGTCTGATTTAGAAGTAGTTGCGCTAAGTCTAACAGCTGAATTTATGTCTATTGATAGTGAAAACTCTTTGTTTAAAGAGATAAATAGAGAACAAATTTCCAATTTAATTGAACGAAGTCAGTTTAATAAAAGAAGACGAAAATTGTTTTTCTTTTTAGAAGAAGTAAGAACAAAATTAGCGTCTCGGTTTTTAGAATTTGAAGATTATTTTATTGTGGATAGTATGCCGTTGGAGATTTGTAAATTTGCTCGTCATAGGAGAATTAAAATTTGCAAAAACGAGTTTGAAACTGCTCCTTCAAAAGGGTTTTGTGCTTCTCAAAACAACTGGTTTTACGGATATAAATTGCATGGGGTTTGTTCTATAAATGGAATTTTCCATTCATTGGATATTACAAAAGCAGAAGTTCATGATGTTCATTTTTTAAAGAGCATAAAACATCAAATGTCTGATTGTGTTTTGCTTGGCGATAGAGGTTACTTGTCTCAAAGCATTCAATTGGATTTGTTTCAAACGGTAAATATTAAATTAGAAACCCCAAAAAGGAAAAATCAAAAAGACTATAAACCACAACCTTATATCTTTAGAAAATCAAGAAAAAGAATTGAAACATTATTTTCTCAACTATGCGATCAGTTCAGAATTAGAAACAATTACGCTAAAACTTTTGAAGGTTTTAAAACAAGAATTTTAGCAAAAATAACAGCATTAACATTGGTTCAGTATATCAATAAATTCATTTTTGATAGACCGATAAACAATATTAAAAATCAAACAATTTAATTACACCCAACGGGTTA
>NZ_JBDLZZ010000050.1:0-963 GCF_040049115.1 Flavobacterium aestuarii
TTGAGTTATACACTTAGTGGCTGTTTTATATTATTATGATAAATCGGTTTGGTTGTTACCATTCTTACTATTGATTTATGAAAAATACTTGTTTTAAATTGTGAACGATTTATTCTAAAACAAAACTCATCAAAATAAGCTTGAATGTGCCATTTGCTAACATGAGTGGGTATTGTTCTTATCCAAGATTTCAATTGCATGATTACAATGTGTAATTCTTTGAAGTTTTTTCCATGGTCACTTAATTTTTGTTCAATATTATAAAGTTTTTTTAGAGGTTCGTATCCTCTCCATTTATCGGTAATTATTTGTGCATTCTGACTTATATGCTCTTCAAAAATTGGAGTTAATGATTTTGAAGAATAATCTTCAATCGATTTTACATAAACCCTTTTTATCTGATGTTTGTGGTTTAATTCCACAGCTATTACAGCCTTTCTCTTTTTAGAATCATAACTTCTGCCTTGTTTACCCTCTTCTTTTCCTCCCACAGTAAATTCATCCACATGAACCAGTTCTGACAATGGATATCTCTGGCTGCTTTGCATTGCTCTACGTACTTTCTGCATAAAATACCAGGCTGTGCCTTGGCGGATTTCAAAACGTTTTCCCATTTGAATACTTGATACACTTTTACTGCTGGTTGTCATTTCAAATACAATACAGAATGCTTTGTGCAATCCAAATTTAACCTTATGAAACAATGTATTTGCAGTAGCACTTTCTACATGCTGACAGCTATAACATTGGTAATTATATCCCGATTTCTCACATCCTTTTGTATGACCACACTTCATGCAGGTAAAACCATCTTTCCATTTTATTTGCGCTAAATAAGCTTTGCAAGCTTCATCATTCGGTAATTCTTTTATAAAGTTTAGGATGCTTTGCCCTTCAAATACTCCCATATTTACTGATTTTAAAGACTTAAATATACAGAAATTAAATGACTAGCTCAATTAA
>NZ_JBDLZZ010000051.1:0-832 GCF_040049115.1 Flavobacterium aestuarii
ACAGTATAATCTTTTGGATTCTCCATCATATCATTTTGAATGTCATCAATTTTCATCCATTTCCAAGCCTCGCCTTCCTCCTTCTTCCTTTCTTTCTCTCCCTTCTCCTCCCCCCTCCTCCCCTTCTCTCCCCCTCTTCTTTCCCCCTCTCTCTCCTTTCCTTCTCTTCCCTTTCCTTTCCCCCCCTTCCTCTCCTTCTTTTTCCTTTCCCTCTTTCTCCCTTTGCCTTCCCCCTGATCTTCTACCCTTCTCTTCTCCTCCCTCCTCTCCTTGTCTTTCCTCCCCCCCCCCTCCTTCCCTCCCTCCCTTCCTTCCTCCCCTCTTTTTTTTCCTCTTTCCCTTTTTTTCTTTCTTTCTCCTCTCCCTCTTTCTTTTTTCCCCTCTTTTTTCCCCCCCTCCCTTTCTTTCCCCCTTTTCTTTTTCCCTTTCCCCCTCTTCTTCTTTTTTCCCCTTCCTCCTTTTTCCTTCCTTTTTTCCTCTTTCCCTTTCCCTCCCCCTTTCTTCCCTTCCTTTCTTTTCTTTCCTCCTCTCTTCTCTCCCTCCTTTCTCCTCTTTTCTTCCTCCCCTTTCCCTCCCTTTTTTTCTTCTTTTCCCCCCCTTCTTCCTCTCCTTCCTCTTTCCTTTCCCCCTCTCCTTCTCTTTCTTCCCTCCCTCCTCCTTCCTCTTCTTCTCTTCCCCTCTTCTCTTCCCCTTTCTCCCCCTCCCTTTCCCTTTTTTCCCTTCCCCTCCCTTTCCCCTCTTTTCCCCTTTCTCCCCCCCTCCCTCCCCTTTTCCTTTTCTCCCCCCCTCCTTTTCCCTTTTTCTCCCCTTTTTTTTTTCTCTTTTCTTCTCT
>NZ_JBDLZZ010000052.1:0-809 GCF_040049115.1 Flavobacterium aestuarii
ATCACACAGCCTGCCATAGCCGTATCGGTGAGCGGCACCGCATCGAATGTGTCCTGCTACGGGCTCTCCGACGGCTCCATTGCCGTGAGCTCCAGCGCCGGAGCTGCCGTGGTGATTACCGATGAGAATAATGCCGTGGTATCCGCCACAGGGCTTCCTGCCGGGAATTATACCCTTACGGCATCTGCCCCTGACGGGAATGCCAATGGCTCCTGCACGGCATCAGCCATGGTAACCGTCACACAGCCTGCCATAGCCGTATCGGTGAGCGGCACCGCATCGAATGTGTCCTGCTACGGGCTCTCCGACGGCTCCATTGCCGTGAGCTCCAGCGCCGGAGCTGCCGTGGTGATCACCAATGAGAATAATGCCGTGGTATCCGCCACAGGGCTTCCTGCCGGGAATTATACACTCACTGCATCTGCCCCTGACGGAAATGCCAATGGCTCCTGCACGGCATCAGCCATGGTAACCGTCACACAGCCTGCCATAGCTGTATCGGTGAGCGGCACCGCATCGAATGTGTCCTGCTACGGGCTCTCCGACGGCTCCATTGCCGTGAGCTCCAGCGCCGGAGCTGCCGTGGTGATCACCGATGAGAATAATGCCGTGGTATCCGCCACAGGGCTTCCTGCCGGGAATTATACACTTACGGCATCTGCCCCTGACGGGAATGCCAATGGCTCCTGCACGGCATCAGCCATGGTAACCGTCACACAGCCTGCCATAGCTGTATCGGTGAGCGGCACCGCATCGAATGTGTCCTGCTACGGGCTCTCCGACGGCTCCATTGCCGTGAGCTCCAGCGC
>NZ_JBDLZZ010000053.1:0-791 GCF_040049115.1 Flavobacterium aestuarii
ACATACACATCCCAGGCTAAATCAGCACCTGAGTTAGTGTCTACTGTTACAATATTGCTCGAAGCAAAAACACTTGGCACTGCTGCTCCTGCTTTTACAGCAGCATAGCCATAATTTATTGTTCCTCCTGATGCAGTTACTGTAATATTTGAATTATCATTGTTGCAGTTTACATGAGTGGCAACTGCACTAGCAATCGCTAATACGGCTGCTGGCTGGGTAATAGTCACTGAAGCATCTTTGACACAGCCTGTTGCTGTATCGGTTACCTGAACTTTGTAAGTTCCTGCTGCAACATTGGCTAATGTCAGTGTATTTCCAAATTTTGTCAATGTTCCTGATCCTAATGTTCCTGCTGTTAATGCAAATGTATATGCACCTGCTGTAGCATTTCCAGATACTGTAAATGTAGCCTTGCCTGTTGAGTTCCCTCTACAGTCTACATTCAAATCTACATTTCCTGAAATTGCAATTGGGTCTGCTGCTTTAACTTCATGTAATTCTGTATAATAGCATCCGTTAGCATCGGTAACTTTAAAGGTATAACTACCCGCTGCCAAGCCATTGAAAACACCTGTTGTATTTGATGCCACTGCGGCTGCAGGGGCTGTAATTGCATAAGTAAGCGTTCCTACTCCATTTGTCGCAGTAACCGTAACTGTAGTATTAGGAGCTGAACAGGTAACGGTGGCACTAACAAAAGTTAAGTCTGTAGGAGGGTTTAATCTGTTCAGTATAATAGCAGTTCCTGCCTGAGTACAGCCTTTGCTGTCTTTTACTGAATAATTTAC
>NZ_JBDLZZ010000054.1:0-716 GCF_040049115.1 Flavobacterium aestuarii
GACCCTTTAAACCCAATGATTCCGGATAACGCTTGGATCCTCCGTATTACCGCGGCTGCTGGCACGGAGTTAGCCGATCCTTATTCTTACGGTACCGTCAAGCTCCTACACGTAGGAGGGTTTCTTCCCGTACAAAAGCAGTTTACAATCCATAGGACCGTCATCCTGCACGCGGCATGGCTGGATCAGGCTTGCGCCCATTGTCCAATATTCCTCACTGCTGCCTCCCGTAGGAGTCTGGTCCGTGTCTCAGTACCAGTGTGGGGGATCTCCCTCTCAGGACCCCTACCCATCGTAGCCTTGGTAAGCCGTTACCTTACCAACAAGCTAATGGGACGCATGCTCATCTTTTACCGTTGGAACTTTAATATGATCTCGATGCCGAGTCCATATACTATGAGGTATTAATCCAAATTTCTCTGGGCTATCCCTCTGTAAAAGGCAGATTGCATACGCGTTACGCACCCGTGCGCCGGTCTCAAGGCCCGAAAGCCTCTACCCCTCGACTTGCATGTGTTAAGCCTGCCGCTAGCGTTCATCCTGAGCCAGGATCAAACTCTTCATCGTATATTGTTCAGCCTTGCGGCTTATTTATTATGCGACTCAGTCTCTATCGGTTTTATTCAAATCTATACGATTCTATTACTCTTATTTTATCTGTCACGCCTCTCAGCGTGACGGCTGTCAATTCAATATGTCCAGGAACGTGTCTTTTT
>NZ_JBDLZZ010000055.1:0-709 GCF_040049115.1 Flavobacterium aestuarii
GAAGAAAAAGAAAAGGAAAAGAAAGAAGAAGAGGAGGAGAAAGGAGGAAAAGGAGAAGAAAGGGAAAGAAAGAAGAGGAAAAGGAGGGAGGAAGAGAAAGAGAAGAAGGGAGAGGGAGAGGAGGAAGGAGGGAAGGAGGGAGGAAAGGGGAAAAGAGAGGGGGGAGGAGAAGGGGAAAGAGGAAGGAAAAGGGGAAGAGGGAAAGGAGGAAGGGAAAGAAGAAGGAAAAGAAAAAGGAAAAGGGGGGGAAAGAAGGGGGAAGAAGGAAAGAAAAGGGGGAAAGGAGAAAAAGAGGAGGAAGGAAGAAAAAAGAAAGGGGAAGGAGGGAGGAAGGAGAAAGAGAGGGGAAGAGGGAGAGGAGAAGAGGGGAGGGGGGGAGGAAAAAAAAGGAAGGAGGGGAAGGAAAGAAGGAGAAGGGGGAGGAAAAAAAGGAAAAAGGGAAAAGAAGAGAAGGGGAAAGGAAAAGAGGGAGGAAAAGAAAAGGGAGAGGGGAAGAAAGAGGGGAGAAGGGGAAAGAAGGGAAAGAGAAGAAAAGGAGGAAGGAGAGGAAAAGAAGGGAGGGGGAAAGAAGAGAGGAGGGAGAAAAGAAGAAGGGGAAGGGAAGAAAAGAAAAGGGAAAGAGGGGAAAGGAAAGGAGCGATGCGAAGTCGTTGTATGTTGCAGTAGGTGGTAGTGGTACCATACTAACCTCTCCCGATGCTGTCAATTG
>NZ_JBDLZZ010000056.1:0-678 GCF_040049115.1 Flavobacterium aestuarii
ACGTTGGCAGATATTTTGCCAGAAAACGGAGAATTCAAAAATCAATAAAATTTAACAAAATGAAAAACAAATTATTTAAAATTATTACACTATCAGTTATTTTAGTTTCAACAATTATTTTAGTTCAAAGTTGTGCAGTTGCAAGTTTACCAAGCGAGCCAATGAATTTTTCAAAATCTTCCGAAAAAGGTTTACTTGTTGGTTCTGTGACATTTCCAACAAATAAACCAAATTTTAATGGTTACTTTTTTAGACTTACAAATAATACTTCTCAAGAATTTCAAGTAAACAGAAACCAAAGTGGTCAATTAGATGGCGGAAGAACATATTTATTTGCAATAGAAAGACCTGTTGGTGCTTCTGAAATTCCAAGTGTAAGATTGTTTCATAATAGCGGAATGATTGCTGGACAATATGATGTAAAAACAGGAGGTTTTTCAATTCCTTATGAAATTAAAAAAGGAGAAATTACATATATTGGAAATATAACTTTTAATGATTATGCAAAAAAAGGAGATACTGTTGTTGCGTTAAATAATAATTTCGAAAAAGATATTGAAGCGTTAAAAAAACTTCAACCAACGATAGATTGGAATAGCGCAAAAAATGACCAAAATAGAAAAATAGAATATAATAACAAGAAAGCAAGATTATAAAAAACATCTGCCAACAGCTACT
>NZ_JBDLZZ010000057.1:0-656 GCF_040049115.1 Flavobacterium aestuarii
ATTTTTTCAGAGTTCTCCTTTGCATCGTTTTCTTCCATAGCATCAAGATATTCTTGAGTTTTGGTTTCAATATATTCTAGGTGCTTGTCTATTTTCTTTTGGTTGAAATTAGCCTTTTTGCTATTATGCGCACGGCTTTTGGTTCCGTCAATGGCAATGGTTTCGCCTGCTATTAAATCGGCATCTTTCAAAAAGGAGACAAATAATTTGAATAGTTTTTTCAAGGCAACGGGATTGTCTTTTCTAAAATCTGAGATGCTGTGGTAGTTTGGACGAATGTCTTCCAAAAGCCATTGCATTTCAATATTTCTGAAGGATTCTTTTTCTAATTTTCTAGAGCTTCTTATTCCGTTGAGATAGCCGTACAAATAGGTTTTAAGAAACACTTTGGTGTTATAGCTCGGACGGCCTTCACTTTTGATCGTCTGTACAGAAAAACCAAGTTTGGAGAGGTCAACAAACATTACAAATGCATCTATAAATCGCACTTGATTATCTGAAGCTATAGCGTCTTCCAGACTGGAAATACGCATTTGGTGGCGGGAAATTCCTGAGATATGTTGCATTCTTAAAAATACGAAAATTCCTGTTTTAACAACAGTATTTTACTATATTTGTTTGCAATTAAAACGGAGGTTTTTTCACAGACTGACGTT
>NZ_JBDLZZ010000058.1:0-639 GCF_040049115.1 Flavobacterium aestuarii
GTTCCAATACAATCAAAGCACCGATACCTACACTTGCCCACAAGGCGAAACACTAAAAACTACGGGTAGTTGGCATAAGAAAACTACGGATAGAGACAGCTATAATTTTAAAAAATACCGAACCCCTAAATGCAAAGAATGTCCCGTAAAACATTTATGTACTAGTAGAGCAGGTGGCAGAGAAATCGACAGAAGCCAGTATGCCGATGCTGTAGAAGAAAATAACAAACGCTACCAAGAGAATCCGCAATTGTACCGAAAACGACAAGAGATAAACGAACATATTTTTGGCACCATCAAGCGGCAATGGGGCTATAATCACACCAATTTAACGGGACTGGAAAAAGTAAACGGCGAACACAGTTTGATTATGCTTGTTTACAATATCAAACGTTCGATAAATATCCTAGGCGTGCCCGACTTGATTGCCAAAATCAAGAGTTGGAATGCCAAATACCCAACAAAAGGTTTTGTTGTTATAAAAATGACCTATTTAAAGCTTTTTTACCCCTTTATCGAAAATAAGACACAAATTGCTGCCTAAAAAACAGCTTGCTTTAAAAGGGTTGTATTGCGGTTTGAGGACAGGTTTTTTGCCTTGCAACTATCGAAAAAAGAGGTTTTTTCACAGCCTGACGT
>NZ_JBDLZZ010000059.1:0-557 GCF_040049115.1 Flavobacterium aestuarii
CTTACCAGAGACTCTTTCCGTTCTCTCTTTTTCCTTCTTTCCTCTTCTTCCCTTTTCCCTTCTTTCTCTTTCCTTCCCCTTCTCTCTTCTTCTTCTTCCCTTCCCCCTTCCCTCTCTTTTCCTCCTCTTTTTCCTCCCTCCCTTTCTTCCTTCCCCTTCTTTTTCCTCTCTTCTTTCTCCCCTTTTCCTTTTCTCCTCCCCCTCCCCCTTTTCCCTTCCTTTCCTTCCCCCCTTTTCCTCCCCCCTCCTTCTCTCTTTCTTCTTTCCCCCCTCCCCTCTCCCCCTTTTTTCCCTCTCCTCTTTTTCCTTTCTCCTTCTCTTCTTTTTCCTTTCTTCCTCTTTTTCTTCTCCCTTTTCCCTCTCCCCTTCTTCCTTTTCTTTTTCTTTTCTTTTCCCCCTTTCTCCTTCCTTTCCTTCCCTTCTTCTTCTTCTTCTTTTTCTTTCCCTTTTCCCCTCCCTTCCCCTTTTCCTCTTCCTCCCTCTCCTCCCCCCTCCCCTCCCTCTTTCTTTCTCCCCCCTCTCTCTTTTTCTCCCTCCCCTTTTCTTTCTCCTTTCTT
>NZ_JBDLZZ010000060.1:0-550 GCF_040049115.1 Flavobacterium aestuarii
CCATAGCTTCCCAGCGATGTTTTATCCTAATCTCCTGTAATGCTTCCAATGCCAATTTTTGAACATGGAACCTATCGGTGACCTGTATGGCTCTTGGGAAGCATTTCTTTGCGATTAGCTTCATGGAATTGGCCATATCGAGTGTTATCTCCTTTACGGATTGTCTTTTTTTGTAATCAATTTTACAGATGTGTTCAATCACTTGATCAGCCTTGGTTCCTGCTATAACAGCCACTAAGGAGCCTTTTTTGCCTTTTGCTTTCTTGTTGGTCACAATGGTATAGAGTTCTCCCTGAGACAGAGCCACTTCGTCAATTGATAAATGTGTGCCTATATTCTCAGGATAAATAATCCACTGGTGGGCATGTTGGCGTGGAGCCCAAATATTAAAGGAACTCAGGTGTTTCTTGTATTGCCTTTGAAGTTTTTTGCCGTTGATTCCGAAAAAGTTCCCAATTGTATTGCAGTCGGTAGCGGTGTTATCTATTAATTTCTTTTAAAAAAGCCGCAAACTCTTGAGTCATGCGGGTTCCCTTGGCTGCCAAAGTCC
>NZ_JBDLZZ010000061.1:0-518 GCF_040049115.1 Flavobacterium aestuarii
ACCTGCTGGTCAAGGCGTCCTAAGCATTCTATTTCATCATCCGGAAGCAGCCTGCCCAGATCGCCTGTACGGTACAGGATATCGCCTTTGCCAGGATAAAACCTGTTTTCAATAAATTTTTCGGATGTAAGCTCAGGCCTGTTCCAATACCCTTTGGCCACTCCGTCACCGCCAATGACTATTTCGCCTATTTTTCCAGGTGCCGCAAGCAGGCCATGATCGTCAACTATATAAATCTGCGTATTTGCAATAGGCTTGCCAATAGTAATTGATGGATCGCCGGCTTTTATCTGTTTTATAGTAGACCAGATAGTAGTTTCTGTCGGGCCATACATATTCCAGAGGCTATCACACTTTACCAGAAGTTCCCGGGCCAGGTCTGCTGGCAGGGCTTCGCCACCGCAGAGGGCTTTGAGCGGCAGTGGCTCTGACCAGCCAGAATCCAAAAGCATCAGCCAGGTGGTTGGAGTCGCCTGCAGAAAACTGATGTTCTTCTTTTTTATCAGTTCCAGCAGCAG
>NZ_JBDLZZ010000062.1:0-516 GCF_040049115.1 Flavobacterium aestuarii
TCTGATTATCCGTTTATGCACCTGTTATATTCGCAATTACTAGTCTGTCAAAGAGTTTGTCTCCAAAATACCGTCTGTTTAATTTGTAAATAAACTCGTTGAGATACAACTGTAAGTATTTCCTTTTGATTTTATGGTAGTTGCCCAGCAATGTCCGTTTTGCATTACTGATTGCGATATGCACCCATTTGAGTGTTTCCTTGGTGGTTTTGGCGTCTGATTTCTCGGTGACGTGCAATTCCACCAGATCGGAGATGTCAACGTAAGAAGTGCTTTTGTCCGAAAATACGATGGCATCATCCTCCATGCAGTCCCTGACCACGCCGTTGATTCCTTCACTTTGATGGCTATCCAGTACCCTGGCCTTGAAATAACGCACATGCTTCTCCTTTTTGCCCGTTTCGATATCTTCCAACGGGGTGCTTTCGGCCATCACCGCAACGTTCTGCTTTCCCTCGGCTCCCCGGCCACGTGTACCCTTGCCTCGCTCGATTTCCTTACTGGCCACCGAAAAGT